>NZ_CP003915.1:2212240-2528275 GCF_000521505.1 Advenella mimigardefordensis DPN7
ACCAGCCTTTCGTTAAAAACGACAAGCAAAGCGTTGAGCAAATGCTCAAAGAGAGAAAAGGCGCAATCAGCCGCTTTTCTCTGTTCGTGGTTGGCGAAGGTATCGAGAAAAAATCAACTGACTTTGCCGCAGAAGTTGCTGCGGCAGCTGCCGGTAACTAATTTCTCGTTATTACGGTCGCGTTTTTCCTGGTACAGGAAAGCGCGTCCCGTAATATTCCGGCCATATAATACAGGCCACCTGATCCCTTACGGGTTATCAGTCCAAAGCATCCCCTTTTAAGGGGATTCTTTTTGAATTCCGTAAATGTGGTAGCCAGAGTGGTTACAATAGCGTGTCAATTTTCTAAGGTAGTTCGGCCATGAGCAGCAAATACAAACGTGTGCTTTTAAAACTTTCGGGTGAAGCATTAATGGGCGAAGACGCCTACGGAATCAACCGCAGTACCATCAATCGCATGACCGGTGAAATTGCCGAGGTTTCGCGTATGGGCGTGGAGCTGGCCATTGTCATTGGTGGCGGTAATATTTTCCGCGGTGTTGCGCCCGGCGCACAGGGCATGGACCGTGCAACCGCTGACTACATGGGTATGATGGCTACCGTCATGAATGCGCTGGCGTTGCAGGATGCACTCAAAGGGCACGGCGTCGTCACCCGCGTACAATCTGCCCTGAATATCGACCAGGTCATCGAGCCGTATATCCGCCCCAAGGCGTTGCGCTATCTGGAAGAAAACAAAGTTGTCATATTTGCAGCAGGCACCGGCAATCCCTTTTTCACAACTGACACGGCTGCCGCATTGCGAGGCGCAGAAATTGGAGCAGAGATCGTCCTGAAAGCAACCAAAGTTGACGGTGTGTATTCAGCTGACCCCAATAAAGATCCCACTGCGACCCGCTATTCCCGTATCAGCTTCGACGAAGTGATTACGCGTCGCCTGGAAATTATGGATGCCACGGCGTTTGCGCTGTGTCGCGACCAGAAACTGCCCATCAAGGTGTTTTCCATCAACAAACCCGGGGCGCTTGCCCGCGCGGTTTGCGGTGAAGATGAAGGCACGCTCGTACACGTATAAAGGATAGAAATGAGTATCTCCGAATTGCAGAAATCGGCTGAGAGCCGTATGAACAAATCACTGGACACGCTGAAAACGAATTTGTCCAAAATTCGCACCGGTCGTGCCACTGCCGGCATTCTCGATCACGTTTCTGTGGACTATTATGGTTCTGCCGTACCTGTCAGCCAGGTGGCGGCAGTCAATGTGGTCGATGCCCGCACCCTGAGCGTTCAGCCCTGGGAAAAGCAGATGGCTGGCCCTATTGAAAAGGCAATTCGTGAATCCGACCTGGGTCTCAATCCGGTGTCCATGGGAGATAGCATCCGCGTTCCTATGCCCGCCTTAACAGAAGATCGTCGTCGTGATCTGGTAAAAGTGATCAAAAACGAAGGCGAAGACGCCAAGGTGGCGGTCCGCAATCTGCGCCGTGATGCGAACGACGGCTTTAAAAAATTGCTCAAGGATAAAGACATTTCCGAGGACGACGACCGTCGCGCCCAGGATGTCATCCAAAAGCTCACCGATCGCTTCGTTGCTGAAATCGACAAGATCGTTGCGCAGAAAGAAGCTGAAATCATGACGGTTTGATCGTGCCGGTACTTTTTTACGGCATTGTTTATAACTGAATAGATCAACTCATGAAATCAAGTTCCACACTCTGCGTTCCGGAGACCGGCAGCATACCCAGGCACATCGCCATTATCATGGATGGCAACGGGCGCTGGGCAACCCGCCGGTTCATGCCCCGAACGGCCGGGCATGCCAAAGGGGTGCAGGCGGTACGAAGGGTGGTGGAATATTGCGGTGCCAACGGCATTGACTACCTGACCTTGTTTGCATTCAGTTCAGAAAACTGGCGCAGGCCGCAGGAAGAGGTGTCGCTGCTCATGAAGCTCTTTGTGCAGGCGCTGGAAAAGGAAGTGTCTCGCCTGAACAGCAATAATGTCCGGCTGCGGGTCGTGGGTGATCTGTCGCCGTTCGAGCCTTATTTACAGAAACTGATCCGGGACGCTGAAGCCGTGACCAATGGCAATAGCGGCCTGACACTGACCATTGCGGCCAACTACGGCGGCCGCTGGGATATCCTGCAGGCATTTCGCAAAATGTTGCAGGCTCATCCGGAACTGGCCCAGGAGACAGAGCAGGTATCCGAGCAAATGCTCAATGAATATCTGTGCATGCACTGGGCGCCGGAACCCGACCTGTTTATCCGTACAGGCGGCGAAAGCCGTATTTCCAATTTTCTCGTCTGGCAGCTTGCCTATACCGAATTGTATTTTACCGACTGTTACTGGCCTGATTTCGGTGCCAAAGACATGGATCGGGCCATAGAGTGGTATCGTGGGCGGGAACGCCGATTTGGCCGGACCAGCGCGCAAATTTCGGATGATTCCCCGTCCGCCTGAAGGAGAGCGCATGTTATTGCAGCGCATCATTACTGCGGTCGTTCTGTTGATCGTTCTGTTGCTGGTTACCGTGTTTTTGCCACCAGTCAGTTTTCGCGTTTTCATTGCCATCGCCAGTGCGATTGCTATGTGGGAATGGCTGCGCTTAACCGCTACGGCCAGCGCGGCCCGAATGATTGCCCTTGTTTATCTGATTGCGGCCGGATGGGTAGCGATCTCCGGGTTTGATGATATAGCGGTAGTCGGACCCGGTGCCGCAATTCCAGGGGCGCCATGGGCTGGCTGGATGGGGCAGATGGCCACTGCTGTTGCTGCATTGGGCGCGCTGTTCTGGACTGTGGTGGTGCCCTTTATTCTGAGTCGTGCTGATACGCAGCGTACAGCGGCGAGTACGCTCATCAGCTTGGCTGCTATCATTATCGTTGGCGGCAGCGCGCTGGCGCTGGCCATGCTGCACCAACAACATGGGGCCTGGTTCATTTTCTCGTTTCTGGCCGTTATCTGGTGCGCAGACACCTTCGCCTATTTTGGCGGCAAGCATTTCGGCGGAGCCAAACTGGCGCCTGCCATCAGTCCGGGCAAAACCCGATCTGGTGCGATCTGCGGTTTGGTTGCGGCGGTTATCTGGATGCTGGCCACCATGTTTATCGAAGGCAGTTTTGCAGCGTACGTGCACCAGTATTTTCCCGCTGTTGTGGTGTTGTTGGTGGGTGCGGTGCTGGCTATCTATTCCATGATCGGCGATTTGTTTGAATCGCTGATCAAGCGCCGTGCCGGCGTCAAGGATTCAAGCAATCTGCTGCCTGGGCATGGTGGCTTCTGGGACCGGTTTGATTCGATCCTCTCGGTTACGCCGCTGGTGCTTGCCCTGTGGATGCTGATCCGGCATTATTATTAAACGGCGCTCGCGCCCAAACACTTTTCCGGAAAAGAAGATCCATGCAGAATATTACGATTTTCGGAGCAACCGGCTCGATTGGTGACAGTACGCTTGATATTGTGCGCCGCCATCCAGATAGGTTCAGTGTGTATGCACTTAGCGCCCAGCGACGTATGCAGAAGCTGGCGCAGCTTGCGCTTGAGTTTGGGGCCAAAGTTGTGATCGTTCCCGACGTTGCTGCGGTTGATGTGTTTCGCGCGAACTGGCCTGCCCATCAGGCGCTGCCAGAGATCAGGATGGGCGAACGGGGGCTGTGCGAAACAGCCCGGGATCCAGAAACCGATTGTGTGGTGGCGGCGATTGTAGGCATCGCCGGCCTGGCATCGGCATTTGAGGCGGCGCAGGCGGGCAAGCGTATTTTACTGGCCAACAAAGAGGCGTTGGTTGCTGCGGGTTCGCTGTTTATGCAAACGGTACAGGCCCATAACGCGCAGTTATTGCCTGTGGATAGTGAACACAATGCCATTTTCCAGTGCCTGCAAAATGGCCGGGAACAACAGCACATACAGCGGCTTATTCTTACTGCCTCGGGCGGCCCGTTTCGGAATACGGCTATAGAGGAACTGGAGCATGTGACGCCGGAACAGGCCTGTCGTCATCCTAACTGGAGTATGGGGCAGAAAATATCCGTAGATTCGGCTACCATGCTCAATAAAGGCCTGGAAGTGATTGAGGCGCATTTTCTGTTCGGCTTGCCTGCCGACAGGATCGATGTCGTTATTCATCCGGAAAGCACCGTCCACTCCATGGTCGAGTTTATTGATGGGTCTCTATTGGCCCAACTGGGTAATACGGATATGCGCATCCCGATCTCTTATGTAATGGGATATCCGGAGCGCATCGATAGCAATACGCCTGCCTTTGATTTGCGCAAGCTGCAGCAACTGAATTTTTCGCTTCCCGATTTTGGGCGGTTTCCCTGTCTGAAACTGGCGTTTGAAGCGTTACGTGCAGGCCAGGCCGAATGCATTGCCCTGAATGCAGCCAATGAGATCGCTGTCGCTCATTTCCTGCAAGGAGGGCTGCGTTTTACCCAAATCGCCCAAGTGATTGAGCAGGCGCTGAACTGGCAAAGCGGTCAGGACAGCGCTATCGGTCACATTGATGATGTTTTCCAGCTAGACCTCCTGGTTCGCGAACGCGCCAGGGCGTTTTTACCTGCTTCAGTCTGATTATTATGCTCTCCAGTATTGTATTTTTCATCATTACGATCAGTATCGTCGTTGCTTTTCATGAATTGGGGCACTATCTGGCCGCAAGAGTGTGCGGCGTGTATGTGGAGCGGTTTTCGCTGGGCTTTGGTAAGGTGCTGCTTAGTCGACGCGACAGGCATGGCACCGAATGGGTTATTTCGGCGCTGCCGCTGGGTGGGTACGTCAAGCCGCAGGCCGAACCCGAGGCGGGCGCCATGGGCCGGCCGGGTAGGGGAGCCATGAGTGAGAAGTCGCCCTGGCAGCGTATGCTGATTTTTGCAGCAGGGCCTGCCTTCAGCCTGCTGCTGGGCATTCTTATTTATTCTGTCATGTATATGGCAGGCAGTAATGTGCCGAAGGCAATACTGGGCGCGCCGGAAAATGGAACGCCGGCGCAGGTCGCGGGTGTGAAGAAAGGAGATCAGGTGGTCGGCGTCAATGGTACCACCATCCATTCCTGGACCCAATTGCAGCAGCAGTTGCTGGAGCCCATGATTCTGGGGCAGTCTGTCACCTTGCAGCTGCGTGCTCAGAACAATACCGATAGAGATGTGACGATTGCCTTACTGCCGGCGCCTAAGGATCTTGAAGGGGTGAATTTGTCCAGACTGAACGGACTGGATATTGATGCGCCGCCCCCCGTAGCAGCGCAGGTGATTGCCGGCGGTGCCGGCGAGGCAGCCGGAATAAAACAGGGTGATGTCATTATGCAGGCAGGCAGCCGCGTGGAGCCGGATGCTCGGGCGTTTATCGAAGAAATCGAGCGAAACGGCGGGCAGCGGGTGCCCCTGGTTGTGCTGCGCGATGGTCAGCGCCTCACCCTGGACGTCACGCCTCGCCCGACGCAGGGCACGGATGGCGTATCGCAGGGTAAGATCGGCGTAGCGCTGCAGTCCGGGTATCCAATGACATTCGTACGCTACGGCGTATTTGAAAGCGTGGCGCTGGCTACGACACGTACACTCGATACTGCCTGGTTTTCGGTAAAAATGCTGGGCAAAATGCTCATAGGCCAGGTGTCCTGGAAGAATATCAGCGGACCGGTCACCATTGCCGATTATGCCGGCAAGTCTGCCAGTCTGGGGCTGGAGCGATTCGTGGAGTTCATCGCCCTCATCACCATCAGTATCGGTGTACTTAATCTGATTCCTATCCCCGGTCTGGATGGTGGGCAAATGCTATTTGCGTTTTTCGAGATCCTGCGGGGCCGTCCCTTGCCGGCATTTGTGCAGGAGAAGGGGCTGGCGGTGGGCTATATGCTGCTGCTGGCTCTGATGGTCGTGGCATTTCTCAATGATGTTATGAGAATTACCGGGTAACATCTGTATGGCCTCTAACGTACTAACATACAAGGATTTTGCTGACAAGACGCTGCGTTCTGACATACAATTTAGCGCTTATGCATATCCGAATCCACAAGGAAAGTCCGAATGTCTTTGAGACAGCTTAGTTCAATGAAAAAGAAAGCGATCCCGGCTCTGGTCGCAATGCTCATTCTTCCGCAGGCATCTTTTGCATTTGCACCATTCGTGGTGCAGGATATTCAGGTAAGGGGTTTACGCAGTACTGATCCGGCAACCCTGTTCAATTACGTTCCGGCCCGTGTGGGCAAACAGTTTACAGAAGCAGAAGCGACAGACTCGGTCAAGCGGCTTTTTGCTACCGGGCTGTTCAATGACGTCAATATTTCCACGCGCAATCGGATTGTGTACGTAGATGTGGTAGAACGTCCGGTCATTTCATCGGTCACGTTCGATGGCATGAAGGCCTTTGATAGCAAAACCATTACCGAAACACTGTCGGGCGTGGGCTTCGGCGCAGGGCGCGCATACGATGAAGCCCTGCTTGAACGAGCCAAAAACGAAATTCGGTCGCAATATGTTTCAAAAGGTCATTATGGCACAGAAGTCACTTCAGCAATTACGCCATTGCCCAATAACCGGGTCGGCATCAGCTTCAATGTGCAGGAAAGCGGTATCTCGCGTATTCGTGACATCCATTTTGTAGGCAATGAAGCCTTCTCCGAAGGCACGTTGCGCGATCAGATGGACATGACCACACCCGGCTATATGACCTGGTATACGGGCACGGATAAATATTCGCGTGAAAAACTGGATACGGATACGGAAAATATTCGCAAATATTACCTGGATCGCGGCTATCTGGATTTCTCCATGGATTCGCCACAGGTCAATATCACCCCCGATCGTGAAGATATATCGATCAACCTGACCGTCAATGAAGGCAAGCCTTATAAATTGCGCAAGGTGCAACTGGCGGGTAACCTGATGGGGTTGAATAATGAGCTGCAGGCATTAATCGTACCTAAGCCCGGTGAAACATATAGTGAAGAACGGGCGAAAGAAACGACCGATGCCATCAAGAACTATCTGGGTGGCCTGGGGTACGCGTTTGCCAACGTAAATGCCAATCCGGTAACCGATAAGGAAACCCAGGAAGCCGATCTGACCTTTTTTGTCGACCCCGGTCGTCGCGTATATGTAAACCGTATCGATATTGGCGGTAACGTGCGCACGCGTGATGAAGTCATCCGACGCGAAATGCGCCAGCAGGAAGCCGGCTGGTACGATGAAAACCGTTTGTCCCAGTCCAAGGACCGGATCAATCGTCTTGGTTATTTCAACAGCGTCGACGTGACACAGATGCCGGTTGCCGGTACCGACGATCAGGTTGATGTGAATGTGGACGTCAAGGAAAAGCCGACCGGCCTGATCAATCTCGGTGTCGGTTATGGTACGACAGACAAACTGTCATTTACTGCCGGTATCAGCCAGGAAAATATTTTTGGTTCCGGCACCGATCTTGGTTTGCAGGTAAACACCAGTAAACGCTATCGTAATATCAGCCTGACCCATACCGATCCGTACTGGACAACCAGCGGCATCAGTCGCACCACTTCGCTGTACTATCGTACCGAAACGCCGCTTAACTATAACGTTGAGCAGGATGAGGATTCCTATCGCACCCGCACTATCGGCCTGGGAATGAACTTTGGAGTACCCATTTCCGAGAATGACCGGATCATCCTGGGTGCAACCTTCGAAAACAGCAAAATCAAGTTACCAAGCGAAGATTCCGGCTATCTGATTCCTAAGGCCTATCGGGACTTTGTGGATGATTATGGCGAGTCTACTAATGTCCTGATGCTCAATCTGGGCTGGAGAAAAGACACCCGTGACAACGCGCTGGCGCCAACGCGCGGTTATCTGAGCTCCGTACAGGGTACATTGGGCGTAGGTGATCTGAAATATTACATGTTAAGTGCGCAGCAGCAGTATTACCTCCCTCTGGGCAAGGACTATACGCTGGCCTTCAATCTGAGTGCCGACTATGGCCGCTCACTGTCTAAAGACAAGCCGTTCCCGGTCATCAAGAACATTTATGCCGGTGGTATTGGCTCGGTACGTGGCTATGAGGGCGCTTCTCTGGGTGCCCGCGATCCGGTTTCAGGCGATTATCTTGGCGGTTCAACCCGGGTGGTTGGTAATGTCCAATTGTATCTGCCGTTCCCTGGTACACATAATGACCGTTCATTGCGCTGGTTTGTCTTTGCCGATGCTGGCAGGATTGGCACAACAGGGAAGTCAACCTGCACGACCGGTAATGCTGATGAAGGTGGAATTGTCGAGGATCCATGCGGCTGGCGCTATTCGGCTGGTGTAGGTTTGTCCTGGCAGTCCCCGCTGGGGCCACTGGAAATTTCCTATGCGCATCCGATCAGACCCAAGCCTGGCGATAACAAGCAGAAGTTCCAATTCCAGATTGGTACTTCATTCTAATTCTATTGCCGCGAGTAGTCTGTTGTAACACGTCTGCAGTCGCCTCAGGTGGGCGACAGACGTCATCGCCTGCTTTTTAACGCTATAATCAATTTTTTCTCTGAAGGTTAATGTATATGAGTTTTAGCTTGGCACATACGAAGTTCAACAAACGCACAATTAACCAGTTGCTTGTGGCTACTGTGCTCGGCGTTTCTGCATCTTCTGTTGCATTTGCACAAACTGCCGGCAAAGCTGCTGACAAAAAACCGGCGAATGCCTCTTCAGCACCGGCTGCGGCTGACAGTGCTCCGGTTTCCAATATCAAAATCGGTTTTGTCAATACAGAAAAAATTCTGCGTGATTCCGCACCAGCCAAAGACGCCCAGACCAAAATCGAAGGTGAGTTCAAAAAACGCGACGCTGAACTTCAGAAGCTGGCCAGTACGTTGCGCACCAAGTATGAAAATTTCGACAAGAACGCGCCTGTCATGTCTGATGCAGACCGCACCAAGGCCCAGCGTGAATTGTCCGATCTCGATACCGATCTGCAGCGCAAGCGTCGTGAATTTCAGGAAGATTTCAACCGCCGTCGCAATGAAGCCTTTTCCGGCATTGTCGAAAAGGCAAATGCAGCGATCAAAAATATTGCTGAAAAAGAGAATTACGACCTGATTGTGCAGGATGCGGTAACCGTCAGTCCGCGTATTGACATTACCGATACGGTTATCAAAGCTCTCGATAACGGTAAATAAGCATGGCGCAGGATCCAGAGACTGTTCAAGCGGTAACGCTGGACCGCCTGCTTAGCGCAGCCGATACACAGGGTCTGGAGTGGGAAATAAAAAATCCGCAGGGCAGGGCGATGCCGGTCATCACGGGTATCGCCTCCCTGACGCATGCCGGTGCGCAGTCAATCAGCTTTCTGTCCAATCCCAAATTTTTTGAACAATTAGCGACGACAAAGGCGGCTGCGGTCATGCTGCCCGCCCGGGCGCTTGAGCATCTCCCATCACATACGCCCTTTCTGGTAGTATGTTGCGAAAATCCATATCTGCTGTATTCACGCCTGAGTCAATGGTTTGAGAAACAGCGTATTGCCCGGCTTGCGCGCACGATCCATCCCACAGCCGTCATTCATGAAAGCGCCCGCATTGGCAATAACGTTGCCATCGGCCCGCATGCGGTGATCGAAGAAAACGTACAGATTGCCGATGGCGTGACCATTGGCCCTTCCTGCGTCATTGGCCGCCAATGCGAGATTGGCGCTGATAGTCTGTTACATGCCCGTGTAACCTTGTATGCAGATGTCCGCATGGGCGCGCGCTGCATTATCCATAGCGGTGCCGTGCTGGGGGCCGATGGCTTCGGTTTTGCCCCGGATGCAACGCAGGAGCCGGGTGGCTGGTCCAAAATCGTTCAATTTGGCGGTGTGACGCTCGGGAACGATGTCGAAGTCGGCGCGAACACCACGATTGATCGCGGTGCACTGGATGATACCGTCATTGGCAATGATGTGAAGCTGGACAATCTGATCATGATCGGGCACAACGTACAGGTTGGAGACCATACTGCAATGGCCGGTTGTGTCGGCATCGCCGGCTCCACAACCATAGGCAAGCGCTGCACTATTGCGGGTGCAGCCATGCTCGCAGGCCATATTACGCTGGGCGATGATGTGCATATTTCCGGCGCCAGCGGCGTGATGTCCGACATTCGCAAGCCGGGGCGCTATACCGGTGTGTACCCGCTGGCCGAGCACTCAGCCTGGCAGAAGAATGCAGCGGTTCTGCTGCAGCTTGCCCAATTGCGTCGTCGCATTCGCGCGCTGGAAAAGGCATAATATCCGGCCGATCGTCGAAGCCTCGCTATTTTCCAGCGAAATTGTCTAAAATACCCCCATCCCTATAACCATCGATTTCAATTACAGGATTATTCATGCAAGTAGATATTCAAGGCATTATGGCGCGGCTTCCACATCGCTATCCGATGCTGCTTGTAGACAGAGTCCTGAAAATGGTGCCGGGTAAAAGCATTATTGCCATTAAGAATGTGACGGTAAATGAGCCATTTTTCAACGGACATTTCCCGGGTCGGCCGGTCATGCCTGGTGTGCTTATTATAGAAGCGATGGCCCAGGCTGCGGCTATCTTTTCCTTTGCAGAAGAGGATGGTTCCTGCAAACACGATATTTCACGCAAGGCCTACTATCTGGTCGGCGTAGACGGTGCGCGTTTTCGCAAGCCTGTCATTCCTGGAGACCAGCTTCAACTGGAAGTTACTGCTGACCGTATCAGCAAAGTCATCTGTAAATACAGTGCACGTGCCACCGTCGACGGGGCAGTTGTAGCCGAGGCTGCGATCATGTGCGCAATTCGTGATCTGGACGAGCAATGACCAAACTTATTGATCCCACCGCCATTATTCATGATGGCGCAAAGTTACATCCTTCCGTGCGGGTAGGTGCCTATTCCGTCATTCACGCCGATGTCACGATTGGCGAAGGCACCGTTGTTGGCGAACATTGCGTCATCGACGGGCTGACCACGATCGGCAAAAACAACGTGTTCTATCGTTTTTGTTCTATTGGTGGTAATCCGCAGGACAAGAAATATTCCGGTGAAAAAACCTCTTTGGAAATTGGCGATGGCAATACCATCCGCGAGTTTGTGACCATTAACACCGGTACGACACAGGACGTAGGCACAACACGCCTGGGCGATGATAACTGGATCATGGCATACGTTCATATTGCCCACGATTGCCAGATCGGCAGCCACACCATCCTGGCCAATTCCGTTCAGCTGGCCGGTCACATTCATATCGACGACTGGGCTATTGTCGGCGGCAGTTCTGCTGCGCATCAGTATATTCATATCGGCGCCCATTCCATGACTGGTGGCATGAGTGCGATTCGTCAGGATATTCCACCCTACATTCTGGGCGCAGGACAACCTTATCGGCCAGCCGGCATCAATTCCGAGGGGCTCAAGCGCCGTGGCTTTACGCCAGAACAGATTCACGCCATCAAAGACGCCTATAAAATCATTTATATGCGCAAGCTGAGCACCATTGAAGCGACAGAAGAAATCGTTCGCTATCAGAAAGATCATCCCGATACTGCCAGCGTGCTGGAGCCGTTTGTACACTTCTTCGAAACAGCCTCGCGGGGCGTCAGCCGGGGATGAGTCTGGTATTGTCAATGGTGGCGGGCGAGCCTTCGGGTGATCTGCTCGCCTCCAGGATCATACAAGGCATACGCGCGCGTGATTCGGGGCTGCAGGCGTCCGGCATCGGCGGTCCCGAGATGCAGCAGCAGGGAATGCAACTGCACTATCCGATGGACGATTTGTCCGTGTTCGGCTACGTGGATGCGTTAAAAAATCTTCCCCGGCTTATTCACACGTATTTGCGCTTTCGATCCTCCGTATTAAAGCTGCGGCCCGATGTCTTTGTTGGTGTCGATGCGCCTGATTTCAATCTGCGGCTCGAGCATCATATTCGCCAGCGCGGTATTCCTACGGTTCATTTTGTGGGTCCATCCATCTGGGCCTGGCGTTACGAGAGAATTCACAAGATCCGTGAGGCAGTTTCCCATATGCTGGTGCTGTTTCCTTTTGAAGAAGAAATCTATCGCAAGGAAGGCGTACCGGTCACCTACGTGGGCCATCCGCTGGCGGCCCAGATCCCTGTCCAACCCGATAAACTGCAGGCACGTTTGCGCCTGGGCCTCGAACCGGACGGAAAGGTACTGGCTATTTTGCCGGGGAGCCGGGCTTCGGAAGTTGCCGAACTGGCCCCGCGTTTCCTGCAGGCGGCCAGCCTTCTGCAAAAAGAGGATCCTGCGCTGCGGTTTATTGTGCCGCTGGTTAACGAGGCCCGTCAGGCACAATTTAACGTGATTGCCCAGCGCTATCCGGTGAAAAATCTGCACTGTTTTCGCAATCGTGTGGCTGACCATCCCATCGCCTGGGACATTATGGAGGCCTGTGATGCTGCACTGGTTGCCAGTGGGACGGCGACGCTGGAGACAGCCCTGTTTCAGCGGCCCATGGTTATTTCTTATGTACTCACGCCGCTGATGCGCCGGCTGATGGAATGGAAGGCCGGGCAGGATGGCCCCTCGCTGCCATGGGTCGGCTTACCCAATGTTTTGCTGCGTGAATTTGCGGTGCCCGAGTTGCTGCAGGAGGCCGCCACGCCGGCCAATCTGGCTAGCGCCTGCGTTCGGGCACTGACCGACACCACGTATATAGCACAAACTGAAGAAAAATTTCGTCAGCTGCACCGCGAGCTCAATCGCGACACGGCAAGACTGGCAGCGGAGGCGATTCTTGCGACAGCCCAACGCTGACCTGCCCCTGTTCGGTAATCTGCCTCTACCACGCATGACGGCGGGTATCGACGAAGCGGGCAGGGGGCCGCTGGCCGGGGATGTCTTTGCGGCTGCCGTTGTTTTGAATCCGGAGCGGCCAATTAGCGGACTGGCGGATTCAAAAACACTGTCGGCCGCCCGACGTGAAAGCCTTGCACTGTGCATTCGTGAAGAAGCCCTTGCCTGGTCCATCGCCAGCGCCTCTGTGGCGGAAATCGACCAGTTAAATATTCTGGCTGCGACAATGCTGGCAATGAAGCGCGCTCTTGAAGGGCTGACAGCCTCCGGGGAACGACTGACAGCAGAGCTGGCCCTGATTGATGGAAACCAGGTGCCTAAGGGTCTGGGTGTTCCATGCCACGCGGTGGTAAAGGGTGATACCCTGCATGCCTGCATCTCAGCGGCCTCTATATTGGCAAAGACAGCCAGGGATGCGCAACTGCTGCAATTGCATGAGCAGTATCCGCAGTATGCATTTGACCAGCACAAGGGATATGGCACTGCGCTGCATCTGGCGCGCCTGAAAGCCCACGGCCCCTGTCCGGTGCACCGCAGCACGTTCGCCCCGATCCGTAAACTGATAACGGTGCAGACAAGAGAGGGTATTTTGGCGTAGAATCGGAACTACTCTCTCCACATCCACGCGTTCGAATTGTTAAATCGAGCGTTAATGTCTGTAAATGGGCTGCAGAATGCACCGAAAATCGGTTTTTCTTCCTGAAACGTGCACTAAATAAAACATTGCATTAAATTGACACGTAGCTGAAGCCTATTACCAGTACAATATGTATTGCCTATTTGCGGGGATACCCGACATGAAAATTACATAATGGAAACGAAATTTACTCCTATTGCGCCCGATGCAGAATTGCCACACCGGAAAATTATTCGCAGTTGGCTGATTCCCATCTCGCAACAGAATACGTTTCGCGCGTTTCTGCTGCTGTTTGTTGATTACACCTTGTTGCTGGCCCTGCTGGCCGGTACGATCTTTCTGTCGGCCTGGTGGCTCAAGCTCATTTGTGCGCTGGTTGCCGGTTTTGTGATTGGTCGTCTCTTCATCATTGGCCATGATGCCTGCCACCAAAGCCTGACACCGCACCGCAAGCTCAATAAATGGATTGGCCGTCTCGCTTTTCTGCCGGCCGTGTCGCCTTACAGTTTGTGGGATGTGGGACATAATGTGGTTCACCACGGTTTTACCAATCTCAAGGGTATGGATTTTGTCTGGTGCCCCAAGACAAAAGAAGAATACGACGCGCTTTCTCCCATGCGGCGCTTTATGGAGCGGGTGTATCGCGGCCCGCTGGGCGCGGGGATCTATTACATTATAGAGATCTGGTGGAACCGCATGATGTTCCCCACAAAAGGTTATATGGGTACCCAGCGCAAAGTGTTCTTCTGGGATGGCCTGCTGGTTAGTATTTTTGGCCTGGCCTGGCTTGGCGGCGTGCTTTATGCCGCCCATGCAACCGGACAGTCGGCATTGTTGCTGGTGCTATGTGCCTGGTTCATTCCACTGTTGTTCTGGTTTTACATGATCGGCTTTGTGGTTTATATCCAGCACACGCACACCCGCGTGGTCTGGCATGATAACCGTGCCGTCTGGGCCAAGGCGCAGCCGTTCGTTTCAACGACTGTGCATATGATGTTCCGCTTCAAGTTCGGCGCCCTGATGCACCATATCATGGAACACACTGCACACCACGTTGATATGAGTATTCCCCTGTACAAGCTGAAGAAGGCGCAGAAAACGCTGGAAGAAATGTTGCCCAGCCGAATCGTGATTCAGATGTTCAGCTGGTCGTGGTATTTCCGTACCATCAAGGCGTGCAAGCTCTACAACTACCAGGAAAGATACTGGACTGATTTTGACGGTAACAAATCGCCCGACGTCGTTTAAATAAAGTGCAGACAAGCTGGTTTGGTCTGCAACGGAAATGCGTTAATATCCCTGCTTAAGCAGGGATATTTTTTATGAAAAACATTCAGTCAAAAGACAATCTGGTGGTCCGGCAGGCCATGAAGGTCGCGGCGGGACGGGACAAGACCCGCATCCTGCTCGAAGGTGTGCACCTGTGTGAAGAGTGGCTGAAGCGCTATGATCCACCCGAGTCGGTATTGGTGCAAGCCTCTGCGGTCGATCGACCGGAGATTGCCCGTCTGCTGGCGATCACCGATACGGCCCGCCAATATCTGCTTGCCGACGCCTTATTTAATGCGATTGCCACAGTCCAAACCCCGCAAGGCATCATGTTTGTCGCCACGCGTCCCGTTCCTGCGGCCATCAGCCGGCTGTCAACCACCGCCTTGTGGCTGGACCGTCTGCAGGATCCAGGCAATTTGGGCACGATTCTGCGTACGGCCGCTGCCGCTGGTGTCAAGGATATATTGCTGTCAGCAGGCTGTGTTGGCGCCTGGTCTCCCAAGGTATTGCGTAGTGCGCAGGGCGCCCATTTTGCACTGGATATTTACGAGCACCAGCATTTTCCGGATATCCGGGACCGGCTGGATATGCCGATACTGGCATCGTCGCTTGTGCCCGGCGCGCGCAGCCTGTATGAGGACGCGCTGCCCGCGGCCTGTCTGTGGGTTGTCGGCAATGAAGGGCAGGGTGTTCATCCCGATATCCTGACGGTTGCCGACCAGTGTATCTTTATCCCGCAAAGCGATGCAGTGGAGTCGCTCAATGCCGCCGTTGCGACGGCGATTCTGCTATTCGAGCAGCGCCGCCAGCATATGCGCGGCTGATTGGTTGCGTTGTCAATCCTTGCAACGCCGGACCTTGCAAGGCCGATCGCTGCCATCTGGCGCGGGCCTTGCGGCGGAACTTCAATAGGAGCCTGTCGACGGAGACTTAAGACCCAGTATCTGGATCACCGTTGTAGAAATTTCTTCAATGGATTTGGTCGTGGTCGATAGCCATTCTATGCTTTCTCGTCTCATCAGGCGTTCGGCTTCGCCGACCTCATATAAACACTGCTTGATCGACGCATATTGACTGTCAGGCCGACGTTCGTTTCGAACCTCGGACAGGCGATCCGGCTGAATGGACAGGCCGAACAGCTTGTTGCGATAGGGGAGCAGCGTCTTGGGCAGCGCGCCACGCTCAAAATCCTCGGGAATCAGAGGGAAATTGGCCGCCTTGATGGCATATTGCATGGCCAGGTAAAGACTGGTGGGGGTTTTTCCACAACGTGACACTCCCACCAGAATAACGTCGGCCTCTTTCAGGCCGTGCACGAACTGGCCGTCATCATGGGCAAGGGTAAAATTGATCGCCTCAATACGGTTGCGGTATTGTTTGGAGCTGGCGCTCAGATGTGACAAACCGATGGTTGGGCGGGATTTGGTGTCCAGTGCTGTTTCAAGCTGGCTGACGCAGGCCCCGAAAATATCCAGAAAAATACAATTGGACTGCTGTACGACAGCCAGGATTTCAGGTTTGACCAGGGTGCTGAACAGCAGCGGTGGCGTGTTTTCTTCCAGGGCAGTGGCGTTGATTTTTTCGGCGACCTTGGCTGCCTTTTCCTCGGACGTAATAAACGGTTCGCGTAATAGCGTGAAATCAAAATCCGCGCTAAATTGCGACAGTACCGAGTGACTGAAGGTTTCTGCCGTAATGCCCGTGCCGTCTGATACGATGAATACCGTCCGTTTTTTTTGTGATTCTGGCATGTTCCAATTTGATCCTGTGAGTGTAGAAAAAGACGGTACAATCATGGTACTTTGTACCTGGCCGATAGTTTCAGGCTTATTTGATTAGAAAATTGCGCATTTTTTAATCAAATAAGCTTTCATTTTAATCTAAGGGTGACTTAAATGTCGTATGTTGTTCCATTCGAGAAACTCCGCATGTCGGATGTTGACTCAGTTGGCGGGAAAAATGCCTCGCTTGGCGAAATGATTAGTCAGCTGGCCAGCGCCGGGGTTCGTGTACCTGGCGGTTTCGCCACCACTGCCGATGCTTTCCGCGATTTTCTCAAATCCTCCGGGCTGGACAAGCGCATCGCTGATCGTCTTAGCTCACTGAACCCGGAAGATGTTCGCGAACTGGCTCAGGCCGGTGCCGAAATCCGCAACTGGATTACAGAGGCGCCATTTTCTGAAGAATTCGAAAAGCAGATTCGTCAATCCTACGCCGAGCTGGATGCCGATGGCAAGGGTTCATTTGCCGTACGTTCATCAGCGACTGCTGAAGATTTGCCCGATGCCTCGTTTGCCGGCCAGCAGGAAACCTTTCTGAACGTAGCGGGTATTGATGACGTGCTGGATAAAATCCGCCACGTTTTCGCCTCCCTGTATAACGATCGTGCGATTTCCTACCGTGTTCACAAAGGCTATGCGCATGCAGACGTGGCCTTGTCTGCCGGTATCCAGCGCATGGTGCGTTCCGACAAGGGTAGCGCCGGTGTGATGTTTACGCTGGATACCGAGTCTGGCTTCAACGACGTTGTGTTCATCACTTCCTCCTACGGACTGGGTGAAACGGTTGTGCAGGGCGCCGTCAATCCCGACGAATTCTATGTGTTCAAGACCACACTGGCTTCTGGGAAATACCCGATCGTGGGTCGCCGCATCGGCTCCAAACTGATCAAAATGGAATTCAACGGGGAGCGCAAGCCCGGCGAAAATGCCGTCAGTACCGTCGAAGTACCCGTTTCCGAACGCAATCGTTACTCACTGACTGATGACGAAGTGATTGAGCTGGCACGCTATGCGGTCATTATCGAGAAACACTACCAGCGCCCTATGGATATCGAATGGGGTCGCGATGGTATCGATGGCAAACTGTATATTCTGCAGGCTCGCCCCGAAACAGTGAAATCCCAGCAAACCGGTAGTGACGTTCAGTTGCGCTACAAACTGAAAGCAACCGGCAAGGTGCTGATCACCGGTCGTGCCATTGGTCAGAAAATCGGCTCTGGCAAGGTCCGAGTGGTTTCAGACATCAATGACATGGATCAGGTCCAGGCTGGCGATGTGCTGGTCACTGACATGACAGACCCGAACTGGGAACCGGTCATGAAGCGCGCTTCGGCCATTGTCACCAATCGTGGCGGTCGTACCTGCCACGCGGCCATTATCGCCCGTGAACTGGGTATTCCTGCTGTTGTCGGTTGTGGTACAGCGACAGAAGACCTCAAAGAAGGTGCTGAAGTCACTGTTTCGTGCGCAGAAGGTGACGAAGGCCGGATTTACGACGGTTTCCTTGAAACCGAAGTGGAAGAAGTCCGTCGTGGCGATATGCCCGAGATTCCGGTCAAGATCATGATGAACGTGGGCAATCCACAACTGGCTTTTGACTTTTCCCAAATCCCTAACGGCGGGGTGGGTCTGGCGCGTCTGGAATTTATCATCAATAACAATATCAATGTGCATCCCAAAGCGGTGCTGGATTATCCGAACATTGATGCCGAACTTAAAAAGGCAGTGGAATCAGCTGCACGTGGCTATGCCAGCCCGCGTGCCTTTTTCGTCGAAAAACTGGCTGAAGGTGTTGCAACGATTGCCGCTGCATTCTATCCCAAACCCGTTATCGTTCGTCTGTCCGACTTTAAATCCAATGAGTACCGCAAGCTGGTAGGCGGCTCTCGCTACGAGCCCGAGGAAGAGAACCCGATGCTGGGCTTCCGTGGTGCTTCACGCTACATTGCCGACGATTTCGCAGAATGCTTCCGCATGGAATGTGAAGCACTGCGCTTTGTTCGCGATGACATGGGTCTGACCAACGTCGAAATCATGGTGCCATTCGTGCGCACGCTGAATCAGGCAGAAAAAGTCATCGGCCTGCTGGCAGACAACGGTCTGAAGCGCGGTGAAAACGGCCTGCGCGTCATCATGATGTGCGAAGTCCCATCCAACGCCATCCTGGCCGACCAGTTCCTGGAGTATTTCGATGGTTTCTCTATCGGTTCGAACGACATGACTCAGCTTACACTGGGACTGGATCGTGATTCCGGTATGGAACTGCTGGCTGCCGATTTCGACGAGCGTGATGAAGCGGTGCAGTTCATGTTGCAGCGGGCGATCCAGGCATGCCTAAAAGCCAATAAATACGTTGGTATTTGCGGACAGGGCCCCAGCGATCATCCTGATCTGGCCGTATGGCTTAAAGAGCAGGGTATTCTGACCATGTCGCTGAACCCTGACACGGTTGTTGACACCTGGCAGAAACTGGCCAGTTAACCCGGCCATTGCCAATGCGCTGTCTCTGGGTAGCGCATAGCGGCCCAGAGCGGTCATTATTGCCACTACGGCATTAACGGGCACCTTCTTTTCTGGTTGTAGATCAGAAAATGGGTGCCCGTTTCATTGGGCCTGCCAATCCCGGACGGGAGCGGGCTTTTTTATCGAATGCGGCAGCGACTTACGGTACACTTAGGTTTTACCCAGTATTCAGGAAAATACACGTGAGCGAACTTATTATTGAAGATGTGACCGAAGGAAGTGGGCCAGAGGCTAAAAGCGGCCAACAGGTGTCGGTACATTACACCGGCTGGCTTAAAGACAACGGACAGAAATTTGACTCCAGCAAGGATCGTGGTCAGCCATTTTCTTTCCCGCTGGGTGCCGGCCACGTCATCAAAGGCTGGGATCAGGGTGTGCAGGGCATGAAAGTAGGCGGTACCCGCAAGCTCACTATTCCGGCAGAGCTGGGGTATGGTACGCGCGGTGCAGGTGGCGTTATTCCACCTAATGCAACGCTGGTGTTTGAAGTGGAATTGCTCGGTATCAATTGATAGTAGCCGGGAGTGCGGTAGTCAGCGCCCGACTGCCGTACTCCTGCATGCGGACCATTGTGGTGCGCATCTATTGCAGGAAAGCAATTATGTGGATCTGGTTTGTTGTTGCGGCCATCGCACTTATTCTTGAGCTGCTCACCGGTACTTTTTTTCTGTTGCTGGTTGCTGTTGCCGCTGCCGGCGCGGGCGTAGTGACCTGGCTGGGTGGCGAGCTTGCGTGGCAACTGCTTGCTTTCAGTGTACTGGGCATTGCAGGATTTTTTATTCTCAAATCCAGTGGCCTCATGAAACGTGGCTCGCGTCATGGCGCGAGTCGGAATACCGATCTCAATCTGGATATCGGCCAGATGGTACAGGTCACGGATTGGTCTCCCATCAACACAGCCGAGGTCCATTACCGCGGCGCGAAATGGCAGGTACGGCTGGACCCCGCGGTGAATGGCAAGCCTGCTCCCGGTGGCTATCGCATTGTCGATATTGACGGCATCGTGTTCATCGTCACACCGGTATCGGAACGACCCCTAACATCAAGCAGCTCGTAGTTCAGGAGTCCTATTATGATTATGGATACTTCAATTATTTTTCTCGCCATACTGGTCGTGCTGGTACTGGTATTTCTGGTCAAGTCCATTGCCATCGTACCGCAACAGAATGCGTGGATTATTGAAAGGCTGGGCCGGTATGACCGCACGCTGTCGCCGGGTGCCCGCTTTATCATTCCTTTTGTTGACCGGGTAGCCTATAAACACTCGCTAAAAGAAATCCCACTGGATGTCCCCAGCCAGATCTGCATTACCCGAGACAACACCCAGTTGCAGGTTGATGGTGTTATTTACTTCCAGGTTACCGATCCCATGCTTGCCTCCTATGGCTCGTCCAATTACATCTCGGCTATTACGCAACTGGCACAAACCACCTTGCGCTCGGTCATCGGTCGCATGGAACTGGACAAAACCTTTGAAGAACGGGAAGCAATCAACAGCACCATCGTTTCTTCACTTGACGAAGCGGCAACCAACTGGGGTGTCAAGGTGTTGCGCTACGAAATCAAGGATTTGACGCCTCCTAATGAGATCCTGCGTGCCATGCAGGCCCAGATTACCGCAGAGCGTGAGAAACGCGCCCTGATTGCCGCCTCAGAAGGCCGCCGGCAGGAGCAGATCAATATTGCCACCGGTGAGCGCGAAGCCGCCATCGCTCGTTCTGAAGGCGAGAAGCAGGCTCAGATCAATCAGGCTCAGGGTGAAGCGGCGGCAGTGGTGGCCATCGCCGAGGCCACCGCCCAGGCGATCGGACAGGTGGCACACGCAATCGAACAGCCCGGTGGAATGGCAGCGGTCAATCTGCGCGTAGCGGAAAATTATGTTGATGCGTTTGCGAATGTGGCCAAAGAAGGCAATACCCTCATTTTGCCGGCCAATCTGTCCGATGTAGGAGGACTGATCGCGTCGGCCATGACCGTTGTCAAGGCGACCGGGCAGGGCAAGTAGGGGCGTTTCGGCCTGATCCATTCCGGGCGCAGTTATTCCGAAAAGCACTGATCGGGACGGCGCTACCCGGGGCGGAGCTACTCGGGGCAGCGCTGCTGGTGCAGAAGCGTTTCGGGAATGTTGTTCTGGGCTCCGCAAGCAGGACCACGGGTGTGATTCTGCTTGTCGCCAGAAATTGGCTTTGGAAAAAGACTGGGTGCCTCAGGGCATTTTGTTCACGGTCAGGGCGTTATGCCAGTGATGTCGGTAATGCGGGTTTGATTGATTTGAATCAGGAATCACGTCTGCGGGTATCGTGTTTCATAATCCGCTCTTTCTCGCGCTGCCAGTCTTTGTCACGGGCACTGTCCCGTTTATCGTGCAGCTTTTTACCTTTACCCAGGCCAAACTCAAGCTTGATTTTGCTATTGCGAAAGTGCAGATTCAGTGGCACCAGCGTATAGCCGCGGATTTCCACCTTACCAATGAGTTTATTGATCTCGTTCTTGTGCAGCAGTAATTTGCGAGTACGGGTCGCGTTGGGGTGAATATGCGTTGAGGCAGTCGCCAGCGGGCTGACATGCATATTCAGCAACTGTAATTCGCCGTCACGCACAATGACATAACTCTCGCCAAGTTGTACGCGGCCCGCCCGGATGGACTTCACTTCCCAGCCCTCCAGAACGATACCCGCTTCAAAGCGCTCTTCAATGAAATAATCGTGGGTTGCCTTGCGATTGTCGGTAATGCTCATGTTTGATTTTATAAATGGATTTGACCCGTTAAAATAGGGATCTGTTTAATCGCGCAAAATGCAATGATTTCACGCAATTGTAATTGAATCAACCCGCTTGTGCTGCTTGTTGATTACACTGCAGGCGTATTTTGCTTGTCACTTGTCCAACGTTGCCAATTAATTCATGTCCACTACCGTTCATCGTTCCGTTTTGCTGCCATACTCCGCTCCCGATATGTTTGCTCTGGTTGCAGACGTCGAAAAGTACCCTGAGTTCATGCCCTGGTGCGGCGGATCGCAGGTGCTGGAAAAGGATGACAATGGCATGACAGCATCAGTCACGATCAGTTTTGCCGGGCTCAAGCAAACCTTCACCACCCGCAATACGCATCACTTTCCAGATAAGATCCATCTGCATCTGGTAGATGGCCCGTTCTCTGCCCTGAATGGAACCTGGGAATTTATCGCACTGGCGCCGGATGCCTGTAAGGTGCAGTTTGCTCTGGATTATGCCTTCAACAGCCGTTCCCTTGAAATGCTGGTGGGACCGGTGTTCAACCGTATTGCCAATAGCTTCATCGACTCCTTTACCAAACGGGCCGAGCAGATTTATGCCTGAAGAGCAGATGACCATTACCGTTTGCTATGCGCATTCAGCTGCTCAGGTGTGGCTGTCTACCATCACCTTGCCTTGTGGCAGCACCATTGAACAAGCGATTAACGCATCGGATGTATATGCTGCATGTAATATTACCGCTGCAGATATTGCCGACATCGGCGTGTTCGGCGTGCGCAAGTCGCCCGATTATGTATTGCGCATGGGTGATCGCGTTGAATTATATCGCCAGCTGACCTTTGATCCCATGGAGTCACGGCGCAGACGTGCTGCCCACCGCAAGGCCGGTATTCTTAAACGCAAGCATCTGAAGAAAAGCAAGGTGGCCTGGCAGGAGTATATGGGGTCTACCCCTGTAAATAACAAGAAGGGAAATGATTAACGGCGCGCGCCATATATAATGGTTGCCAGCCTGGCTGCGGGTGAATGTCGCTCTGGACTGACACAATACGCACAGACAATACGCACAGCCATAGAAACATCAGCCGGATGATAGCAATCCGGTAATAGGTATAACAGAAGGACAGAAGGAGACAGAATGACCGCCCCCGTTTTATTTCAGGAAAAACCTTTAGCCAGCCAGGGTCGCTACGGTGTTGCCACGCTGAATCAGCCAGCCAAGCTCAATAGCCTGTCGCTTGACATGTGCCAGTTGCTGACCGATCAACTAACGCGCTGGGAGCAGGACCCCTCTATCGCATTTGTCATATTCGAAGGGGCAGGGGAAAAGGCTTTCTGCGCAGGCGGGGATTTGCATCAGATGTATGCCAGCATGCAGCAGAATGCTGGTAAACCGGCTGCGGACAATGCCTATGCTGCCCAATTTTTTGCTGTCGAGTACCGTCTGGACTATCAGATCCACACCTACAGCAAGCCGATTATCTGCTGGGGCCACGGTGTTGTGATGGGCGGTGGGATCGGCCTGATGGCCGGCACGTCGCATCGCGTGGTCAGCGAATCATCGCGACTGGCCATGCCCGAAGTGACCATCGGTCTGTTTCCTGATGTTGGGGGCAGTTGGGACCTGAATCACCTGCCCGGTCGTATAGGCCGTTTTCTGGCCGCTACCGGCGCCATTTTAAACGCGGCCGATTCCCTGTTCACCGGCATGGCCGATTATTGCGTTCGTCATGCAGACTGGTCTGCCATCATTGCCGACCTGGAACGTGTAGATATGGCTCAAACTGCAGGCAGGCGCCAGCTTGATCAGCACATCCACGAGGTGCTAACACAGCACAGTGCGGCTGCAACGCTGGATGCGGGGCCATTGCAGACGCATTATGCCTTGCTGAGCGCACTCTGCAACAATCGTGACATTTCCAGCCTGTATCGTGCGTTCGCGGCGCTGGCCGATCATGCTGATCCATGGCTGGTACGCGCGGCACAGACCATGCTCAAGGGTGCGCCGCTCTCGGTTGCACTGGGTCTTACGCTGCAAGAGCGAGCGCTGCACCTGTCACTCGCACAGGTATTTCAACTTGAATACAATGTGGCGCTCAATTGTTGTGCGCACGGGCAATTGCAGGAAGGCATACGGGCGTTACTGGTGGACAAGGATAAAAATCCGCAGTGGCAGCCGACAAGCATTGAGCAGATTACCCCAGCCGAGATCGACGCCTTGCTGGCTTGCCCCTGGCCTAGTGCAGCAGATAGTCCGCTGGCCGATCTGGGCCAGGTCAGGATCTAGGCCAGGGCAGGCTTATCCAGTGGGTAGGGTATAGTCAACTGTGTAATCGCCGGGCCATTTTCATCGCCCAGCACGAGTTGATTATGTTCCGCCGCTTCCAGTCGCACTTCAAACAGCAGGTAGAGCGTATCGGCCAGTGTTGCCGCATTCACAATCTGACCACTGGGTTCTTTTGTATTTGTGCTGTCTGTAATGTCGGTTCCCGGGGCGACGGCTGCGGCTGGCGGATTATGACAGATGCCATTGAGCATGCGGCGCTTCAGCTTGCCCCGGTAATGACTGCGGGCAACCACTTCCTGACCTGGATAGCAGCCTTTGGTAAAACTGATCGCGCCAATGGCATCCAGGTTCAAATCCTGGGGGATGAACATTTCCTGGCTGGCTTTTTCCACCCACGGCAGACCGGCCAGAATATCCAGAACCGCCCATTGCGCCGGCAGGCCAGTCTGCGCCTGAACTGACGCAATACCCTTCTCGGCAATCAGAATGCCACGCTGCAGGCCGCCAGTAGCAGGTAGTCCGAATTGGAGCATGGATTCAGTTGCAATAATCTGCCAGGGTTCGGGGCGGGCCAGTGGCGTATCCAAGATCGTGTTTTCACCCGCCCAGTAGGCGTAGGGCGTGAGCGCTGTCTCTTCTATTGTGACCTTGGCGCGCAATACGAACATCCGTAAGCGCCTGGCAAAGCTCTCCGCAATATCGCTGCGTATCATCAATTGATAGACGATATCTTGCGGTGCCTGAGGCTGGGCCTGTTGCCAGAAAATAAAACTGGCCAGCATGCGACCCTTGGCCGTGCAATAGGCAGACAGCCGGGCCGAATCCGTTGTAGCTGCCTGAACGTCCTGAGTAAACTGTCCCTGCAGAAATGTCTGGGCATCGGCGCCGCGAATCGTCAGAATGCGGTATTCGGAAAGAGGGGTAATGTGCAGCGGCGTATCTGGGGTGAAACCGCTAGGTTCCGTAGACATAAAATCATTCCTTTTTATAGCAGTGCAACCCGGGCAATAGGCTATCGGGTCTCGCTCTGATTATCATGCCTGATATCGTAACGTATTGAATAGGGTTTTTGCGGCTAAACAATGAAGGGATCAGGGATTCCCGGCAGATTGGCGCCGCCCGCGACCTCCGGTGCCTGATACAATAGTCGGTCTGTAGATGTCAGGCCCGGCGGATCCTTATTTGTACTCATGAAATTATTCAAATATATTATTTTTTCGTTCTTAATTTGCGTCCTGCTGCTGGCCGCAGGTCTTGCGGGCAAGGTGTGGCACTGGACCAAAACCCCAGCCCCCATGAACGCCGATGTGATCGATTACAGCGTGCCGCGCGGCAGCACGATTGCATCGGTCGCCCAGAACATGGCCGCCGCAGGCATCCAGATTGAACCGTATCTGTTTGTTATGTATGCGCGCTATACCGGCCAGGATCGGCAACTCAAGGCCGGCGCGTATGAAGCCAAGCGAGGCGATACGCCGGTAGACCTGCTGACTCGTATGGCGGCGGGGCAGACCAGTAAAAGCCGGTTTCAGATTATCGAAGGCTGGTCCTATCGGCAGATTCGCGCAACCCTGAAAAACAATCCGAATATTACGCAGACGCTGGATAATATGAGTGATGCCCAGCTTCTCGAGAAGCTGGGTGTTCCCTATGACAGCCCTGAAGGGCTGTTCTTTCCCGATACCTATGTTTTTGTACCGGGTGACACCGATATGGATATTCTGAGGCGGGCCTATACCGAAGGGCAGCAACGCCTTGCTGCAGTGTGGGACGCTCGCGATAGTAACCTGCCATTAAAAACGCCCTATGATGCCTTGATTCTGGCTTCAATCATCGAAAAGGAAACCGGGCATGAAATGGATCGTCGTCGGGTCGCAGGGGTGTTTGTCAACCGTCTGGACAAAAAGATGCTGCTGCAAACCGACCCTACCGTTATCTACGGGATGCAGGAAGCGTACCAGGGCGTTATTACCAAAAACGATTTGACCACCGATACGCCCTGGAATACCTATACGCGGGGAGGACTGCCGCCTACACCGATAGCCAGCCCTGGTTTGTTGTCACTGCAGGCGGCGGTTCACCCCGAACGGCATAAGTACCTGTATTTCGTGTCGCGGGGCGATGGTACCAGCGAGTTTTCTGAAGATCTGCGCGGACACAACCGCAACGTCAATACTTATATCCTGAAAAAGGGCACACAATGAAGGGTTTTTTTCTCACACTCGAAGGCGTGGACGGCGCTGGTAAAAGCTCGCATATCGGCCATTTGCGCGAGCTGTGCGAGTCGCTGGGACACGAAGTGGTGATGACCCGGGAACCGGGGGGGACGCCCATCAGCGAAGCCCTGCGCGCCATGCTTTTGAAAGAGTCCATGCACATGGAAACGGAAACGTTACTGATGTTTGCCGCCAGACAGGAACACATTTTGTCCGTGATCGCGCCTGCCCTGGCCTCTGGTAAAATCGTGATTAGTGACCGCTTCACTGATGCAACCTATGCTTATCAGGGTGGCGGACGTCATTTCCCTGCGGAGCGCATTCAAATTCTCGAAAACTGGGTCCAGCAGCAGTTACAGCCAGACCTGACCATCCTTTTTGATGTTCCCCTGGAAGTGGCGCGCGAACGCCTGGAAAAAAGTCGTGAACAGGATCGCTTCGAACGCGAGGGCAGTGCCTTTTTTGAGCGTGTCCGCGCGGCATATCATGCGCGGGTCAGTGCCGATCCTGGCCGCTTCTATACAGTAGACTCCAGCCGGCCCAAAGCCGACATTACGCAGCAACTGCAGGACTTGGTGAAAACCAGACTGGCACAGCATGCTGCACAAGGGTAATCATTCATGACAGCGATCGCTTCCTTTTTCCCCTGGCAAATCGCGAGCGCCGGTAACTGGTTGAGTGACCGCGAACGGTTTGCGCATGCCTGGCTGATATACGGCCCGCCTGGTATTGGCAAACTTACTTTCGCGCGCGCAGCGGCGGCCAGTCTGCTATGTGAGCGACCAAGCGGGGGCCTGGCTTGCGGGACCTGTGAATCCTGCTCCTGGATTGCCAATGACGCGCATCCCGATCTGCGTCTGGTGCTACCCGACAGGCTGGCCCAGCAATATGGCTTGCAGGAAGCTGCCACGGCATCGGATACGAAAGACGAGACCACGACCAAAAAAGCATCGGGTGAGATCCGTATCGACCAGGTCCGACAACTGGATTCGCTGCTCAGCGTCACCACGCACCGCAGCGGCATGCGTGTCATTATTCTGTTTCCTGCTGAAACCCTGAATACCGCCTCGGCGAATTACCTGCTCAAATCAGTGGAAGAGCCTGCGCCGGGCACAGTTTTCCTGTTTGTTTCTCACGCGCCGGATAAAGTATTGCCCACGCTGTTGTCGCGATGCCGCCGGCTCTGTCTGCCCATGCCCGCGCGTGACGAGGGGCTGGCCTGGCTGCAGACGCAGGGGCTGTCCGAATCGGATGCTGACACCTGGCTGCATGCCAGCGGCGGTGCGCCGGTAGGCGCGCTCACACTCAGTAGCTCCAGTACGGAACCCGTCAGCTATTGGCTGGGTTCGTTTGCGCAAACCCTGGCCGACAGAACCATGCCCGATATGGCAGAATACCTGCCCAAATTGGAAAAATTACAGCCCGAAGAATGGCTGGGATCGTTACAACGCCTCTTTACCGACCTGATGTTGCAAAGCAATGGCCTGCCACTGCGTTATTTTCCGCGCCTGGCTCCATTCATTAAGGCGATGGCGGCCGAGCTGAGCGCAACCAGAATCAGCCAAACCTCTGTGTGGCTCGCGCGACAGCAGCGCATTGCAGATCACCCGCTGAATGCCAGATTGTTCATTCAGTCTGTCTTGCAGCGCGTGTGTGTCACCTGCCTGTCTAAAAATGGATAAACGGAACGTGTTATGTATGTAGACTCTCATTGCCATCTCGATTTCCCGCAGTTGCAGGAAAATCTGCCTGGCATTCTCGACAATATGAAACGCAATCAGGTGAGTCACGCCCTGTGTGTGAGCGTGAATCTGCCCGACTGGCCACGGATTGTCAGTCTGATCGATACCCATGACAATCTCTGGGGTTCGGTAGGTGTGCACCCTGATTATGAGGACACGCCGGAACCCGATGTGGAAACCCTGTGTCGCCATGCCCGGCACCGCAAGATCGTAGCAATCGGCGAAACCGGCCTGGACTACTATCGTTTGTCAGAGCCGCTGGACTGGCAGCGCAACCGCTTTCGGGTCCATATTCGTGCTGCCAATGAAGCAGGGCTGCCCTTGATCATTCACACGCGCTCCTCTGCAGAAGATACCTTGCAACTGATGCGTGAAGAAAATGCAGCCGGTTGTGGCGGCGTCATGCACTGTTTCACTGAAAGCTGGGACGTTGCTCAGCGGGCAATGGAACAGAATTTTTATATCTCACTTTCAGGCATTGTCACCTTCAAGAATGCCGTACAACTGCAGGAAGTGGCGCGCCTGATGCCACTGGATCGACTGCTAATTGAAACCGATTCGCCCTATCTGGCGCCGGTACCGTATAGGGGCAAGCTCAACGACCCCTCCAAAGTGATTCATGTTGCCGAAAAAATCGCCGAATTGAAACAAATCCCGGTAAACGAAGTGGCTGAAGCAACAACGAACAATTTTTTCAATTTATTCAAAAAGATACAATGATTATTTGATATATTGGTTTAAGTTTTGTACGATTGTTTTAAATTTACAATTATTTAAATTATCTTAATTAATTCATAGAATTAGGAGATATACATGATGTATTACAGGAGCAAGAGTCTGGTACTGAAAAAAGCGGTATTGGCATCTATGCTGGCCGTTGCGGTCAGTGCGTGCGCAGCAACCGCCGGCGGCAGTAGCGGCTTGTGGAATGACATTAAAAACAATCGCGCCAGCGAAGTGACTCAGGCGCTTTCGCAGGGAGCCGATCCCAATGTGGTTAACGAAAATGGTGAACCTGCGCTGATTCAGGCCATCCGCGACCAGTCAATGGGCGTGTTCGATGCGCTGGCTGCGAATCCCAAGACAGATGTCAATGCCGTGAACCGCACGGGTGAAACGCCTCTGATGTACCTGGCGATTATTGGCGATCTGCCACGCGTGCAGAAACTGGTTGCGCGCGGAGCGAAAGTGAATCGTCTGGGCTGGACACCCTTACATTACGCGGCGTCCAAAGGGCATGCAGACGTGGTTACATTCCTGCTGAGTAAGGGTGCGTATCCCAATGCGCCGGCACCGGATGGCAGTTCACCGTTGCTGATGGCGGTCGCCTCGAAGAACGCCGATACGGTGCGGGCACTGGTTGCCGCGGGTGCCGATCCGCGAGCGATCAACCAGAAGAACGTGAGCGCGCTGGATATGGCTCGCAAATTGGGTAACAGTGACGTTCTTAACGCCTTGGGTACAAAATAAGGACAAGCGATCATGACCTGGTATTTGAAATCCCGTGTGGCCGCCATGTCATCCCTTTCTGTGGCGGTGGGTGTGGCGTGTGCGTTGGCTGCAGGGGTTGCTCACGCAGAGCAGAGCTATTGCGACAGCCCCTGGCTTGCTGCCAATACCCGTCTGTCTGGCTCGGTGGACGGGGCAACAGCCAGATTTTCGGTACTGGTCAATCAGGTTAACCGGGTAAGTGCGAATCAATGTACTGCCCAGCTAACCGTTGACGCCGACGCGCCGATTGCCGGACAACGGATTCAGGGCACCGGACCTTTCACGCTGACGGTGGAGCAGGGCAGGTCTACGCTCAATGGCTCATTTGATGCCTCGGGGCTCATGAATACGCTGATGAAGACCTCGGTTCAGAGCGCGTTAACCGGCTTCTTTCTTAAGCCAGCCAATATCGTCAACCCGGGCGATACGCTTGCGCCGATGTCTGGTCAGTCAAATGTCAACCTGACGGTGACCCTGCAAAATGGCATTCCCCTGAATCAGATTAATGTTAGCAATGCCTCCATTTCCACCGGCCCCAGAAAGGTTGGCAACCTGCAGAGCCACGAGACGTCTGTCGGCACACTGCAATGCATGCCGGTAAGCTATACGGCAACCACGTCTGGTGGTAACCTTAGCGGTGCACCGGCAGGCAACGGTAATGCAACGCACTCCGGTACCGCACAGGTGACAGACTGGTACTGTCCCGAAAAAGGCCTGACGATGGAATCGGTAGTGACGCGTGGCAGCAAGAAAACCCGGGTGGTTATCAACAGCATTCAGTAAGGCGGCGGCGTCACGGGTAACGTGCTTTCCTGTTGTGCGATGCAATTTGCTATGGTTTGAAACATACATTTATTACGTCCCTATTTAATTTTTGATAAGCAAAAACGGGGACGCATCAACTTAGCGTTACACTTGTGCTTTATCTGATCATGTCAAGGAGACGATTTTGAGCCAGGATACATCCAGCAACCGCCAACACGCCTTACCTTCCTACCTGAATTCGGAAGATCTGGGGGCATGGGGCATCTATCTGCAACAAGTGGATCGGGTTACACCGTATCTGGGGTCACTGCAACGCTGGGTTGAAACGCTCAAACGTCCCAAGCGGTCACTGATTGTCGATATCCCCGTGGAACTGGATAATGGCACTGTTGCTCACTTCGAAGGCTATCGGGTGCAGCACAATACGTCGCGCGGTCCGGGTAAAGGCGGGGTGCGTTTTCACCAGGACGTCTGCCTGTCGGAAGTGATGGCGCTGGCAGCCTGGATGTCGATCAAGAATGCAGCGGTGAATCTGCCTTTCGGCGGCGCCAAAGGGGGTGTCCGTATCGATCCCCGGAATTATTCCAAGGCGGAACTGGAAAAAGTGACCCGGCGCTACACCAGCGAGATCGGCGTCATTATCGGCCCCGCCAAAGATATTCCTGCACCCGACGTCAATACCAATCCACAAACCATGGCGTGGATGATGGATACCTATTCCATGAACGTAGGCGCGACAGCGACCGGCGTTGTTACCGGCAAACCCATCTCCCTGGGCGGTAGCCTGGGTCGTGTTGAAGCCACCGGCCGCGGCGTGTTTGTGGTCGGATGTGAAGCAGCCAGAGATCTGAATCTGTCGGTTGAAGGCGCTCGCGTCGCAGTTCAGGGTTTTGGTAATGTGGGTGGTACGGCAGCACGCCTCTTTTTTGAAGCGGGTGCCAAAGTGGTTGCCGTACAGGATCATACAGCCGCAATCCGGAACACCAATGGTATTCAGGTACATGAACTGCTGGCACACGTGGAAAAACATGCCGGCATCAAGGGCTTTGCAGGTGCAGAAGAAGTGGCTATTGACGACTTCTGGTCGGTGCAGACCGACTTTCTGATCCCGGCCGCTCTGGAAAACCAGATTGATGCCCGTGTCGCCAATCTGGTCAATGCCAAAATCGTGGTGGAAGGCGCCAACGGCCCGACCACGCCCGAAGCCGATGATATCCTGACCGAAAAGGGCGTATATGTGGTACCCGATGTACTTGCCAATGCCGGCGGTGTGACGGTCAGTTATTTTGAATGGGTTCAGGATTTCTCCAGCTTTTTCTGGACAGAAGACGAAATCAATCACAGACTGGAACGCCTGATGCGCGAAGCCTATCGTGCAGTGTCCGAGGTGGCTAAATATAACTCGGTCACATTGCGTACGGCAGCCTTTATTGTGGCGTGCTCGCGGATCCTGGAATCACGCGAAGTGCGTGGCCTGTACCCCTGATCTGCATTCTTGTGGTCGCAGGGTCAGCCCGATCCTGCGACCAGATATTGCTGTGTTGTAAACAGACGCGCGCCAGACAGGCAACCTTGTCCGGGGCGCGGGCAACATGCTATTATCTGAGCCTTGCGGAGATGGCTATCCTCCCGGCTTTGCCCGAACTGCTGTCAAACGGACAGATAATGATACCTGCACAACCTTCTGCCTGGTGCTTGCAACCAGAGGCAGTGGGCAAAGCAGGTATTTTTTGTGCCTGCAAATCATCCAACCTTCACGGAGTCACTCCATGCTGCAATCTCTGGTTATGATAAGCGTCGGCGCATCTTGCGGAGCGATCATACGCTGGGCTTTGGGTCTGGCGCTCAATAACACCTTCCATTCCATTGCCTTAGGTACCCTGGTCGCCAACCTGGGCGGCGGCTATCTGATTGGCCTGGCATTGGGTGTATTCGCGGCCGTTCCCTCCATTCCTGCAGAATGGCGGTTGCTTATCGTTACCGGGTTTCTGGGCGGGCTCACCACGTTTTCTACGTTTTCAGCTGAAGTCACGATACTGCTGCATCAGGGAAAAATCCAGTGGGCCCTGCTGGAAATCGGTCTGCACGTACTCGGTTCGCTGGCATTAACCGGTCTGGGTTTCTATACGGTGACTGCCTTTCGGCGTATGTATGAATAGGGATGGCCAGCGTCTGACCCTTCAACGATATAGGCAGTGGGCGCGGGTGTAAGGCCATATCAGAAATGGCATTACGCCAGCGCATCTGGCCGATTCCTTCCTGTGTATCAAAGCCCGCAACTCCGATCTGCATGTTCGAACTGCGCAGACCAGGCGCAAGTCATTTGGCGTCGCTGTTTATGCCAAAAAGAATTTTTTTGGCTTCATCATCATTGGGAGGCTGCCCGGGATTCACCTGATCAACCAGGGCATAAGCGCGTTTTGTCGCCGGGCGTGCTGCTATCGCCTCAAACCAGCGCTTCAGATTAGGAAAATCATCAAGATTCTGCTGCTGGCGCTCATAGGGGACTACCCAGGGATAGCAAGCCATATCGGCGATGGAATAATCACCAACGATAAATTCGCGATCCTGAAGACGGCGATCCAGTACGCCATATAGTCTGGCCGTTTCTTTAACGTAGCGGTTAATGGCGTATTCGATTTTCTCCGGCGCGTACACGCCAAAGTGATGATTCTGGCCTGCCATGGGGCCCAGGCCGCCCATTTGCCAATTCAGCCATTCCAGTGTCTGGGTCCTGGCACGCAGGTCAGTGGCCATGAATTTGCCGGTTTTTTCAGCCAGATATTGCAGGATGGCACCCGATTCAAACACCGAAATCGCATCGCCATGGTCGTTGGGGTTATTGTCCACAATCGCGGGAATGCGGTTATTGGGGGCAATCTTCAGAAACGCCGGGGCAAACTGATCACCTTTGCCAATATTGATGGGATGAATAGTGTATTCCAGTCCGGTCTCTTCGAGAAACAGCGTAATTTTGTGTCCGTTGGGCGTAGTCCAGTAATAGAGATCAATCATGTCAATGCGTCCTTGATGTCCTGTTCAATGTCCTGTGGCTTTACCGTTGGTGCATAACGCTGCAGTACCTGGCCGTCGCGGCCAACAAGAAATTTCGTAAAGTTCCACTTGATCGATTGTATACCCAGCAGTCCCGGTTTTTCTCTCTTGAGCCATACATAGAGCGGATGGGCCTGCGGGCCATTGACATCAGTCTTGCGGGCAAGGGCAAAGGTCACGCCGAAATGCAGTTCGCAGAACTGTGCAATGTCCTTATCGGTTCCGGGTTCCTGGCTGCCGAACTGATTGCAGGGAAAGCCCAGCACCACCAGACCCTTGTCACGGTACTGTTCGTACAAGTGCTGCAGGCCGGTATATTGCGGGGTGAAGCCGCATTTGGACGCCACATTCACCACCAGCACAACCTTATCGCGCAACGAGGACAGTTCTAATTGACTGCCGTCCTGCAAAGTAACGTTCATTGAATAAAAATCACTCATGGCTTGTCCCTTTCGGTATCGGTCACCGGTGGAGCAGGTGACGTGGTCGCGCAGCCGATAGAAGCGGCGACGATAAAAGCGATCGCCAGCCACTGCGCCAGCGTAAGCTGTTCATGCAGTATAACCAGTCCGGCCAGTGCGCCCATGGCCGGTTCCAGGCTGAGCAAAATACTCATGGTCTTGCGCGGCAGTGATCGCAGCGAAATCATTTCAAGTGAATAAGGGATTGCGCTGGACAATATGGCTACCAGCAATCCGGATAACATGAAGGCTGGCGTCAGCAACGTGGCGCCGCTATGGGCTATGCCAAAGGGCAGAACGAACATGGCTGCCACCGTGATGCCCAGCGAAGTAGCCTGGCCAGGATGAATATTGCGAGTGCGCTGACCAAACACAATGTATAGCGCCCAGAAAATGCCGGCACCGATGGCAAACATCACGCCCACCGGATCAATTGCCGATACGTCCTGCTGCGATTGCGGAATGAGCAGATACAGCCCCAGTGCCACAAACCCGATCCACAGAAAATCAATTTTCCGGCGCGAAGAAAAGATTGCCAGCGATAGCGGCCCCAGAAATTCAATCGCAATACACAGTCCCAGGGGAACGGTACGGATCGCCATATAAAACAGGAAATTGATCAACCCCAGGCACATGCCGTAACTGGCAATGGCCAGTGCATTCTTGCGTGACAGCGGAAAGCGCCAGGGTCGCCACACGCACCAGAGCAATAGCGCAGAAAATCCCAGGCGGTAGGCGGTGGTGCCCTGAGCCCCCACGGCCTCAAACAGTGACTTGGCAAACGATGTGCCGATGCACAGGGACGCCATGGAGCCCACCAGCGCAGCGATCCCCATGGTTTGTGTATATGTTCGTAATGAATTGCCTGCAGCCATACCCTCTTTTCCTTTGCGCCATTCTACCTCAAATCGGTTCTGTTTTAAGGGTTTATACCGAGGTAGTTTGTGCGAGTACCAAGCCGTGCAATCGGGTTGATGCATCGATCGAAAAGAATCCCGGAAAGGTGCCGGATAACTGCGATTGCCTCTCAAATCGGAATGGGCCGGAACCTGTGTGGGCAGGGGCGCATTCTAGATAAGGTGACGGCTGGAAGAGGTAAAAAAGGTAAAAGGGTAAAAAGGTAAAAAGGTAAAAAGGTAAAAAGGTAAAAAGGTAAAAAGGTAAAAAGGTAAAAAGGTAAAAAGGTAAAAAGGTAAAGGGTGGCGATCCCGTGATCGCCCCACCCACGATGCGCAATCAGTTGCGCTTCATCTGCAAATTGCCTTTCTTCACAATGTCTTTGGCAATATCATACTGTTTCTTGATTTCTTCGGCAAAATGCTCCGGTGAGCCAGGATCGGGAATGGCTCCCTGTTTCTGCAAAGCGGCTACGACGTTTGGTGCCTTAAGTGCTTCGGTGGCCGTTTTGTTCAGTTTCTCGATGATTTCCCTGGGCGTGCCTGCCGGCGCCAGCAGTCCATAGAATACACCATTGTTCAGATCGGGATATCCTTCCTGTGCGTAGGTGGGCAAGTCCGGTAGTTCCTTGATGCGCTCGGGCCATGCAAGTACGATAGGCTTGAGTTTGCCGCTCTGGATATTAGGCATGGACGAGGGCAGGTTATCGAACATCACTTTGACCTGGCCACCCACCACATCGGTCAATGCCGGGCCGGCACCCTTATACGGTACGTGGCTGATCTCTACGCCCAGTTGCTGTTTGAAGGCTTCTCCCATCAGATGCGCAATACTGCATACGCCGGGTGAGGCATAGGAATATTCTTTGGGATGCTTTTTGAGCTCCGCGACGAATTCCTTGAAATTGCTGGCGGGGAATGAGGGATGGACCTCAACCACGTTAGGCGTATTAACAAAATTGGAGACCGGTGCAAAGTCTTTGACCGGGTCATAGGTCAGGTCGTCCGGACGACAGGCGGGATTGACCGCCATGGTAGAGACCGTCGCAATACTTAGTGTGTAGCCATCCGGTTTGGCGCGGGCTGCGTCGGCTGCGCCAATCGCACCGCCGGCACCGGCCTTGTTCTCGATGACCATGGACACACCAATAATTTTCGACATTTCCTGCACAACGATACGCGCCACGATATCGGTGGAGCCACCAGGAGCAAAGGGCACAATGACGCGGATCGGTTGGGTAGGATAATCGCCGGCGGCATATGCGGACGAAGCCACAAGGCCGCTTATGGCGGCAGACAGGGCAATACGGGACCAGAGTTGCATACTCACTCCTGATGTTGATATAAATGAACAGAGCAGCAGGTTATTAGAAAACCGATATGAAATATATGAGTAAATACCATTAGCACAGTACCATTAGCACAGCCAGGGGTGGCCTGGCTCTGTTACCGCGTCGAACGGCCGTGTGGCGCGCGACCGGGCGTTTGCGCATTGGCGGTTAATGTATTGGCCGTTGATTTTTTAGTCGTTGCAGTACTGGTGCTGGCCAGCAAGACGCCTGCAATGGCTACCGTCATACCGATCCATCCGGCAGGCGCCATGGTTTCGCCCAGCATGAACATGGCCACGACCGATGCGCACGCCGGCACCAGAAAGAAGAGGGCAGACACTCTGGCCGCCTGCTGTCGCCTGACCATAGCCAGCAGCAATGATATGGTGATAATTGAATTGCACAGCACCAGATAGGCCAGCGCGCCGGTAAATGGCCAGTTGAACTCAATGTGATTGGTTTCCATCAGCAAGGCCAGGGGCAGACAGAACACCAGGCCAATCGCGCATTGAATGATGTTGGTGGTAACCGGATGGGGGCCTGCGACGCCTGAGCTGCTGATCCGTTCATAAAGCACACCCGCAGTCAAAGCAAATAGCGAAATAACCACCAGCACCAGACCGAACCAGGAGCCGGCCTGCAGGGAAGCGCCTGAAGTAATCACGATTACGGCGCCAATCAGACCCAGTGCCAGTCCGAGCCATTGCAGCAGGCTTTGGCGCTCACCGGTCAGCTTCGGGGCGCAAATGCCCACCAGAATGGGTTGCAGCGAGACGATCAGTGCCACGGTGCCCGCGCTCACCCCCTGTTTCATGCCGACGTAGCTGAAACTAAAATAGATGAACTGAATCAGCAAGCCCACAATACATATGTTGCTCCACTCGCGACGCGTCGCCGGCCACGACAGGCCAAGTATATGTTGTACCGGCAGCAGGGCGATGACCACGCAGGCATAACGCAGGGACAGCAGGGTGAGAGGTTCGGCATATTGCAATCCGATTTTGCCGAAACTGAAGCCCGACGACCACAACAGGATAAAGACAATAGGCGCACCCCAGGACCACCAGAGGCTGGGTTTGACTGAATGGGCAGAGGTCATGTTAATTGAACAGGCTCCGGGCGTACATGGCAATGGATTTGCTGATAGTAACGCGCGGACTCTGATTTGACCATATCATTCCGATCTTGCGAATCTGTGTGCGGCCCGGCAACGGGACCTTTCGAATACTTTTTCCCAGACTTTCCAGAGAAAATGAATCAGGCACCAGCGCTACGCCCACACCTCGGGCGACCAGCGAAGCAATGGTGAGCAGGCTGTCTATTTCCAGGCGCTGATTGGGCACAATGCGGTTGTCCTTCAGATAACGGTCCACCAACTGGCCGCTGTAGGAACTACGGGCATAACGAATAAAAGGACGGGTTCGCAGAAGATCATGTGCCGCTGCGCTTGCGTACTCGGGCGGTACGATCAGCGTGAGGGGCTCGTCCTGTATCTTCAGCCAGGAACAGTTCTTATAGATCGTAAATTGTGGCTCAATAGCAAGTGCAATATCAAGCTTGCCCGAGTGTACCTGGTGACATAATTCTACCGACGGTGCATAGGAAACAAAAATACTGACTTCGGGATGATGCTCATAGGTTTTTTCCAGCAACCGCGGCAAATGGGTGGTGAGTCCCGAAAAAAATGAGCCAAGCCGCAGTTCCCCCAAGACGTTTCCGCTTTTAACCATCGCCGTCATATCACGTGAGTCCTGAATCATTTGCCGCGCCTTGTCGCAGATCAGCAAGCCATGTTCGGTGGGCCTTACAGTATGACCTGACCGTCTGATCAGCGGCTGCCCCAGCTCGTCTTCCAGAGCACGGATGCGCGCAGACACGGCGCCAGGAGTAATGCCCAAATAACGCGCGGCGTCTGAAATGGAGGCACAATCCAGGGTTTTGATAAACGTTTCCAGATAGTTGGTGTCCATGATGGATCCGGTGATTGCAATACAGAAAGATAAAATTCTTAATATTTTTGTATTGAAAAAGCAAAAATATTGATAATTATTTTGGATTCTACGCCATAAAATCGTGTCAATTTATCAAGGAGACAGATTGTGGTGAAAATCCAAATACGAGAACGGTCACGGGCGGTCAGCGCAGCATTGGTCAAGTCCTTTGCCGATATTCCGGTGGCCAATATCAGTGACGTGATGCAGCGTCTGACGGCAGGCGGCTCGTCGCTGCGACCTATGCATGCGGGTGGTGTGCTGGCGGGACCGGCGTTGACGGTCAAATCCCGCCCGGGCGACAACCTGTTCGTGCACAAGGCTATTGCCATGGCTGCACCGGGTGATGTGATTGTTGTGGATGCCGGTGGCGATACCACCAATGCCATTATTGGCGAACTGATGGTTCGTACCGCGAGTCGCAAGGGTATCGCCGGCATGGTGATCAATGGCGCCATACGGGATCTGGATAGCATCAGCCAGGGCGCCTTTCCGGTGTATGCCTCGGGTGTCACGCACCGCGGACCCTATAAGAACGGTCCGGGGGAAATCAATACCAGCATCAGTCTTGACGGCATGGTGATCCAGCCGGGCGACCTCATTGTGGGCGATGCCGATGGGCTGCTCTGCGTGCCTTACGAGCAGGCCGACGATATTCTCAGGTGGGCGAGCGCGAAAAATGCGCTGGAGGCCGGCATCATCCGTGATATTGACAATGACCGCCTGGATACCGCATGGATTGACGTCGAGCTGGCCAAACTCGGTTTCGTACCGGCTACACAAGCTGAACAGGAATAGTGATGACGGAAAAAGTCTGTGTTGTACGTACCAATTTATGGATAGATCCGGTTTTTGACGAGCTGCTAACAGGGCATGACCACATCGAATTGCGGATTATTGATGTGAAAGCATCAGCGCAGGAGTGGTACGACACTCTCAAACACGCCCACTACTATCATGTCTCGGCAGCCAAAGATGAGCTGCCGGCCGGACTGTTCGTCACGGAAGCGCTGTTGAACCATTGCCCCAGGCTCAAAGGCGTTTCGTCGTCCGGTGCCGGTTACGACACCATTGACGTCGCTGCCTGTCAGGCGCGACAGATTACCGTGGTTAATCAGGCAGGCGGGAACGCCAATTCGGTGGCAGAAATGGCGCTTGGACTGTTGCTAGCCGTGTCGCGGAAAATTGTGGAATCTGATCGCGTATTGGTTGCGCAACATGCCAGCAGTCGTGAAGCATTGATGGGCCATGAAGTCGCTGGTAAAACGCTGGGACTTATTGGTATTGGTCACATAGGACGCCGCTTTGCACAGATCGCCACCGCGCTGGGGATGAATGTACTTGCCTATGACCCCTATTTGACATCGCAGGATATTGACGAGCGACAGGCGCAGCCGGTATCGCTGGATACACTGCTTGCGCAGGCCGACATTGTGTCGCTGCATTGCCCGCTTAATAATGACACTCGCAATATGTTCAATGCGGACAGGTTTCGGGCGATGAAGCCGGGCGCCATTTTTATCTCAACTGCGCGTGGCGGTATCCATAACGAAGCAGACCTGCATGCCGCATTAAACAGCGGGCATCTGGCCGGCGCCGGTCTTGATGTCTGGCGTCAGGAGCCGCCGGCAGCAGACAATCCCTTGCTCGGTCATCCCGGCGTGGTGGCGACCTTTCACACAGCCGGCGTATCTCATGAAGGCAGGCATAACGTTGCCCGCATGGCTGCCGGGCAAATACTGTTGATGGCGGAAGGTAAAACACCGCCCCATGTCGTCACTTCCTAGCTGTATCACCAACAGACTACCCCGCCTTTGTTACTACATAAGCGGGTAGTGCACTTATGCTTTTATATTCTAAAAATGGAGACAACCCATGAAATTGATTTTGTCAGGTATTCTTGCCACAACCGCACTGACCGTCGGCCTTAGCCAGGCTCATGCGCAATATCCCGAACACGCTATCAGCATGGTGGTGTCGTATGCGCCGGGAGGTGGTACTGATCTGGTGGCGCGGGCCATCGCACCCTATATACAAAAATATCTGGGCGATGGAGCCAACATCGTTGTGCTTAATCGGCCCGGTGCCGGCGGCGCCATCGGTTTTTCCGAAATCAAGCGCGCCAAGCCGGACGGTTATACCATCGGCTTTGTTAACACGCCCAATATGCTGACGATTCCGATCGAACGCAAGGCCAACTATCATTGGCAGGATTTCGATCTGATCGGCAACCTGATCGATGATCCTGATGGCTTTGCGGTCAGCGGTACAAGCGATATCAAAACCCTCAAGGATCTTGAAAAATATGCCAAAGAGAATCCCGGCCAGGTAACGGTCGGCACCACAGGTGTGGGTTCGGACGATCATCTTGCGATGATGAAATTCGAAAAACTGACCGGAACAACGCTGAATCACGTACCTTTCAAAGGCGCAGGCGAAGTGCGCAATGCAATACAGAGCGGGCAGATCATGCTGGCAGCCATGAACGTGGGTGAAGTACTGGCCTATCAGAAAGGCGGAACAGATATTCGCCTGCTGGGCTCGATGAGCGAGCAGCGCAGTGCGCTTGCGCCCGCGGTTCCCACCTTTAAAGAGCAAGGGTATGATGTCATCATGGCCTCGTTAAGAGGTATTGCAGCACCCAGGGGATTGCCGGAAGAGGTAGCGGCCAAATTGAGGGTAGCGGTACAGAAAGCATCTGAAGACCCGGAGTTCGTTGCCAAAGCGAACGCCATGTTTGTTCCGCTGCGCTATATGGACAACAAAACCTATCACACTGAACTTGATCAGGCCGAAAAGGAATTCAAGGATTTGTGGCAGGCAAGCCCCTGGTCAGAGAAAACACAATAATCAGGGAGGACTCTAATGGCACGAACAGATCAGGCACTTTGTCTGGATGACTTTGAAGCGATGGCGCAACGGTATTTGCCCCGGCCCATTTTCGAATATATAAGGGGCGGTGTCGAAACCAACGCATCTGTAAACGATAACCGTCGAGCCTTTCAGGAGTATGCTTTCGTTCCCAGAGCGCTGGTGAATGTATCCGCCATCGACACATCTGTCTCTCTGTTCGGCCAGCAATACCGCTCGCCGCTGGGTATTGCTCCGATGGGGCTGAGCGCCTTGTCCTCATATCGAGGTGATCTGGTTTTGGCCCGGGCTGCGGGGCATGCGGGTATTCCAATGATCATGAGCGGATCATCGCTCATTCGTCTGGAGGAGGTCGCATCGACCGCGCCGCAAACCTGGTTTCAGGCCTATCTGCCAGGAGATAGTGAAGAGATTGCCAAACTCGTTGATCGTGTCGCCCGGGCAGGATTTGGCACCCTTGTCATTACGGTTGATACACCGGTTGCAGCAAACCGGGAAAACAATATACGGGCAGGATTCTCCACGCCGCTGCGTCCTTCGCTGCGCCTGCTGCTGGACGGCCTGACGCACCCACGCTGGGTCTGCAACACGTTTCTGCGAACCTGCATTCAGCACGGCATGCCACACTTTGAAAATAACTATGCAACCCGCGGCGCACCCATTCTGTCGAAAAACGTGTTGCGAGACTACTCGGATCGTGGGCACATCAGTTGGGATCACTTGCGAGCAATCAGGAAACAATGGCAAGGTACGCTCGTTATCAAGGGAATACTGAGCAGGCCGGATGCTGCCACCGCCATTGAGATGGGCGCCGACGGCATCATTGTCTCCAACCACGGTGGTCGACAGCTTGACGGCAGTATTTCTCCCTTGCGGGTCCTGTCCGAGATTGTCGACATTGCCGGCGCTGTTCCGGTCATGCTTGACAGCGGTGTGCGTCGCGGCACCGATGTGCTCAAAGCGCTGGCGCTGGGTGCACGCTGTGTCTTTGTGGGTCGTCCTTTTGCTTATGCCACCGCAGTGGGCGGGCAGAATGGAACGGACAAAGCAATTCACTTGATAACAAGCGAAATATCCCGCGATCTGGGGCTGCTGGGGGTGACACGGATACAGGATTTGTCGGCCGGACATTTGCGCAGAATCTCCGGCATTCCGGCTGATATGTGTTCTGCTTGACATGATCCTGATGCCGGAATAGAGTGCAATTTTTGGAGGAGAAAGATCGTGAAATCACAAATGAAATTATCTCGCATCAGTCAGCTTTGTCTCGGAATAGGTGCAGCGTTTGCCATAAACGCAGCGGCCGCCCAGCCGCAGGATGTAAAGGCGACATTGACCGCGCTGAATGGGTCCAAAGAGGTTCAGACACTGATGAGCGCGCTGAAAAGCGATCATGAGCGGACCATTGCAGATCTGCGCAATATTACTGAGGTTGAAGCGCCTCCTTTTAAAGAGAAGGTACGTGCAGCGTATGTATTAAAGCGCTTCAAAGAAGTTGGACTAAGCAATGCGGCGCTCGATTCAGTAGGCAATGTCGTGGGTATTCGCAAGGGGAGTGGCAATGGCCCGATTCTGGTCGTGTCTGCACACCTGGATACCGTCTTTCCTGAAGGCACAGACGTTAAAGTCAAAGAACAGAACGGTCGCTTGCTGGCACCGGGTATCGGCGATGATACACGTGGCTTAGCCGTTGTCATTTCATGGATCAAAGCACTCAATGAACATAAAGTTGCAACCGTTGGCGATATTATGTTCGTGGCGAATGTGGGTGAAGAAGGGCTGGGAAATCTGCGCGGTATGAAAGCGCTGTTTAACGAGCACAAAAATATCGACGGCATGGTCGGTCTGGAACCCGGAGAGGGTAATAAAGTGCTTACTCAGGGCACCGGCAGCCACCGCTATGAAGTGTCGTTCAAGGGCCCAGGCGGTCACAGTTTTGGCGCCTTTGGTAAAGTACCCAGTGCAATTCATGCCATGGGACGCGCCATTGCGCATATTGGTGATGTGCAGGTTCCCACGGATCCCAAAACAACTTTTACGGTAGGTACTGTGAGCGGAGGGACATCCGTCAATACAATTGCCGGTGATGCCAAAATGGCAGTGGACATTCGTTCAAATGCGACACCGTCACTTCTGGAGGCTGAGAAGCACATCATGGCCGCCATCGAAAAAGGGGTACAACAGGAGAACGCGCGCTGGAAATCAGAGGGCAAGATCACATTTGATGCGAAACTGATTGGTGATCGTCCCGCCGGTGCCACGCCGAATGATAGCGTGATTGTCCAGGCTGCACTGGAGTCAATTGCGCTCGCTGGAGATAAGGGCGAAACCAGGGCAGGCAGCACCGATGCCAACGTGCCCATGAGTCTGAATATACCGGCAATCATTCTGGGCAGTGGCGGTAAATCCGGCGGCGCCCACTCGCTGAAAGAATGGTTCGATCCGACCGATGCCTGGAAAGGTTCACAGATCAGTTTCACTACTGTGCTGTCGCTGGTTGGTGTGCAAGGGGTGAGCGAGCCGTTGCTGAAACGCACTGCTAAGTAATCATGCCGATCTTCGAATATGGCGACACCGAAATTGACTGGCTCAGCAAGCGTGACAAGCGCATGGCACAAGCCATTGAGAGAATCGGCCTGATCAGGCGTAACACCATGCCTGAATTATTCCCCGCGTTGATTCGGTGCATCGTTGACCAGCAAATCTCAACGGCAGCCGCGCGCACGGTCAATGCGCGCATATTGCAATTGTGTGGTGGTCAGATCAATGCAGAAAGCCTGTTGGCGGCGGGCGCCGACAATCTGCAGCGTTGCGGTACGAGTATGAGAAAAGTGCAATACATGCTCGGGGTGGCCGAGGCAGTTCAGTCGGGAAAACTGGACCTGTCTGCCATCTCCGCCATGGATGATGCACAAGTCATCCGTACGCTGACAGACTTAAAGGGGATTGGTATCTGGACCGCTGAAATGCTGATGATATTTTCGCTGGGCCGGCCTGATGTACTTAGCTGGGGTGATCTGGCGATTCAGCGGGGCATGATGCGTCTATACAATCACAAGGATCTGCCGCGCGAGCGTTTCGAACGCTACCGCCGACGTTATTCTCCCTATGGCAGCACCGCATCGCTTTATCTGTGGGCCATATCGGCCCAGCAAAACAGCGTATCCTGAGTGGGTGCTTTAGCCTCGTGGCCGCCGCTAGTCGCAGCGCCGGCCACATATCGTTTCCCAATACGTCGTCGCTACTCGCTCTAGGGTAAGTCCCTATATTGACGCGCATAAAATAAACATTTTAATATGGTTAAACGTTTAATCACTGATATTTGGTGATGAACGCAGGTTGTATCGCGATAGGTCAATGGCGATGGTTATTTCACTCAAGCATTCATGGGAAGAGGTAGATAATGAAAAAGCATCTGTTTGATTTTGAAACACTGAAGAAGAAGTTATATACCGCTGTTTTATCCGATGTTCTGGACAGTATGGGCTATCGAAATCAGGCAATGCTCCCGTTCATCCGGCCTTTGTCAGAAGAATACGTTATTTTCGGCAGTGCCCGTACGGGCTACTTCATGAATACCTTCTCTGTTGCTCCCGACGAGAATCCGTATGAGCACGAGATCGCGCTGATAGACGATTTGAAACCTGATGATGTAGTGGTGCTGGGTTGTGACGGGCCCACTACGCGTATCGCACCATGGGGCGAATTGCTCAGTACTGCCTCTCAATATCGTGGCGCGACCGGATGTGTCACCGATGGCCTGGTCAGGGACATTCGGTATATCCGCAAGCTGAATTTCCCGGTATTTCATGGTGGCATCGGGCCGCTGGATTCGCAGGGCAGAGGAAAAATGATGAATTACGATATGCCGATTGAATGCGCCGGGGTGAAAGTGCGTCGTCATGATCTGGTGTTTGGCGATGCCGATGGGGTGATCGTGATCCCGATTGAGATCGCGGCAGAAGTGATCGAAAAAGCATTGGAAAAGGTGGAAAGCGAAAACCATACACGTGAGGAACTTGCCAATGGTCTTTTGCTGCAGGATGTCTATGAGAAATATGGGGTGTTGTAATTTCCTTTAATCAGTTTTGGTTTTTATATCAGGACACAAAAATGGCAACTCAACTATCTCGCCGCAAATTTTTGACCAGGATGGGGGCCGGCGCCATCATTACCACCAGCGGGCTGGTCACAGGCATCAACAGCGCCCAGGCAGAGGCCGCAGACGTGCTTGCAGATATCAAGAAAAGAGGCTTTATGCGTGTTGGTGCGTTCAGCGTACCACCGGAGTCGTGGGTAGATGTAGGCTCCGGAGAGTGGAAGGGGGTGGATGCCGATTTCACGCTTTCGATCGCCAAACAGATTGGGGTTGAAGTTGACCCTATCATCCTGACCCATTCGGCCTTTGCACCATCGCTTGACTCTCAGCGCGTAGACGTGATTGCCATGTTGTATCGGACACCAGAGCGTGCAAAAGTGGTGGCTTACAACACACGGCCAACCTGGTACGGCATTGATGTCCTGGTGGCCAGAAAAAATGATCCAATCAAGAAGACCTCAGATCTGAAAGGCAAGCCTATTGGTACCGTGCGCGGGTCGGCACAGGAGCTGGAGGCCTTGGCGATTCAGAAAAAATTTGGTACTGGCGATATCCATAAATACGATACTGCCGATCCAATGCTAATGGATCTGAAAGCCGGGCGGATTGATGGTGCAATCTGGTGGGGCTATACGTTTGATTATGCTCAGCGTCAGAATCCTGACTACGACTTTGCTGTGCTTGAGCCCCTGGCACCGTCTTATCTGGGTAGCGATACACTACCGGCCAACTATTATGTATTCTCAAAAAATGGCACCGCAAGCCTGATCAAGGCATTCGATGATGGGATTGAAAAAATCATTGCCAGCGGCGAGAACAAGGCAATCCTCGCCAAATATGGAATGACCAATGCCTCATATCTGACAGGGAAATTTGGTTAGTCCTTCACTCGCTGATTATCCCGGGCCATGACCACGTACTTTCAGGAACATCATGACGGATTATTTTGCACTGCTTGATAAGTATTTTTTGTACATTCTGCAAGGCGCAATCATCACTGTTGAGCTGACCTTCCTGGCGCTCCTGCTGAGCGTTGTGATTGGACTGACTGTCACCTTCACGTCTATGTCGCGTGTGATTTGGCTCAAACGGATAGCGACCATTTACATCGAACTGGTCAGGGCGACCCCGGCGTTACTTCAGCTGTTTATCGTCTATTACGGTCTGACCAACATCGGCATACGTTTTGACGCGTTTACAGCGGCAGTGCTCACGCTGGGGTTTATTGGTGGGGCCTATTCAGCTGAAATATTCAGGGCTGGAATAGAAGCGATTGATTTCGGTCAGATAGAGGCCTCGCGTTCACTGGGCATGACAGCCGTTCAGGCAATGAGGCGGATCGTACTGCCACAGGCTTTCGTTATTACCTTGCCTCCGCTGACCAATTTCGTCATTGCCATGATCAAGGATACGTCGCTGGCGCTGACGATTTCGGTTCCCGAGATTATGTATCGGTCCTATGATGCCGCTACCCAATCTTATCGAAGTCTTGCCGTGTATATGATGGCCGGTGTTATTTATCTGGCGATATGCATTCCTTTGTCCCGTCTGGCAAAAAGACTAGAGCGAAAAGGGGATGCTTCATGAGCAAAGAAATTGTCATGTTGCAAGATGTGCATTTGGCATTCAAGGACAACGAAGTGCTTAAGGGTATTAGCCTATCGGTTCAGGAAGGTCAAAGCGTTACGCTGATCGGGCCTAGTGGGTCGGGCAAAAGTACGCTGCTGCGATGCATAAATCAGCTGGCGAAGATTTCTTCCGGAAAAGTGTTTTTTGACGGACAGGAGATAACCAAGTCCACAGATATCAACCAGTTGCGTACTCGCATCGGTATGGTATTCCAACACTTCAACCTGTTTCCTCACATGACCGTGTTGGGCAATGTGACGGAGGCGCCCGTGCAGGTGCTCAAACTGCCTGCGGTACAGGCTCGCGAGCAGGCAATGGAGTTGTTGCGCCGTGTTGGGCTGGACGATAAGTCAAATGCATTTCCTGCTCAACTATCTGGTGGCCAAAAGCAGCGAGTAGCCATCGCACGGTGCCTGGCGATGAAGCCACGCGTTCTGCTGCTGGATGAGATTACTTCGGCGCTTGATCCGGAACTGGTGGGCGAGGTGCTGGCTGTTATTCGAGAATTGGCGCATCAGGGTATGACCATGATTCTGGTCACGCATGAAATGCAGTTCGCCAAAGAAGTGTCGGACAAGGTGGTTTTTATGGATGGCGGCCTTATTGTAGAGCAGGGCACACCCGATGAAATATTTCAGAATCCAAAAAATCAGCGCTTGCGTAAATTTCTGCGCGCGGTCATCGATCAGGTTGCCGAATAATTCACGCCGGGTTGTGGCGGACCCGGCTAGCTCAACGTCGTACCACGCACCGGAGATACCGGCAAGGTCAAGGAGGCGGACTCAAAGCTGCCTGTATCCAGTCGTGAAAGCAAGGCTTTACCACCTGCCTCGCCCAGGGCATAGGCCGGCGACTGCACCGACTCCAGCGCAGGGTTCAGGGTGGCATCGGCATCGAATGCATTGAAACCGGTAATGCCGATATCTTCCGGTATGCGATGACCGGCATCAATAAAATAACGATAGGCCACATAGGCCAGTCGGTCGTTGGTGCCGATGACGACATCTGGAAGGCCATGGGTCGCCATGGCAGTATCCAGGGCTTTCAGTGTAGACTGTCGTTGATTCTCATCACTCGAGATAATCTGATAATTACATTTGTGTTTATCAAGGACCGTGCACAGTCCTTTGACTCGGGCATCAATCGCATGCCATTGCAATTCTGGTACCAGTATGAACGCCTGCTGAGGATTGCGCGCGACGATTTTCAGCGCCAGGGCTTCTGCGCCGCCCTGATCGTCCTGATTCACAAAACAACAGTCTGTAAGCGACCTTCTGGGTTTTTCCTGGAATACAACCATGGGATGCCCACTGGCATGAACCACGTCCAGAAAATGGCGACGGCTGGCGTTTGGTCCCGATAGCATCAGACAAAGCGCGTCTACCACAGACTCCTTCAGTAAAAATGATTGTTCGAAGCTCTCCGGTGCGATGCCATGCAGAAGCAGGCCATAGTTGTGCTTGCCCAGAAAATTGGATAAACCGGCTACCAGTTGTGTGATAAAGGGATCTGTCAGAAAAGTGGGGGAGTCGTCAACGATAGCCATGCCCACAATATAATTGCGCTGCGTACGCAATTGACGACCTGTGCGGTTGGGGCGGTAGTTTAATTCCAGAATGATGCGCTGGACGCGCGCAACCGTTTCCGGGGAGATGCCTTTGTTGATGCCATTGACCACTTTTGAAACCGTGGCAATGGAAACCCTGGCCTGCTGCGCGACGGTTCTTAGGGTAATGGGCTTCATGGTCTGCTCGCTATCAGAATGAAAAATTATAGCCTACATGCCGGATACAGGCCATATTCACCCTAATTGCAAACGCAATACCAGTGCCGCAAGCGTAATCAATAACACCGGTAGCGTAAGGACGATACCCACCCGGAAATAGTAGCCCCAGGTGATTCGCATGCCCTTGCGTGCCAGCACGTGCAGCCATAGTAAGGTTGCCAGGCTGCCCACCGGCGTGATTTTCGGACCCAGGTCACTACCGATAACGTTCGCGTAAATCATGGCTTCACGAACCACGCCTGTGGCCTGGCTGGTTTCAATCGACAGGGCGCCGATCAGCACCGTGGGCAGATTATTCATCACAGAGGAGAGCAGGGCGGTGAGCATGCCGGTTCCCACCGTGGCCGTCCAGATGCCAGTGTCTGCCAGCAGGTTGAGGGCCTGTGTGATATATCCGGTCAGACCGGCATTACGCAGACCATAGACGACCAGGTACATGCCAAGCGAGAAAAAGACGATAGACCACGGAGCTTCGCGCAAGACCTTGCGGGTGCGAATTACATGTCCCTGACCGGCAACAATCCACAGTATCAGCGCGCCCGCAGAGGCAATCACACTGACAGGAATCCCGCTATCTTCAAGCAGGAAAAATCCAAGAAGTAACATGGCCAGCACCAGCCAACCTGTAATAAACGTGCGCCGATCAATAATCGCTGAAGCCGGGGCTTTCAGGGCGGCAGCGTTATAGGTGACGGGAATATCCCTGAGGAAATAAAATGCCAGTACCAGTAAGGTGGCCGCGACCGATATCAGGTTTACCGGCACCATCACCTGCGCATACCGGGCAAAGCTGATATGGAAAAAATCGGCCGATACAATATTAACCAGATTCGATACGATCAATGGCAAACTGGCCGTGTCGGCAATGAAGCCGGCGGCCATCACAAATGCAAGGGTTGCCGCCGGACCGAAGCCCAGCGCCGTGAGCATCGCCATTACAATCGGTGTAAGGATAAGGGCCGCACCATCATTGGCAAATAAGGCAGAGACGGCCGCACCTAACAGAATCACCAGACAGAAGAGGACACGGCCTCGCTCTTTCCCCCAGCGCGCGATGTGTAGCGCGGCCCATTCGAAAAAGCCTGCCTCGTCCAATAACAGGCTGATAATGATAATGGCAATAAACGTTGCGGTCGCGTTCCAGATAATTGCCCATACTACCGGAATATCAGAAAAATGGATGGTGCCTGTCATCAGCGCCAGCGCAGCGCCCAGCATCGCGCTCCAGCCAACCCCCAGACCGCGTGGCTGCCAGATAACCAGAATCATGGTCAGGATGAAAATAGCAAGTGCGATCAACATAGAAGCAACTCATTTACCGATCCAACAAGCGTCAGATCGCAAAGAAAATAACAATAGGTTCCGGACGATTACCCGGCCTGTTCCGCGACAGGGTCATACGGCGCTGCCTGTTTGGCTTCGTACTCCCGTTTTTTCTGCAGCAACAGACAATGCAGCATTTCGGATGACAAGCCATGCAGCACCAGTCTGTGTCCGGCGCGCAAGGTCGACAGCGGCACCAGCGGATGGTGATTGTTCACCAGCATCAGATGTTCCGGTGCCTGCAGAATCCGGGCCGCGTAGATGCCGATGGTCTCATCCAGCTGCAGCGAGTTCGCCGCACGCCAGAAATCATTATCGGTGAGCAGCAATTGATAAAGCGGCGTGAACAACTCAATGGCACTTTGCAGGTCCAGCACATTGCTGCGGGTCTCGGGCATGTCCTGCAATTGAACAGTTGGTTCATGCAACATTGAAAAATCGGGATTTTCTACCGGGCCCAGGCGCTTGTCTGCATCCTGCAAGGCCTGATTCAGGCGAATGACGAAGTTGTATAGATTGATATCATGCTTAACGAAGAGGTGGTCTTTCAGCTCGTCTATGGTTTCAGGCGTTAGCGGACTTGTCGTAATAGGTGCCGGCGAGTTGGCGGCGATGAAAGCCAGGATCTGCGAACCCAGATGAAAATGCCGCAGGATCAGCCAATTGGCCTGCGGCGATACGAAACGTTTAAGCCCCCATACCAGAATGCGATGCAGGAGTGCCGACTGGGCCCAGCGTCGTGGCAGGAACGTCTTGACGACCTGAATCAGAATAATGCACAGGCGCGCCAGGGGTCGCAAAAAGGGTAATAGATACTGGCGCGAGCCTGAGCTGGAATCGACCAGCCAGGCCTGCTTGACCTCCTCGGGCAGCGGGGTGCTTTGATCAAGATAGGACGCCAGCCAGGGGCTTGGATCCTCGGGGTTATGACCGTTTTTCAGAAATTCAGGTTGTTTACTTGTCACGATTCGTACTCTTTTGCATGATGAAACTGCATGAGATAAAGTGCTGCTGTCCGTCGCGCCGTATCCACAATCTGACGTTCAGCACGACCCCGGTTATCGCAGTCGAGCGCCAGGGACACAGCCACCAGCCAGCGCTGCAGATGATGCTCATCGTTATGGCCATGATATTCCAGAAACCGGAATGCGTCCGCCGGCAGCGGCAGCGTGGCCCTCAGCAATGGCAGCAGGGCAGGGACGATGCGCTGGCCGGTGCCTTCTATAATGTAGATTGCGCCCAGCAATCCAATGGGGTTGACGGTCTCGGCCAGGCCATGCAAATAAGCGTTCAGTGCTTCACCACCTGGGTTGCGACGCAATGTATCGATATCTTCTATCGTGCCGCCCGCCTTGCGATAATCTTCGAAAAGAATCTGAAAGTCGTTTTGTTCTTCTCCCGCATGCAGCTTAATCAGCTCGGCCAGCGGTGCATATTGCGCTGACAATGAGCCTACAGCCTTACGCATCCACTGGGTACCCTGACGCACCTGAGGAATCCAGTGGGCCGTCCAGTTGATATAGTCCTGCGTATCAAAGCGGCGTTCGCGCAATGCGCTGACTAGCGGCGTGCGCCACACCCGGGAACGGTAATCGTGCCAGATGGTGGCCAGTTCGGTCAGCAATGGAGCAAGACCTTGCGGTGCGTGGGCCGGATCGTGTGGCGGCCCGATGTCTTCGGCATCCAGTGTGGTGGAAAGCTCGCCTGAACGTGAGCGGGTCGACACGCCTGCAGCAGGCGGGATTGCTTGCCGGTCGCCCGGCTGTGACTGCGCACCCGGTTGTGATGGGGCGTCATCGTCCTCCACTTCCAGCAGCATATATGCGGTCATGAACCGGCCGGATTCAGGCACGTAGCACAGGATCTGATCACCCGCCGCCAGGGTTTTCGTTTGCAGAAACTCAGCCAGCATAATCATGATGGAAGCTGCGCCGGTATTGCCACGCCAGGCCAGATTACTGAACCAATGCTCGCGGGCAATAGCCAGTCCGGCCTTATCCAGCAGGTCTGCAACCACCGGAATGAATTTTTCCGACGAATAATGGCACAGGAAGTGACGGATACGTGCCGGGTCAACCCACTTGTCACGCACCAGTTTGACGTATTCGTGAATACCGATATCAAACAGATGCGGCAGGAGCCGGATATCCTGGCGTAACGCCAGCGCGCCATCGGCTTCGGCCTCTGCCCAGGAGGGATAATCAAGATGGCCACGCTGGCGGTCGGCCGACAAACCCAATTGCATGCAGACCGGATAATCGCCAGAGAAGGAACGCTGGTGTATCCATTTGAGTCTGATACGCAGACCGGGCAGAATCGATTGACCCGCGTGGTGGTTGCCCGAGAGCAGAACGGCACCAGCTCCGTCCGATAACATCCAGCGCAGAAAATGCGCATCAAAATCGGCATCATATCCACGCGAAGCGAACCTGGAGCGTTTGAACAGACGGGAAGGCATTTCGCTGGCTACCGCGATTCCATGTGCATGTGCGCCGCTCTGTATGCCCTGTGCGACGGCCTGAATGGCGGACACGCCGGCCGCACAAATGCCGTGAATCGAGACGGTTTCCATAGGCGGCGCCGACAGCTGGCCCTGAATCATATTGGCAAAACCGGGCATAAGCGTATCGCCGCCGGAAGAGCCGCTGGCCAGCAGCGAAATATCCGACAGGGTGAGTTGCCCGCGTTGCAGGCAGTCGGTCACGGCCGCTGATGCAAGCATGGCATTCGTATGCGTTGTGTTGCCGTCCGGATCTATGGCGTAATAACGTTGCTTAATGCCGTTTTCTGCAAGAATGCGCTGTTTGATTCGCCCGGAAATACGGTTAAGCGGCGCGATGAATGCATCCATGCGCTCGTTATCCACCGGCTCTCCGGGTAAAAAATAGCTGGCTTGCTGCAAATAGACTTGATCAAATTCAATAGGCATAGTCGGTCCGTCAGGTCGTGGGCGGAGGCAGGCGGTTGGCATCGGAATGCATCAGTGACTGGCTGCGATAGCGCTGGCTGAACGTGCCCATGATAAAGGTGCGTATCATGTAACTGGCCAGGCCGCGTTCCAGCATGGCCGGATGCGTCCGACTGCGGTACTGCTGTTCGTGCAATTGGGTCAGTCGCGACCAGTGGGTGCGACCATGTTCGTGATGCGCGGTGTGTAAACCGATATTAAACAGAAGGGGATTGACCCAGCCTTCGAAATTACGGGCAAATGCGATCGGGGATCCCGCCTGGCGCCCCTGTGCAGCGCCATCGGCATGAGCGTGTTGCAGATAATTGGTTGCCAGTAACCAGTGCAGCCCATGCAGCTGCGGGACAATGACAAACAGGAGGGCCTTGCCCGGGTTAAGCGTTAATAGTGTTGTCCAGAGCAGGAGCCAGAGCACATACTGACGTATGCAATAACGCCAGACTCCTGGGTAATAGCGACGCATCCTTCCCAGCCAGTTATAAATGGCGGGATACAGCACACTGATCGCCTGAAAAGGATGCAGCAAATAACCGGGCAGTGTATTGGTGTCGCCTGCCGCAAACCGATAGGTGCGGGCAACATCCAGTTCACCGTGCTTGTAGCGGTGATGATTGGCGACATGCGTAGGAAAAAACACGCAAGTGGGATGGCCTTGCAGCAGTGTAATGAGCATATCTGTACAGCGATTGGCACGCTTGCCGTGCCACATGCGCACATGCGTATGGTTGTGATGGATCACGCCAATTCCCAGGGTCAGAAACAACAGGATCAGGTACAGGGCCACAGAAAAGCCGTAAAGCCATTGCCAGATCACCAGCGCCGGAAAGGCCGCCATGTACAGCAGGCTTTGCCAGTCCCTGGCGTATTTTAACCGGGGAACGCGCTTGTGTTGTGGATCAAAAGAGCCACTTGCAGCACCGGATTGATTGCTCTGCGGTGTCATACCGGACCCGCGTCTATCGACTCAGCCTGCCTGCGCCGGGTCACGCGCTCCACAACAGCACGCGCAGCATCCGCCGGAAGGCGTGTGCCGAACAACCTGTCCATGAAAGTGAATTGAAAACCGTAGTTGCCGTTATAGCAGGCATGATGCAGGTGATGGCGACGACTGGCCGCAAACCAATGCGCATAGGAGACATTCGGGAAGAAATCATAATTGGCATGGCCAATACAATTGAAGAACAGACTGAACAGTGGCACCGAGAACAGCGCCCAGAAACTGAAATCATGCAAAAGCATGGGCAACAGAATCACATTACCCAGCATCAGGGCTTCGATCGGATGAAAGCTGTAGGTGGAAAAGGGCGTTGTAACCACCGAACGATGATGCGGCAAATGGAACCGGCGCAGCCATCGCGTATGCAGCATTCGATGGTTGAGCCAGAAATGAATGTCGTTCCAGATGGCGAGAGCCAGAATTTCCACCACGATCTGCCAACCCGAAGGATTCGGGTCCAGCGCAGCCCAGCCGAGCTGCAGCAGCCCCCAGGGGAAAATCATGCCGACACCGAAAATAAGAACAGACAACCCCGACCAGGTAAGCTCATGGCGCAACTGGGCCGCCGTCACCGGCCGTGGGTCCAGAACATGTCCGATACCCAGTGACGGCAAAAGATGCCGGGTTAACAACCAGGTGAGGCTGCCCAATAGCAGATAAATACCGCCAAAAAACAGCAGCCCCCAGAAGATAACCTGCCATGCGGACAGAGAGAGAAAGACTTGACCCATATTATTATGCGAAAGAACCGAAGTGGCTTTTAAGGCGATTAAATGACCTTTGCTTGTTAATCGGCCACGTATTGTCGGCGCCCGATTTTCTTATATTGGATGAATAATAGCCGGAATTGGCCGAATGGCGCGTTGCGGGAGTGGGATTATGACATTTTTATGGAAGGCAGTAGGAGGGATGCGTGGCCAAAGCGGATAACGAACGCAGGGAGAGGGGACAAGCCGTGATTACGTTGCTGCACGCCAGGCATATCCGGACTGAAGGCACGTGATGGTGTGTTACGAGTGTGCCGGTACTTCAAGTGGCATACCCGCGAACGATGATTATCGGCTAAACACCTCATCGTTCGCCGCTTGCCAGACGGTTTTATTTTCTCTACTGTTGCGGAATGTTAAGCTCCTTGATCAACTTCGCATAAATCACCGATTCATCCTCAATGAGTTTTTTGAAATCTTCAGGGCTGCCGCCGGCTGGATAAAGGCTGATATCTTCCAGCTGCTTCCTTACCTCTTTTTTTGCCAGTATGTGCTGAATTTCCTTGTTCAATTTCTCTATGATGGAATCAGGGGTCTTGGCAGGTGCGAGCAGTCCCATCCAGTAGATTGCCTTGTATCCCGAAATGCCGGCTTCATCCAGCGTAGGTACATCCGGGAGTGTTGGCAGTCTTTTATCGCTGGTCACACCCAATGCCTTGAGCTTGCCGCTTTGAACATACGGAACCGCGGTTGGAGACGTTTCAAACATGACATCAATGTGCCCGCCCATCAAATCGCTCAATGCAGGAGCGCCGCCTTTATATGCGACATTCAGCATCTGCGTACCTGTTGCAACCATAAAGGTTCGGGCTGAAAAATCCTGGGGGTTGCCAATGCCGGATGTACCAAAACTGATTTTGTCCGGATTTGCTTTGAGGTACGCAACAAAGTCCTTTACGTTGTTCGCCTTCACTTTGTCCGGATTGACGACAAGAACATTTGGCTGATCCGCTACCCGGATGATCGGTTTCAAATCTTTGATGGGATCGAAATGCAGCTTTAAAAACAACTGTGATGCAGTAGCGACACTGAAAGGGGCGAAGACCAAAGTGTAGCCGTCGGGATGCGAACGGGCTACGTATTCCATCCCGATATTGCCACTGGCTCCTGGCCTGTTGCTGACGACCACTGGTTGGTTGAATGCTTCGGACAGATTCTGTCCCACTAGCCGCGCCGCCATATCAATACTACCGCCAGGCGGAAAGGGAACTACGATCTGAAGTGCTTTGGACGGATAATCATTGACCGTTTGTGCAGAACATGAAAAGGATATTGATATGCTCAGCAGAGTCAAGGCGCAAATACGAATGGGAGTGTTCATAATTGATCATCTGAAAAGTCGTTAAGTGAAATCAGTTGCGGTGATTGATGAGATCAACCTACCCATCGCCGCTGGTGCCAGTCAGTACATGCCTGAAAGCTTTGCGCTACCTCAAGCACACGCATGTCGCCATTGTTTGGCCCGGCGATTTGCAATCCTATGGGTAATCCGTTGTCGTCCTCACCCAGTTGAACAGAAATGCCGCACAACTCAAGAAGATTCCCTATTCGCGCATATCTGACCGGCGGTTTACCATGATCGACTTCAGTAATTGGGCGGGCCGTCCATTGCGTACTGGGGGTAAGGAATACGTCCAGATACTTAAGTTGGTTAGCGAAGACACGTTTCAGTTTGTCTCTGTGTTCAATGGCGTTGACATACTGTGTCGCGCTTATTTGTGTCCCGGCCATAATACGCGGCCTGACCGATGCATCCATTTTCAGATCTTCGTTTGCTGCCAGGTGACCCCAGCGTGCGGCAGCCTCTGAGAGCATAATGGTACTCTGGATATCTGCGATTTCATCAAAGCTGATCGGCAATACCAATGGTTGAATATGGGCACCTTGATTTTTAAAGGTATCAATTGCATTCTGATACGCATGCAGAATTTCAGGCTGAACGCCATCCAGTTGCTCAGTGCTCAATACCGCAACGCGTAATCCCTCCAGCATTATGGCAGGTGTAGCACTGGATAGAGACGGTGAGTCGTTCGCTGGCTTGTCGGACAAAACAGTAAATGAGAGCGCCGCATCTTCCGCTGTCTGTGTCATGACACCTACGCTGTCTAATGTTTTACTCAAGGGAACGACGCCGTCACCGGGCAATTGCCCGATGGTTGGTTTAAAACCGGTAATGCCGCAGAGCGCGGCGGGCACGCGTACAGAGGCGCCAGTATCTGTTCCAATTGCCAGCGGAACCATGCCGGCTGCAACCGCAACTGCTGAACCGCTACTGGAACCTCCAGGCGATAAATGTGTCTCATTCCCCCAGGGATTGCGTGGTGTGCCCATGTATGCGTTTGTTCCCCATGCGCCTAGTGCAAACTCGACCATGTGTGTTTTGCCAACGATGATCGCGCCGCATTCTTTTAATCTGTGGGTTATCCATGCATCACTACTGGCAATATTGTGTGCCAATAAGGTAGATCCTGCAGTGCTGGGTCTACCGTTTATATTGATATTATCTTTTAGTGCAACGGGGATCCCATGCAAGGGACCAAGTGAGCAACCCGACCGGATCAGTCTATCGGCGGCTTCGGCAGCAGCGAGTGCTTCCTGCTCATATACGGCGACGAATGCATGCAAGCGGTCATTCAAAGCATGGATTCGTTGCAGTGCATGCCTGGTCAGTTCAACCGATGTGCAGGCGCCATTGCGCAACATACCGGCCATGTTCGCCAGGCTCGGATATCCGTTGACAAGTACATGATTATTGGTTGTCATGCCTGCGCCTCCATCACTTTGGTTATGACTGCTGATGTTCCGACGATGTCCGGATATTTTTCGCCGTTGTCAATACGCCTGAGCGTTGTTTTCTCATCATTCATCATCTTCAATGCGCGCTGGACACTCGTTTCAATATCTGTTGCAGGAAGAATGAGAATGCCGTTCTCGTCTGCCAATACTGCGTCTCCCGGACGAACGGCAACCGAACCACAAGTAATCGGTATGCAAAACTCGCCACCCAGTCCCAGGGTTTTGACCGTCACTGCAGATGTTCCCTTGGACCACACAGGGACACCGTATTCACGCAGTTCGCCAAGATCCGTGACCAGCCCGTCTACGATAATGCCAGCAACACCGGCTTTCCTGGCCGCATAGGCGACGGCTCCACCCATAGTGGCAATGGTTTCATCGCCACACCGGTCGAAGATCAGGACGTCGCCAGGGCGTGCTTTGCCGATCGCATAATGGACCATCGAGCCGTCCATTCCAGGAACCCGCACAGTGACGGCAGTACCTGCAATTCGTCGGTCTTTGAAGTGAGCGCGGATGCGCGGAGACATAAACCCGGTATGACGAAAATGTCCAATTACAGCCGGCTCTGCACTAACCAATAAATCAATCAGTTCAGTAGAGATCTGTTGGGGCGGGGGATTCAAAATAAACAAATGCGTCTCCTAATGAGTGTATCTACAGTTAATTGGGGTAGTGAGCTACACTATACGAATTGTCTCTCGCATCGAAAAGACACATATTTCAATTGGGATACCTCAATTTTCTTTATGTTGCAAATAACGTTCAGGCAGTTGGAGGCTTTTTACTGGGCCGGTACGCTAGGTACCGTAGCTGCAGCGGCTAAACATTTGTGTATCAGTCAGCCGGCAGTGACTGCGCGTATCAAGGAACTCGAGACCAATCTGGGATTAGTCCTGCTGCTGCGTAGTCAGCAAGGTGTACAGTTAACACCATCGGGGCACGCGTTTTTGCTGCGAGCTCAGTACATGCTCCAGCTAGGCGAAGAGTTCGAGGCGGGTGGCAGAAATGAACAGCCGCCGTTAGACGGGGTACTTCGCCTAGGCGCGGACGAGTCGAGTGCCGCAGTTGGCATTGCAGAAATACTCTGGCAGTTGCGTATGCGCTATCCAACGTTGCGGATGGACTTGAGCATCGATCAAAGCTCGGTGTTAAATGGCAAGCTTAACCGGCGGGAGCTGGATATCACAATTCAAACAAGTGTTTTGAACCGTCCACACATAAGCAATAGAGTGCTCGGACAAGTGGCGGTTGCATGGATTGCCGGTGCTTCAATGGACCTGGCTGACCTGCCGTTCCGACCGGACGACGCGGCTTCGGTGCCTTTGGTAATTAATCCTCATCATTCGGTGCTACATTCCCTTGCCCGTGATTGGCTGGGCGAGGCGAGGGCGGATCAGTATCAGCTCAATACATGTAATTCGCTCGCAATGATCATGAAGATGGTGCAAAAGGGGCATGCGATGGCGGTATTGCCGGTGCCTATTGTGCTGGAGCAGCTCAAACAGGGACAAATGAAACTGGTGCCTGCAGATCCTCCCTTACCAGTGATCTCTTACTACGCATGCTTTCTTTCCGAAAAAGAAGCTGCGGGTGTGGGTACGATTGTAGATATGGCGAGTGAAATACTAACGGAATGTCAGTTTTTCATCTCCTCTGAATAATCGAAATTATTGTCGTATTTTCCTCTCATTATCGGGATACAGTGCGCTCAACAGCGCTACCGATGCATCTACCATCGGGTGATGCCTTGCTATATTCCATGCAACAGCAGCCGTTATTACCCTGATGTTTTCCTTTAACGGCCGTACAATCACGTTTTCTGGTGAAAGCTTGCTCATAGAAGAGGGCACCAGTGCGACGCCCTGACCACAACTGACATATGCAATCTGGGCAGTGACCGATCTAACTTCATGCAGCACTCTGGGCGAAAACCCGTACGTCCTGCAAATGCTGGTTAGTTTGTCGAAGTAAGCAGGGCTGACCTGACGCGAGGACATAACCATTTGTTCTGCCGCCAGTTTTCTAATCGGCACCACCGTTAGCATTGCCAGATCATGGTTTTTGGGTAAGGCGACAGCAAGGCGATCCTCTGTCAGAGGCAGGACGTTGATATCACCCTGATTATCACCGTCAAATCGAACAAAGGCCAGATCCAGCTCCCCTGACTCCAGTTGTGTTATCGCTTCTGCACTATCTATCTCTCGAACAAAAACGGTCAAGCCTGGATACTGTTCTCGCAGCTTTCCCAAAATAGCAGGTACCGCATCCAGCATGGCGGATGTGATTGCGCCGATATGCAGCACGCCGGACTGACCTGCCGCCACCTCCTTAACGACGCGCTCCAGCTGTTCCACTTGTCCTGCGAACTGACGCACCGCAGGCAAAATAGCGGCTCCTGCTGCACTCAGCCTGGTGCCGCGACGGTTGCGCTCGAACAATTGCACCCGCAGGGATTGTTCCAGAATCTTTATTTGCTCGGTTAAAGGAGGTTGCGACATTCCAAGACGTGCCGCGGCGCGTCCGAAGTGCTGCTCGTCCGCAACGGCGAGAAACATCCACAACTGTCTGATTAACTTGAAATTTATTGTTGCCATGTGGTTGCATCCAGGGTTAACGATGTTTGCCGGAATGCGGATTTATAGGCATCTGTATTCCGATTTTTGTATCACAGCAATAATATCTTAGGATTTTACATATTAACCGATCAGATTCATGATAAGGGCCATCTTTCATTAAGGAGAAACCCTTCATGCCCTGGCCTGACCATCTCGCCCGACTCGCTGAGTTCGATACCAATACGGTGTCCGATGCACTTGATTTTCTGCAAATACCGGGAGCCACATATGGTTTAAGACCACTGTGGAACTGCCCGAAAATCGTTGGCCGCGCCAGTACGATTGAGCTTGGGCCGAAACCGGATGAGAAACCAACCGTTCACCTGATTTCTCCAGTCATTGATGCAATTACCACGAATGATCGCATCCTGGTTATCGGTGGCGGACCGGAGGTTGTTTCGTGTTGGGGAGATATTCTGGCCAACGCTGCGAAGTTCAAAAACATACGCGGGTCGGTAATTGACGGCGCAAGTCGTGATATTGAAGGCAGCGAATCTATCGGCTATCCCGTCTTTGGGAAAGGCGTCACGATGATCAGCGCACGCAACCGTATCGTTCAGGTTGATTCAGGCAAACCGCTGCAGATTGCAGGTGTGACGGTACGCGAAGATGACTATGTGATTGCCGATAGATGCGGGACTGTTTTCATCGCAACTGAACATATTCAGCAGGTGCTGGATCTGGCCGAGCGCATCGCACGCCGACAGCAAGGCATGGTGCAGGCTGTGTGTGGAGGCCGTTCTGTGGCCGATGTGATGCATGACAAAGAATTTGAAGCCATTCGGGCTTAACTGAGCGTCTTACTTCTGGAGAGCTAAGCAATGACCAATCCCCAAAAAATGAGCGATGAAGACAAAGCGCTTGTCGCATTGTTCAACGGCCTGGATACACCTGGCGTGTCCGACGCCCTGGATAAGCTCGGCCTACACGGCCAGGCCCTTGGAATCCAGCCGTTGGCAAACTATAGCCAAGTTATCACAGGCCCGGCCTTCACCGTTAAGTATGTACCAGCCAGTTCGCCACCCGGAACAGTTGGAGATTTCATTGACCAAGTAGCAGAGGGTGATGTCATTGTCATTGACAATAACAGCCGTCCGGACTGCACTGTATGGGGCGATATCATGACGCAATACGCCGGTATTCGAGGCATTGCCGCGACAGTGATCGATGGCGTATGCAGGGATGTCAACAAAGCGCTCGGTGATGGTTATCCGCTGTTTACTGCAGGCCGGTTCATGAGAACCGGCAAAGACCGGGTTCAAGTGGAATCCGTCAATACAACGGTTGGCATTGGAACAGTACGCGTTGCTTCCAGGGATATTGTGGTGGCTGATTCCAATGGTGTTGTCATTGTGCCGCGCTCGCGAGCCCGGGAAGTCGCTGAAACAGCGAAAAAAATCGAGGACGTAGAAGCGAAAATCCGGGAGCGTATCAGCCAGGGTGATACCATCGGGCAAGCCAGACAAGCGCTTGGTTATCACACGCTTCAAAGGAAATCATGATGAATCATGCACAGCGTCTGAATCGATTCCTCGCCGGCGCAAAATCTTCTGCTACTTACGCGATCATGGATCGCGTGGCGCAGAAGAGGGCAGTGGGTGACAAAGTGATTTCGTTGAGTGCCGGTGAGCCTGATTTTGGCACGCCGGCACATATTCGATCGGCAGCGATCTCGGCCATCCAGTCTGGGTACACCCGCTATTCCCAGGTAGCCGGGTTGCGCCCTTTACGAGAAGCCATCGCAGAGAAATTTCAGGTGGAAAATGGCATTCAGACCGATTGGCGTAATACCATCGTCTGCAACGGTGGCAAACAGGTCATCTTCAACGCATTGGCAAGCACCTTGAATGAAGCGGACGAAGTGATTGTTCCCGCTCCGTATTGGGTGAGTTATCCGGAAATGGTACAGGTTTGCGGTGGAACACCTATACTGGTTCAGTGTGATGCGGGCAGTAGTTTTAAATTGACGCCACAGGCGCTGGAAAAAGCCATTACTGAACGTACGCGATGGCTGATACTCAATTCACCATCCAACCCTTCAGGTGCAGTGTACAGCGAGGACGAATTGCGTGCGCTGGCAACGGTGTTAATGCGACATCCCCAGGTCCTGATTTTGTCGGATGATATTTACGAGCACCTCGTATTCGATGATAAAGCGTTTTTCACGCTGGCCCAGATCGCCCCGCAATTGCACGACCGTATTCTCACCATGAACGGTGTCTCCAAAGCATATGCCATGACGGGTTGGCGCATAGGATTCGGAGCGGGTCCGGCATGGCTGATCAACGCCATGGAAAAGCTACAGGGACAACAAACCTCCGGCGCATGTACGATTTCGCAGTATGCGGCGATCGCTGCATTGGCGGGTCCAAAAGATTTTATCCATCAATCGCGCGATGTATTTCAACAGCGCCGGGATAATCTGGTGGGGTATATCAATCAAATTCCCGGGCTGCAGTGTGACATTCCCAGTGGTGCTTTCTATGGCTTCATTGCTTGCCGTGACTGGATCGGCAGAACGACGCGTTCAGGAACGGTGCTGAAATCGGATGACCACGTAGTCAGTGCATTGCTGGATGAAGCAAATGTCGCAACCGTACACGGTAGCGCATTCGGACTTGGCCCTTATATACGGATTTCGTATGCGCTGGATGATGCGCCGTTGGTCGATGCCTGTGAGGCAATATCGAAATTTCGACAGGCGTTTGTGGAGTGAGTAGAGACAACCCTGGCAAAACAGATCAAAGGGCAAATGGCCCATGTGCACTTCTGCGCTAGGGTAACTACTATCGACAAACAGGGCGGGTGTACGACGATCCATGATAAACGTCAGAAAAAAGCAGAAGATTGACATACTCCTTAAATTGATAATATGATTATTGAAATATTCATATTATTACTATTGAGACAGGAAAGCGCTTCAGGCTCCGGAAAACAGCAAAGCACCGCACTATCTGCTACCTCTGCTGCTGGTCGCGGCCTGTTCATTCCTGGACTCAGGCGTGCCGAAAATCACCTATGGCATGTCAACGAAAAAGAAACAATCACGAGACAAAAGGAGAAGCATATGGATAAGCACGCAGATGGTGGCTATCGGTTAGCCCGGCGAGATTTTATCAAGGGAGGGCTGGCAGTGACAGCCGTGATAGGTACAGGCACGGCCAGTGCACAATGGACGCCATCGTTGCGTTATCCGGATCCAGGAGTGGAAATCCTTGATCCGTCCTTCACAAAATATCGGATCTTCAATTCAAGTATCGAGCGCCTGGCGACGGGGTTTCGCTGGCTGGAAGGGCCGGTTTGGATCGGCGACGGCAACTATCTGCTCGTTAGCGATATTGCTAATAATCAAATTATTCGCTGGGATGAAGCTACTGGAAAAGCGTCTGTTTTCCGTAAGCCTGCTAATTTTCCGAACGGTAATACACGTGACCGGCAGGGACGTTTACTCACCTGCGAAGGGGCTGTAACGCGACGCATCAGTCGTACTGAATATAGTGGAAAAGTCAATGCATTAACGGATAACTTTGAAGGAAAGCCATATAACTCGCCCAATGATATCGTCTGCAAAACTGACGGATCGGTCTGGTTCACAGATCCGCCATTCCAGCTGAGCAATGATTATGAGGGTCGAATATCGAAACAGGAGTTACCCGACTCGGTATATCGCGTTGATGCACAAACGAATAAAGTGCATAGAGTCATTGATGATCTGGCCGGACCCAACGGCCTGTGTTTCTCACCCGACGAAAAAAAGCTATACGTGGTAGAGGGCCGCGCAAAGCCCAGCCGTATTTTATGGGTGTATACGGTCGGTGCTGACAATACCCTCAGTGAAAAGACAAAATTCCTGGAAGTGGAGGGTGCCGGCGCGCTGGATGGCATTAAATGTGATCAGGACGGCAACATCTGGGCCGGTTGGGGCAATAGTGGTGCACCGGGAGGAGATTCGGCCCAGCTCGATGGGGTGATGGTGTTCAATCCGCAGGGAAAGGCCATCGCTCATATTCATCTGCCCGAGCGTTGCGCCAATCTGTGTTTTGGTGGTGAGAACAACAATCGACTATTCATGGCAAGCAGCCATTCCATCTATTCAGTCTTTGTTAATACCCGTGGGGCCGTTGCATTCGATTAGTCATTTGCCAATACCTGATCAGGGATGACAGCCCATCCTGCTTAGGCATGATCGGCGTCTGCCTGCTGGTGGGCCGGATGATCAACGGTAAGAAATTTTAATCGAAGCAGCGTGTCTTTGGTCAGTTCAACAATCGCGTCGATGCCAGGATTATGGGTGGCGGTCATATACGAGATGTAGAACCCTGCTGGCTCTATGGGAGGCGAGCAGGGCAGGGTGCGCATGGCACCCGACGCCAGCATCTCCTGTAATAAAGGCAGGGGCAGGATAGCGATGGCGTGACCAGCAGCAACCAACCTGGCAATCAAGGCAAGCGAATTACTTGTATTCAGCGATCTGGCCTTCACTCCCCCGGAGTGCAGCCATCCATCAACGACAGCATAGAGTGTCGATGGTGCCGAATGGGTCGCGATACTTAAACCATGCGCATCAGTCGGTTTGAATGGTGCTGGCAAAGCCGGTGCAGACGAAGACGCCACCCAGGCAAAGGGCATCCATCCGATAAAGCTATCTGTCGCTTCAGCGCCAGTGGACGGGTTCGTCAGGATCGCGATGTCCAGCTCTTTGGCATTGAGCTTCTGATTCAATATGGATCCCACATCAACCGTGATTTCCAGATCAAGCGATGGAAAGTGTTCCTTGATTTTCGCAATCACAGCAGTAAGGCCCACCGTTGCGGAGCATTCATCTGCACCAAGGCGTAACTTTCCGCCAGGGCTTCGGTCTTTGCGAAAATGTTCAAGCTGTCGACTGCTATTGAGTGCCTGATCTGCATGGCGCAATGCGGCTGTGCCGATGTCCGTCAGGGTGACACGTTGCCGCGTCCGTTCAAAAAGCCTGGCATCCAGCGCGTCCTCCAGTTCCTTTATACGTGCAGATACGGCTGGCTGCGATAGGTGCAAGTGCCTTGCCGCCGCATGAATACTGCCCAAATGAGCAGCCCAATAAAAGGCCTCCATCTGACTTAGGGTAATCCTCATGATAAGAAATATCTCTCAAGTAAGGGGGATTTTTGATTATTGTGAGCACAAGACTGCGTGATATTCTGCTCGTGACTTGATGGTGTGTACTTTAGTGTACTCATTTTTATCCACTTAATATTATCACGATTAACATGTACCTGATTCATCCCTTGCCACCTCCCATTTGCACGCAAGACCTGGCATTACTGAAGCGCGCTGAACCGGCTACAGTCGGACATTTCCGTACTGTTGGCTTCATGGACTCAGCTATTCGGGCCCATGTCCGCGATCTGCGGATCGCGGGTACTGCAGTGACGGTCAGGATGCCGGGTACCGATGGCGGCATTTTGCATTATGCCATGGGGTGCGTTCGACCGGGCGATGTGCTGGTCATTGACCGATGCGGTGAAGCGATAACCGCTGCCTTTGGCGGTGCCATGGCTTATGCCGCGAGTCAGGCCGGTGTCGTTGCACTGATCGTCGATGGCTGCGTTACTGACCTGGGAGAGCTAAGAGAACATGGTGTGCCGGTGTGGTCGCGAGGCCCATCCGTCGTTACGACACGGGTGCTTGGTCAGGATGGCGAATTTTGTGCTCCGATCAGTTGCGGTGGCGTACCGGTTCAGCCTGGAGATGCGATATTGGCTGATGAAAACGGCGTGCTGGTCTTGCCGCGCGACCAGATAGGTGCGGCAGCGCAACAGGCGATCGCATTTCAGGAGCACGAGAAACAGACATTGGCACGGTTACGTGCCGGTGAAAAATTTCCCGACATTGTCGGCAGCCGTGCCGCTATTGAAAAAAATACTGTCACTGCCCTTTAATTGAGCGTTCATTTTTTGATTTACCGAGGAGAGAAATTCATGAAAAAAATAATATCCACCCTTGTTATGGCCACTGCAAGCGTGTATGCAAACGCACAGGATCTGCCCAAAACCCATTTCAAGGTGGTCGGCGGAGGAAGTCACAACTACACATTCGGTTCAACGGAAAAGCCGTTCTGGGAGGAGACACTGCCTAAAGCATCGGCAGGTCAGGTCACTGCGGATCTCAGCGGCTTATCTGAAAGCGGGCTCAAGGGGCCTGAAGTCGTCAGACTGATGCGCACAGGTGCAATCGATATCGGCATGGGTGTATTCGCCTATGTGAGCAGTGATGACGCGCTGTTTGAAGGCGTAGATTTGCCCGGTATGGCACCGGATATTGATAAGGCACACTCAATCGCCAAGGCATATCGGCCTGTACTGGACAAGCGCATGCGGGAGCGACATGGCATCAAGTTGCTTGCGACCGCTTCGTATACGGCGCAGGTATTTTTTTGTCGCGAACCGGTGAAGCAATTGAGTGACCTCAAAGGCAAAAAGGTGCGTACGCGTGGCCGGAACATGGCCGACTATGTGAGTGCATTGGGTGCGACTTCAGTTACCTTGCCCTTTGCCGAGGTAGTAACTGCACTGCAAACCGGCGTCATCGATTGCGCCGTGACAGGAATAGGTTCGGGCAATGCTGCAAAGTGGTTCGAAGTGGCCAATAATCTCTACAACCTGCCGATAGACTGGTCTGTAGGCTTCTATGGTATTGGGTTGAAGCGCTGGCAAAAACTGGATCCTGCAGTACAGAAGCTATTAGAGGAACAGGCACAGGTGCTGGAAGATCGCTTCTGGGCTGAAACCAAGCGGGAGAATAACTTTGCCCTTGCATGCAATACCGGACAGGGTGAATGTCAGATTCACCAGAAAGCTCAAATGGTGGCGGCAGCACCGAGTGCACAGGAGCAGGAAACCCTGCAGGGCATTGCCCGGAAAGTTGCACAGGAGTGGGGTGCACGTTGTGGCAAAGATTGCGTACAACAATGGAATGAAACGGCTGGCAAGGCGGCGGGCATCACGTTACCTTGAACAGCCACGATATAAAGGGTTTTGTATATGGAACTGCAAACATTTGCGCCCAAGCGCATGCTTGACGCCGTCGCTCGCTGCGGAGCCTGGATAGGCGGTGCCTGCCTGTTGGTTTCCTCTATGCTGATTGTGATTGATCTGGTCATGCGAAAGTGGATAGGATGGTCAATGGGTGGCGCCGATGAAATTGCCGGGTATGTACTGGCAATCGTTAGTGCCTGGGCATTTCCGATCACGCTGCTGCGCCGGTCACATATTCGTGTGGACGTTGTTTATACCCATTTGCCACGCCAGGTACGTATCGGACTCGATCTGTTTGCGTTGTTTTGTCTGGGCGTGTTCGTCGCCGTATTGACGTATCACGCATGGCAAGTACTGGCAGATTCGATTTCTTTCAATGCCGTGTCGAATACACCATTGCAGGTGCCTCAATGGATTCCACAGTCACTATGGTTCGCAGGGTATGTATTTTTCCTGATCACCATTCTGGCGCTGATGTTCTGCGCCGTTTATCTGATTGTAAAGCGCAGACCACGTGAGGTCAGTGCACTGATCGGCATCCATTCTGTAGAAGAAGAAATCAATGAAGAGGTGGTCCTTGAAACGGACCCGTGTCCCACCCATCAGGCTTTGGCCGTCGCGGAGAAATAAGCCATGTTGTCGTTTACCGTTCTTTTCTTGTTAGGGCTGCTCGCGATGAGCGTCACTGCCGCCGCTACGGTCGGGGTGTTGGGCTTAGCACTTTCCGAGTTATTTTCACCACTGCCGCTTAGCAATGCCATCGGTGAGCTAGCCTGGGGTTCGAGCGCCGAATTCCTGCTGGTGGCAATCCCGCTTTACGTACTGATGGGCGAATTGCTTGTTTGCTCAGGCATTGCGGGCCGCATGTACGGAGCCGTATCAAAATGGGTTTCCTGGCTTCCTGGCGGACTCATGAACGCGAATATCGGCGCATCTGCGCTCTTTTCGGCTACCAGCGGATCCAGCGTTGCCACGGCCGCAACCATCTCAACGCTTGCACTGCCGGAACAGCGTAAAGCCGGATACAGCGCGCCGCTTTTTCTCGGATCAATCGCGGCTGGAGGAACGCTGGGAATTCTTATTCCTCCATCAATCAATATGATTGTATTTGCGCTGATCGCTAACGTCTCCGTTCCAAAGCTTTACCTGGCCGCAACGGTACCGGCCCTGATTCTGACGAGCATGTTCGTTCTCGTGATTGTTGGTATTGGCGTGCTGCGACCGGGCGTGACAGGAAAGCCGGTAGAGGTGACGTGGCGCGAACGACTTGAAAGTTTGCCTCACTTGTTACCGCCGCTGGCCATCTTCGTATTGGTAATCGGTGTTATCTATAGCGGCATTGCCACGGCCAGCGAATCGGCTGCGCTGGGCGTTATTGCAGCACTCGGGCTTGCGTGGTCAAAGAAGGCGCTCAACCTGACGACGCTGCGACATGCCTTTGAGTCCACCATGCGCACTACCGGTATGATCATTCTGATCACGCTATCGGCATTCTTCCTCAACTTCGTCCTTTCTTCTATCGGCCTGACAACAGAACTTGTTGATTTCGTCGTGGGACTGCAACTATCTCCCATGGGCACGATGCTGGCGTTGATTGCATTTTATATTCTTCTGGGATGCTTTATGGATACGCTCGCAATGATGGTGATGACTGCGCCTCTGACTGTGCCGATTGTCGTGGCCATGGGTTTCGATCCAATCTGGTTTGGCGTCATGCTTATCCTGCTGTGTGAAATGGGGCAGTTAACACCGCCATTCGGCATCAATCTGTTTGTTGTTCAGAGTATCCGGGCTGAAGGTAAATTTATCGATGTGATTATTGGCGCATTGCCATTTTGCCTGGCGTTGTTGCTTATGCTCGGCTTGCTCTTAGTGTTGCCGCAGATTGCGCTATGGCTTCCGACGCAGTTCTCTGTCTCTTAAGTCACGCTGCAGCCAGGCTGAGCATGGTTACGCCCGCCTGGCTGTCGTGACCGTTATTGCAATTGTACTATTTTGATAAGGCGATATAATATAATGAATACACCTGTTATATCCACCGTTGAACTTCATTGTGAAATTGCAGATGAGGTTTCTTTCGCACCTTTCGGTATGCTGGTGCGACGACCAGAAAAGGTGGCGGCCAATCTGGCCAGCGGTGCCGTCGAGTCGTGGCGCTTACCGTTTACTTCGGGCTCTGACCCGCAAATTATGTTCAATCGGTATCATGACAAGGGACGTGAATTCTCTGTTATGGAAAAACACCTGCACGTGAGCCAATGCTTCTTCCCATTGGGCGGCGTTCCCTACATTATGGTTGTGGGCAAGGGGAGCGACGGGCGACAATCGGTAGCGCCGTCGGATGTCAGGGCTTTCTATATAGAGGGAGACTGCGGCGTTCTCCTGTGGCAGGATGTATGGCATTCGCTCGCTCGATTTCCGGTAGGTGCTGCATATATTGATCTGGCCTTCATTACCGACCACGATACGCAACATGAAATTGAACGGCATCTGGCCGGCGGCCCGCTTCCACAGCAAACTGAGTTCGTCGATTTTGCACATACGCATCAAACCCGGTTTCTTGTACAGGATCCGCAAGGCCGGCAAGGCTGATGGATACTACTGGCTAGCCTTGATAAAAGGATATCAGAACGATGGCGGGCATAATGCCCGCCATTTTGTTGGTCTGTGATTATTTCATTTGTTATTGCATTTGTTGCTGGTGCAAACGGCGTACCTGCTCGTGCCAGTCAGTCTGTGCCTGCCATTGAATGGCCGCATGCAAGACGGCGGCATCCTGTCCGTAGCCTGCTACAAACTGCATCGAGGTTGGACGCTGATCGTGAGTAAAACCATTGGGAACCGCGATGGCGCAACCTTGAATCAGATTGACAAATCGGGTGTAAATGCCCAGGGGCCGCTGGGGATCGAATTGCGTCAGCCGGGTAGCAGGGGTGCTTGTTGTTGGTACAACCAGCATTCCGCCTGCGGGCAGCAGGGATTCAATTTGCTCGCGGTATTGACCTGCGCGATTGAGCAAATTGAAATAGCTGGCAAGATCTGTTCTGCCTGACTGCGTGAGGCTCTCGCGTACAGCATCATCCAGTGGCGCCGCAGGATCATCTACCCATTGTCGATTGTTCAGATATCCTTCTGTTCCGGATAGCCCCGCCCAGACCTGTGACATTTGTGCAAAGCTCACAGGAATGCGAGCGATGCTGACTGGAAAACCAAGTGCCTCGCAACGTGCCTGGCTATCCCGATAGCTGGCCAGCATGTCTGCATCTGCTTCAGGCAAACTGGCATCATCCAGAAAAACCAGTGTCGGCAATGGCTGCGCTGTTGCCTGCTCCAGCCCTTTTTCCAGTACTTGACGCCGCGCCGCTGGCAACATCGCCCGATAGAGCAAACGTACATCGCTTGCGGTACGCGCCATTGGGCCAACCACGTCAAAGCGCTGACTGAGCGCCGCCACACCTTTGGTGCTGACCCACCCCGGGGAACCCTTAAGTCCCGTAATGCCGCACCAGGATGAGGGGATGCGTACCGAACCCCCTGTATCGGTTCCCAACGCGGCCGGCACTAACCCGGCAGCGACTGCACTGGCCGAACCGTTGCTTGAGCCGCCAGAGAAATAGACATCTGATGCGTCAATCGGATTGAGCGGGCGACCCAGAGGACTTACACCCCAGCCGCTCATGGCAAACTCGGTGGTATGGCTTTTGCCGGCGATGACGGCGCCTTCGCCCAGAAGATTGGCGATTACCAAGGCATGCTGTTGCGGTCGCAGATCGACTGCGCGGCAACCAAGACGCGTAGGCATGCCAGCGACATCAATCAGGTCTTTCACGGCAAGAGGTACGCCACTTAACATTGGTACGCTCTGGCTGCGCAGGAGACGTTCCTGAACTGGTTCCTCTGCAAGATGGACGAAAGCGCGTACATTTTCATTACGTTTGCGTATGAATTGCATTCTGTCTCGTATCAATGCGTCCCGCTCAGCGGCCGTTTGCTGCGTTATGCAGTTATCGATCGAATCCAGGAATAAAGCCATTAAAAACTCCTTTGTCGTGGTGTGTTCCAGGGGAATCTGTCCTGCATATCTTTGCCGGACAGACTACGAAAGTGCAGAGTCCGAGGATACAGGGAAACGTCACGGCCGAAGAAAAAAAATTTTTATCAATTAACCGGCTTGGGGTTATCACAAATGCACTGCAGGCAGGGCAGTGTTTGTTGCACAATGACGCGTTAAATGACAAAATCTCCCGTTCAGGCAGTACGATTGTGCCAGGAGAAGCCAAATGACAAAAGATACCCAGTCCAGTCCCAGAAAAAAAGCCCTGTCGGCCCAGGTCGCAGACCAATTGCGCGCGCGCATAGAGCGGGGCGAGTACGCGCCAGGCGATAAACTGCCTACGGAACCCGTGCTTATTGAACAGTTCGGCTACAGTCGAACGGTTATTCGCGAGGCCATCGCCGCCCTGAGGGCCGATCGATTGCTGGAATCGCGGCAGGGCGCGGGCGTATTCGTGCTAGCCCCCCCGGAGCCTTCTGAGCTGACGTTGCTGCTGGCCCCCGCCTCAGACCGAATTTCTGACATTATCGAAGAACTGGAATTGCGCATCGGCATAGAGGTAGAGGCTGCAGGATTGGCAGCCTTACGCCGGTCGCCAGCTCAGGAAGCCGAGATTTTGTACCAAATAGAATGGTTTGCTCAACTCAGCCAGGCAGGCAAACCTACAGATGAAGCCGATTTTTGCTTTCATATGGCCATCGCTGCGGCCACCAACAATGCACGATTCAAGTCGTTCCTTGGGCACATCGGCCGTCGCATGATTCCACGCGTGAAATTACGCAGTATCACCGGAGGTATGGATCTGCCCAGTCGGGATCATACAATCCTGGCGGAACATTCCGCGATCGCGGCCGCCATCAGCGCAGGGGATGCTCAATTGGCGCGCGAAGCAATGCGTACGCATTTGCAAATCGGCCTGCAACGCTACCGATCGATGGCACGTAAGGCGGGTGTCTCGCTTCCTGAGCAAATAACAGACGCAAAAGCCTGATTACGCTTACGCATCACAATTGCGATTGACACTTCTCTAAAGTCATACTATGATTTTGTTTAATTCATAATATTACTTTAGAGGATAATGACGTCTTATGTTTCCGCAAGAAATAAAAAAACGTATCTCAACGGGTTTGCTTTCGTTTCCTGTCACACATTTCAATGAAGATCTCAGCCTGAATCTGGAGAGCTATCAGAGCCATGTCAATTGGTTATCAGGATTTGATGCTGCTGGTTTGTTTGCCGCGGGCGGCACGGGTGAATTATTTTCGCTGACGCCCGCGGAAATCGCCGCTACGACCAAAGCAGCCAAGGAAGCGGCAGGGGAGATGCCGATTATCGCAGGCTGCGGCTACGGCACCGCCCTTGCTCAGGATATTGCACGATTGGCCGAAGAGGCTGGCGCTGATGGTCTGCTGCTCCTTCCGCATTACCTTATGAATGTGCCTCAGGAGGGGATTTTCCAGCACGTGAAAGCCGTCTGCGATTCGACCGGACTGGGCGTCATTGTGTATAACCGAGCCAATTCAGTTGCTACTGCAGACACCATTGCCCGCCTGGCTGACGCGTGTCCAAACCTGATCGGCTTCAAGGATGGGACCGGGAAAACGGATCTGGTACGTCATATTACCGCTAAGCTGGGTGATCGCCTTTGCTATATCGGTGGCATGCCCACCCATGAACTGTTCGCCCAAGGCTTCAACGGCATCGGTCTGACAACGTACTCGTCCGCTGTATTCAATTTTGTGCCCGGTATGGCCTTACGATTCTATAATGCCTTGCGAGCCAACGATAACGCAACCATGAACGAAATACTCGAACGGTTTTTCTTCCCATTTGTGCAGATTCGTGACCGTCAGCCGGGTTATGCCGTTTCGGCAATCAAAGCGGGCGTTGAATTGATCGGGCGCACGCCGGGCGCGGTACGGTGGCCATTGACCAATCTCGAGGCGGCAGAAAAAGAACAGCTCAGACAATTGATCGACAGCGTTAACGACCTGCAGTAGTTTCTGTTTAGAACGGTGATACAACCCAATCCCGGCCGCCTGGTCGGGATAATCTGGAAACCTGTCATGGAGAACAACCACATGATCTTAAATGGTGAAATGCTGATCGGCGCAAGTGCCGTGCGCGGCAACGCTGGCAGTCAGCTCGCATTCAATCCCGCCACCAATACTGATATCCCGCAACCTGTCTTTTACCTTGGTGGTCGCCAGGAGGTTGAGCGCGCAGCGCAATTGGCCGACGAGGCACTCGATGCTTACCGTCATTTGCCGTTAAGCAGCCGTGCGGCCTTCCTGGAATCGATTGCCGACAATATTATGGGCATCGGTGACGTTCTGCTGGAACGGGCGCATGCTGAAACGGGCCTGCCTATAGCACGGCTGCAAGGCGAGCGTGGTCGCACGGTGGGTCAGTTACGCCTGTTTGCCCAAGTGGTGCGTGATGGTCATTTTTTGTCCGCCACGATTGATACAGCGCAACCGGAACGCGAACCGTTGCCACGTGCGGATTTACGGCTTGCCAAAATACCTTTAGGCCCGGTTGCCGTCTTCGGCGCCAGTAATTTTCCGCTCGCGTTTTCTGTCGCGGGTGGCGATACCGCCGCCGCTTTGGCCGCTGGCGCACCGGTCATCGTCAAAGCACATAGTGCCCATTTGGGTACATCAGAACTGGTTGGACGCGCAATACAGAAAGCCGTTAGTGAACACGGACTACCAGAAGGGGTCTTTTCCTTGCTTTTTGGCAGGGGACGTGAAGTAGGGGAGCAGCTTGTCGCTCATCCATTGATCAAAGCAGTGGGATTCACCGGATCCAGACAGGGCGGATTGGCATTAATGCAAATCGCAGCCAATCGTCCTGAACCGATTCCGGTCTATGCCGAAATGAGCAGCATCAATCCGGTCTTTGTCATGCCGGCGGCCTTGAGCCGCCGCGGTGCAGAAATAGCGCGCGGCCTGGCGGATTCACTGACTCTGGGCGCAGGCCAGTTCTGCACAAATCCCGGATTGATCCTGGCGATTGATAGCCCGCAGCTTGAGCCATTCTTACAATCAGTGGCTGATGCTGTGCGTGAAAAGCAAGTGCAAACCATGCTGACAGGACCTATTCACGAAGCCTACGTGGCTGGCAATGCCAGGGTGCAAATGGCCGATGGCGTGCAAACAGTTGGCCTTGGACTGGACGCGGATGACAAGTCAAATGCTGCTCGCGCGGCAGTGTATGCAACCGACGTGTCACGGTTTCTGGAGAACACCGACCTGCATGCTGAAATGTTCGGACCCGCCACTATCATCGTTCGCGCAAAAAATATGGAAGAGCTTGTGCAACTTGCGCAGGCGTTAGAGGGACAACTGACGGCCACCTTGCACATTGAGCCCGACGACTATCCCGCTGTAGCTCGCCTGATGCCGCTGCTTGAGCGTAAAGCAGGCCGCATTCTGGTGAATGGCTTTCCGACGGGGGTTGAAGTTTGCCATGCCATGGTTCACGGCGGACCGTTTCCCGCCAGTTCCAATGCCATGTTTACTTCAGTCGGCGCAAGCGCCATTGACCGTTTCCTGCGTCCCGTGTGTTATCAGGATATGCCAGATGAATTACTTCCTGAGCCGCTGAAACGGAATAATTCCATCGGGATTTTCCGGCTGATCGATGGAGAGTTCCGCAAGGGTTAATACATTCCAGGACCGAGGGCGAATCGACCAGAAGGCATGGCTGGTGGTTGGACCCGGTCCTGTCGATTTTTGCATCACGTATAGCGGCAGGTTGTGAGCCTTTTCTGCCCATCTGATATTCGCATAATATATATTATGTAAAGTTAGTTATTGATCTCGTTTGTGGCGTTTGGGCTGTAATGGATTTCGCTCTCGTGGTGTCATCAAAGAGCTGCTCATCATACTGCTTCGTACGTCGACTTAACCCAGACTCTTTTTGACGGCCTGCATAGAATCACAAATACAAAAATGCTCACCCTACCGTTGCTAAACTCAATGTCGTCACCAACGGTGGTCAGCTATGCTAGCGTGGCTTACGCCAGCGCATTGACAATTGAAGGAGCTGTTGTGCACTACACATTGATCGGCTCAGCAACGCGCAATTGCCCGGATTCTCCTTTACGGCCTGGCTGAAGATTATCTGCCCGGGCCGGTCTGTGCTTTGCCAGCCTGGGCCATATCGTTGATACTCGTCTTGTCAATCATTGAGTCTTCAAATAGCGCTCGGCTATCAGGATAGTTCATTCAAAGTGACTATGGACTTGCCTTGCAACTTATAGGTGGGTTCCGGACAGCAACTTGTGCTATTGGCGTCTCAAACCGACCCCCTGCTCTACTGTCTGCGGTACTGCGAATCCGTGAAGATGATTGAGCCCATGGTAACCCTTACCAGTCGGCTGCTTCTTTTGCAATCATCTCCGAGCACCAGTCAATAAAAGCGCGAATGGCAGGGGAAAGGTGGCGGCTTTGCGGATACAAAACAGATATCGGCTCGGGCGGGGCTTCAATATCCTCCAGAACCCTGACCAGCCGGCCGGCAGCAATATGCTGTCTCACCATGTAACTGGCGACACGAATCAGGCCAAAGCCAGCGGCGCCGGCAGCGACGTAAGCATCAGTGTCGTTGACGCTGACACGGCTCGTTATCGGAATCGTCACCCGTTTTCCCCCTTCGGAAAACGTCCAACTATAGGGACGACCAGATGGTTGCCGACGTATCCCACCGCTATATGGTCCGCCAGCGCAGCTGTGCTGGTGGGTGTTCCGTACTGCCTGATGTAATCCGGTGAGCCGCATACGTACCAGTGAAATCTACCTATGCGCCGACCGACAAGCCGTGATGGCTGCAGCGTCCCGGTCCTGATGACACAATCGATGCCCTGCTGAACAATATCTACAGTGGCATCCGCCAAATGGAAATCGATATCGATTTCGGGATAGCGATCCGTAAAGGCGCTTAAGGCAGGAATGATAAAGTTCTTGGCCAGCGTGGAAGTAGCGCCGACCCTGATAGATCCACGTAGTACGCCTGATTTCTGCGATGCAGCTTCCTCTGTCAGTTGTACATCACGCAAGAGTGTCTTACAGGCATCGTAGTACCGTAAACCCGCATTCGTAACGCTTAACGCGCGCGTTGTCCTGTTCAACAAACGCACGCCTATGTGCGATTCAAGCTCCTTGATCGTGCGGGTAACGGTGGAAGGCAGCACTTGCATCGTGTCGGCCGCTTTCTTGAAGCTACCGGACTCAATAACCCGAACGAAGGTTTCCATCGCCTGGAATCTATCCATGTGACTTAGCTCCGCGGTTTAAACAAAAAACCGTATCGTTGTGAAGACTTGCATTCGCAAGCGGTGTGGATGATTTTTATTATTGCATAAATTCAAATATTAAATTTGACTGTCCGGTCTTTATCACTGCGTTGTTCTGAGGCATGATTCACACTGAGTTCTAGAGAAGCCCATAAAAAATATAGGTTATTGAACAAACCCTGATCGTTAATGGCCGTCATGATGTTATTTAATTCTGAATGCTGGTCACAACGATTATATCGAAATTATTAAGGAATCCAGCAATGAATCAAATTCACTTGAAACAACATCAGAACATGCTCGTACTGGGGGCAGGTCAGCTCGGAATGGCTGTGTTAAGAAAACTTGCGCCCCGCGCCCGGGCTACGAATATAGCAGTCACGGCCTTGATATCTCCAAATACGCTCGATCATCCATCAGAACGCGATGCCGAGGTCCTGGCTGAGCTTCGCCTGCTGGGCGTTCAGATCATTGGATTTGATCTGGCGTCTGACGAGGCCTTGCTTGCAGGCCTTTTCGAGAAGTACGACACGGTCTTGAACTGTTCGGGCTTTGTAGCCGGTCCCGGCACGCAGTTAAAACTCACCAGAGCCGTACTGAAAGCCGGGGTCAGACGTTACTTTCCATGGCAATTCGGCGTGGATTACGACATCGTTGGTCAGGGTAGCGGGCAACCTGTATTTGACGAGCAATATGCGGTTCGCCAATTGTTGCGAGGCCAACAAAACACGGAATGGGTCATCATTTCAACTGGCATGTTTACAAGTTTCCTGTTTGAGCCGGCGTTCGATGTCGTGAACCTGAAGCAGAAAACCATTCACGGCCTGGGTGACTGGCAGACAAAAGTAACCGTCACCACTCCTGAAGATATTGGGCGGCTCACCACAGAAATTCTACTGGCCGAGCCAAGGATTGTGAACGAAGTCGTCTACGTGGCGGGTGACACAATATCTTATGGGCGACTTGCAGAGGTCATTGAACGTGTCACGGGTCAAATCTTTGAAAAAGAAATATGGACGCTGGACAAACTGCGCACAGATCTGGCGAAAACGCCAGATGACGTAATGGCACGCTATCGTGCGGCTTTCGCCTTGGGCGATGGTATGTGGTGGGAAAAATCCGGGACCTTTAATGCTCGAAACGGTTACGAGACGACCGATGTCGAACAATACCTGAAAGCGGAGCTTGGCTTATAACAGAACCGTATTCAAATTAGCTATTGAAATGAGTAGCTAAACGCCAGAGCCTCAGAAAATTAAGTCAAATCGAGATTCGTTTAATTTTCAGATTAACGCCGGGCGCATGGCAACCATTTCTCGTGCTGGCACACGAGGCGCGTGCCCCTACCCTGTAGCTTGGCCAGCTACAGGTCCCCATCTTGTTCGATGGCTAATGTGAGATACAGCAGAGCGGGTTACATTCAGGCGTTCGGCTGCCCTGCCGAAGTGTTCTTCTTCTGCGGCAGCCACCAAATAGCGAATATGTCTTAACTCCATAATTCAGGCACGGTCAAAATGGCACCGTCAAAAAATCTCAGTGAGCAGGTTCAATGCGTATCCAACCCTGCCTCTCTTGCCAGCGCCAGTGACAATTTTTGTTCATCGGCAAGAAATGCATTGTACTGCGCCGATGTGCGTATGTCCGAAGGATGTAAACCAATGTTTTGCAGTCGTTGCCCAAACTCAGGGTCATTTTTTGCAGATTCTAGCGCGGTAGAGAGTCTTTGCGTGATTTCCGTGTTCAGGCCTGCCGGTGCGACCATGCCAAAAACCAGATTGTAGGTGGCATCGGCATAGCCGGATTCTTTAAAGGTCGGTACATCGGGCAATGCCGCTGAGCGCGTATCTGCTGTAATGGCCAGTGCACGCATCTTGCCGCTCTTGATAAGTGCTTCTGTGGATGTAATCGGTCCCATCATGAAATCCACCCGCTTGGAAGTCACATCGGGCACGGCCAGAGAAATACCCTTATACGGCACACCGGTAAGTGTTATTTTGGCCTGTTGAGCAAATAGTTGTGCGGTAATATGGGATGTCGTACCGTAACCGGTAAAGGCATATGTGAGGTTGCCCGGTTTATCCCTTGCGGCCTTAATCAATTCGGGCAATGTTTTATAGGGAGAATCTCCGCTCACCACCAACAAAGAAGGTGCCCGGCCAACCTCGCCAATGCCGGTGAAGTCCTTTAACTGATACCCGGTATCTTTGGTCACCACGGGAATCGTTACGATACTGTTGGCGGTAACCAAAAGCGTGTATCCGTTCGCCGGTGCCCTTGCTACATAACGTGACGCAAGCATTGTGCTCGCACCAGGCATATTCTCCACGACAAAGGATTGTTTCAACTGAACAGAGAGGTACTCCGCATACAATCTTGCGACCTGGTCGGTCATGCCACCAGCCGAGGTAGGTACGATCACACGCACGGGTTTGTCTGGATAGGAATTTGAATCTGCTGTATCGCCTGCAAAAAGCGGCTGGGCATAAAGTGGGAAAGCAATTAGAGCAAGAAAAGCGCGTCTCCTCATTACCGGGTCTCCTTAGGACGGTCGTTCATTAGAATCGTTATCCTGAGTCTACCGATTGATGAGAACCCGCGTCGAGTCGTATTTTGTGCAGGCTATGGTTAGGTTTTCTTTCGCTTCTATTCCCTTCTCTCTTCATGTTCCGTAGATATCGGAGCTGATTACATTGACGTTCAGGCAGATAATTTTTTCACAATATCGATAAACTGGGCCAGCGCCGGCTCAACCTGATCATTGCGCCAACCGATTTGAAAAGATGTTTCGTAGTTAAGGTCGCTTAGTTTGATAACGGACAGATTATGCGGATAGGTGAAATGTGGGCCGATGACCGACAAACCGATTCCTAAACCGACAGAAATCAGATTCAATTGCGAGGCAATCGTGCGTACTTCCTGGGTAATGCGTGGCTCGAAGCCCGCTTCCTTACACAGGGTAAATAAGTGACCATATCCCGGTGAGATACTGGAATTGGGTACAACGACGAACTGTTCGTTGGCCAGCTCTGCTAATGATACTGATTTCCGCTTGGCCAGCGGGTGGTCCTTATAGACCACAACGCCAAGCCCACCCGACTGAATCGAGTAATGATCAAGATGTATATTCCTGACATTTGACTGATTCACATCCTGGCCTTTTACCGATGTGGGCGCTTGCGGGCCGAAATGCATAAATCCGATATGGATGCGCCCGTCGGCAAGTGCTTTTGTCTGCTCAGAGGTCGGCATTTCAATAAATGACAGGGTCACATCGGGATATTGTTCCCGATACTCTTTGACCGCTGCTCGCAGAATCGGGTGATACAGAGATAATGAGCCATATGCAAGTATGAGCGCTCCGCTTTTTCCCTGCCCGATTCTTTGCGTAAGTACCACCGCCTCCTCAAGTTCAATCATGAGGGCTTTCAGCCGGGGAAGAAACGCGGCGCCGGCGGCAGTGAGTTTGATTTTATGGGCATGACGCTCAAATAACTGGACGCCCAGCTCGTCTTCCAGGTTGGCAATGATCTGCGACACGGCAGGACGCGTTACACACAGTCGTTCGGATGCGCGCCCGAAATGTTCTTCCTCGGCAGAGGCAATAAAATATCGAAGGTGTCGTAATTCCATAAGCGATACAGCTCACAAATTAGAAAATATATGTCACTTGACATAGCAATATACATAATCTTTGTCGTGGCGGCGCCAAATTCATTCGTTTGCCGCTAATAAGCCGGTGCTCATCAGTGAGAACGAGCCGCAGCACCATAATCTGCCCGTCAGGGATTACCCTCGTTCCAGTCCGCCGCTGATGTAATCGCATCCGCGCGATCACGCATTGTAGTCAGAGAAACTTACCAAGGTATCTTATAAAGTTAACTTGACCATCTCCGGCGAGGCAATGAAACTATGCAACTACATGAGCTTTGCAAAGAGCCGGACAATTGACCCGGTCGGCAAAATCGTATAACAGAATGCATTCATGCAAGCCCATGTCACTTAACCTAACTGAATAATCTGAAGAAACAGAACCAGGAGACATTTATGAAAAGACGTCGCTTTCTGATCGGCATGGCGAGCGTTGCCGGATCCGCTTTCGGCTTGCCAGTACGTGCTGCGACCGAAACTGGCTACCCCAATAAATTAATAAAAATCGTCGTAGGAAGTGAACCCGGCGCATTGCTGGATATCGCCAGCCGCCTTTATGCCGAAAAGCTTTCCGCACTGTTGAAGCAGCAGGTCGTGGTTGAAAATCTGCCGGGGGCCAGCTCCATGATCGCCACACGAAAAGTAGCCGGTGCACCTCACGATGGTTATCTTCTACTGGCTGCCGCCAATACGGTCGTCACCATGCCGCACTTTGTCAGCAATGCGGGATACAGCATGAAGAATGACCTGATGGGCATCGCTGAAATGGCACGCGCGCCTGGCATTCTGGTGGTGAGCGCACAATCGCCGTATAGATCCCTGGCTGAACTTGTAGCGGCGGCTAAGGCTAAACCCGGTAGCATCACTTTCGGTTCGGGCGGACAAGGGACAACGTCTCATCTGCCTGTTGAAATGTTCATGCAGGAAGCAAAAATCAAATTGACACACGTCCCGTACAAAGGCGTTGCTGCTGCATTGCAGGATGTGATTCCTGGTCGCGTTGATTCCATGCTGGGTACGTCCACCTCCCTTCAGTCGTCCCTGCAGTCGGGGCAGTTACGAGCGCTGGCGATTACTTCGGAACATCGCAATGCTGCCTTCGGCGATATCCCTACGTTCACCGAACTTGGCTATCCGGCAGTGACTTACAACATTTTCGTGGGGCTATTGGCTGCGGCAGGCACGCCTGCTGCTGTTGTCAATACCTTGGGAGATGCGTTGCGACAAGTAAGACATGACCCCGGCGTCGTCGCGCGCCTGAAGTCAATGGGCCAGGAGATTTCGAACCTTGAGGAACCCACTCAATTCAATCGATTTTTACTCGACGAAGAAGAAAAATACGCAACCCTGATAAGGAAAGCGGGATTACAACCCGGCTGAAAGCGCTTGCCGGTATGAAGTGAAGCGAAAGCCAACGATGGTGCCTCCAGGTAGGAAGGCACGACTCAGAACAAGGAAAATCAATGAAACACACGTTGCTTAACAGCGTTCTCGTGCTTGCGCTGGCCGGGTTGCCCGTGTCCGGTGCATTTGCGCAAGGTGCCGAACCGCTTAAACTGGTTGTGCCCTATTCTCCCGGCGGAACGACGGATCATGTTGCCCGCCTTCTGCAGAAACCACTGGGGGATGTGTTGGGACGAACAGTAGTTGTCGAAAACAAACCAGGTGCGGCTGGAACTATTGGCACTGAATATGTCGCTCGTGATACCTCGGACGGAAATACCATTCTGTTCGGCAATCCGGGGCCTAATGCCATTGTGCCGGCATTGCGCAAGACGAGTTACGACCCGATCAATGATCTGAAACCATTGACGACAGTAGCGGTGATGCCGCTGGTGCTGCTTGCTCGTTCCGATCAAAAGTTCAGGACACTTAAAGATTTCTTGCAGTGGGCAAAGGACAACAAGGGCCATTTGAACTACGGTTCTTCCGGCATTGGCTCGCTTGCTCATCTCACAGGAGCGGAATTTTCCAGGCTGGCCGGGCTGGATATGATGCATGTTCCCTATCAGGGGGGATCTCAGGTGTTGCGCGCTATCATTCAAAAAGACGTATACGCGACTTTTGTTACCGGTCTGGAGAGCGCGGGCGCTATGGATACGGGAAAATTCAGTTACCTGGCCGTTGCCTCGCCAAAGCGGGTGCCCTCTTTGCCTGAGGTGCCAGCCATTGCCGAGGAAATACCGGGTTTTGAAAGCTCCATCTGGTTTGCTATTTTTGCATCCCGTCATACGAGTCAGGGCACTGCTGATCAATTGCGATCGGCCATCATCAAAGCGATGCAGACGCCTGAATTCCGACAGTATTTGCAGGAGCGACATTCCGAGGTCGTCAGTAGCACACCTGAGGAGCTTACGGAACGCGTGAAAAAAGATATGGCCCACTGGAAGGATGTTGCAAAAGAAAGCAACATCCCTCTTGAGTGAACCTAAGCTGGACCTGCGTCCATGGCGCACGAATGGGCGCTATGGACGGCGCTTATACAGAAACTTTGTGGTCATTTCCTGAGCCACCATACCATCCTGTTTGATACATTCGCGCAGGAACGTTACCACTCCTCTATCCTTCTTACTTGTTTCCTTTTTTTCCAGCACACGGGAGCGCATACGGATAGTATCTCCGTTCTTCACCGGCGCAATCATACGCCAGCCGTCGTTCTGCAACAACGCAATCAGTGTTCCATCGTTGATACCGCTGGCATATTGTAAACCCGCCATAACTGCGTACACCAGCGGGCCATGTGCAATCGGCTCTCCAAAAGGACCGTCCTTGCAGAACTCCCAATTGGTATGCACTTCGTTAAAGTCGCCGGAAAGGCAGGCGAAATTCACGATATCCGTTGTGGTAATGGTTCGGGCCGGACTCAGAAACTCCTGCCCTACTTCAAAATCCTCGAAATACTTACCACGCGGTTTTACTTGAACAGTCATACTAACCTCCTTGTTTTATATTGTTTAACCTTTTTCACCGGCCAGAATGAGCGTGCAATGCGAAGACAGAATCCCGCCTTCGTTATGCACCAGCGCCACTTCTGCCCCTTCCACTTGTCGGTTGCCCAGGCCGCCACGTAATTGCCGTACTGCTTCGACGATGCCGAATAGCCCGCCAGCGGCCCCGGCATGGGCGTGCGACAGCATGCCGCCATGCGTATTGACCGGCAATGTCCCTCCAATACGTGTATAGCCGTCAGCGAACATCGGACCGGCTTCGCCTGGCTTGCAAAAGCCAAGCTCTTCAAACTCAATCAGCGGCACGATCGTAAAGCAATCATATAGTTCAGCTACATCGATATCCCGGGCGTTCAGGCCAGCCATTTCATATGCAATACGGCCGGATTCGGCCGCGCCAAATTCTGTCAGGCTGGGAGCACACATCAAGTGTTCATGGGTGTGATATTCGCCGATGCCCTGCAGATAAATCGGCCTTCCCGGCACGTCCTTTGCACGCTCGGCACTGGTCACAATAAATGCACCGCCTGCATCGGAAATCAGGCAACAGTCGAGCATACCCAGTGGATCCGCTATCGGCTTGGCGTTGTTCACATCATCCAGCGTAATGCTTTTTTTCATATGTGCATTGGGATGCAGCAGTGCGTGTTCGCGTGTTTGCACGGCCACGTGTGACAACTGGTCACGCGTTGTGCCATATTTATGCATATGACGTTGGGCGATCATGGCGTAGTAGCCGGGAATGGAGCCGCCATACGGTTGCTCGTAATACGGATGACCAACCGCCAGCAGGGTTGAGAGCGTGGCGTCGCGAGACTGGCCGGTGGCACGGTTTTCGCCGGCACATACCAGAATGGTTTCTGCCTGACCAGAGGCAATGGCCTGTGCGGCATGATGGAGCATCACCGCAGGGCTGGCACCGCCGACAACCATCGAGGCGTTATAGCGTGGCTTGATCCCCAGGTATTCGCATAGCACGGAACCCAGCATAAAATAGGGTTCGGTAAAAGAATAGGCGGTAAGCAGACCATCGATATCCGAGATGGTCATGCCGGCATCTTCCAGCGCATATTTGGCTGCCTGAGCGTTCAGCCCCAGGCCGGTCATATGTGGCACTTTGCCGATGTCCGACTCGCCAACGCCAACAATCGCTACCTTATTTTTAAGAGATACGGGTTTTTTCATGACAGTGCTGCCCTTATGATACAGTGCGCTTAAACTGGGGCAGCAGTGCACCATCACCCCGATCTTCGAACATGACCGACACGCGATCACCGATTTTTACTGCCAGCGCATCGTCTCCCACAATGTTCGACATCATACGCACCCCTTCATCCAGCTCTATCAGTGCTACCGCATAGGGCACTTTTGAGGCGAATGCGGGGTCAGAAGCGCGTCGAATGATCGTAAAACTGTGGACCTCGCCCTGACCTTTTGCAACAATCCATTCCAGCTGATCCGACCAGCAATGCGGGCACAGATGGCGAGGCATGAAATGCACCTCACCACACGTTCTGCACTTGCGGATAACCAGACGTCGTTCTCTTGCGGCATCCCAGTAGGCCTGCGAATCTGCATTCACCACCGGTTTTGGAAGTGGATTGGTCAACTGAGTCTCCTCTTTTGGTGTTGTCGAATTCATGCAGCTTCATCCCGATATTGGCGGGTTCGGATCATACGCGTTGAGGTATAGCTCAGCACGATTTCTTCTTTCCAGTTGATCACTTCGTGATCGGTCATGACGACGCCACGATCTGGCTTACTGGTTAGCCGCTTGGACTTGAAGCGCACGCGATTGGCGATGGCATCGCCCACGAATACCGGTTTAAGGAATCGGGGTGTTAGTTCCATCAGAAAAATTCCGCGTCGTGTGGTCAGTCCGGCATGCAGCAACAGCCCTTCGGCCAGACTCAGTACATGCAGCCCCGGCGCCATGCGTCCGCCATACTCCCTGGACGATTTGACATAGTTCATATCCGTATAGGTCGGACTGGTAAATCCATGCAGCTCCACGAAATTGGCAACGCCCTCCTCCGTAACATCACAATAGGCGCTCTGATACGTCCAATCCTCTGCATACTCTTCGAAATACAGGCCTTCTTTCATTTGCCCTTCTCCTTCTCAATCAATACGAACGTGGCAAGCCAAGCACATGCTGACTAACATAATTCAGTACCATGTTGGGTGAGATCGGCGCGATCTGGAAGACCCGTGTATCGCGGAAACGCCGCTCAATGTGATACTCCCGCGCCAGACCGAAGCCGCCATGCGTTTGCATGCATACATTGGCCAGTTCCCAGGATGCATCGGCGGCCAGCATCTTGGCAATATTGGCGTCACCGCCACATGGCTCGTTGCGGTCGAACTTTTCGGCTGCTTTCCAGCGCAGCGCATCGGCGGCTTCCAGATGCGCATAGCCTTTAGCAATAGGAAATTGCACGCCCTGATTCGCGCCAATGGGTTTGCCAAACAGCACACGCTCCTTAGCATAATTGACAGCCTTATCCACAAACCAGCGACCGTCACCAATCGCTTCTGAGGCAATAATGATGCGTTCCGCATTCAGGCCGTCCAGCAAATATCTGAATCCTTTGCCCTCTTCGCCTATCATGGAGGTTTCAGGCACTCGCATATTGTCGTAGAACACTTCGAACGTGTGATGATTGAACATCACATCGATCTTGCGACTACTGTATTGCGTTGGATCAACCTGGCGTTTGTCAACCAGAAAGGCCGAGATACCCTGATGCGGTTTGGCGGGATCTTTCGGTGGACTGGTGCGGGCAAACAGCATGAACGCATCGGTATAATCAAAACGCGAGGTCCACAATTTTTGCCCCTTGATCACCCATTCATTGCCTTCTTTCCATGCTTTAGTCTGCAGTTTGGCGGTATCGGTACCGGCATTGGGCTCAGTAAGAGAAAAAGACTGCAGCCGTACCCGTCCTGCACATACTTCTTCCAGTATCTTGCGTTTTTGTTCATCGGTGCCATGGCGTGCCAGAATACCCATCATGAACATCTGACCATGAATCATGGAACCAACGCCGCCGGACCGGTGCATTTCTTCGACAATGACGCAGGCTTCCTGTAGTCCCAGCCCCATGCCTCCATATTCTTCCGGAATCATGACCGTATGCAGTTTGGCGTCCATCAAGGCCTTAATATAGTCATGGGGATAGCCTTCCTCCTTGTCGAGTTTGGCAAAATACTCGTCGTCAAAGCGATGAGTAACGGCTTGCGTGGCCTGTAAGACTTCTTCACGCGTAACGGCTGAAGCGGTTGATTGGGGTTGGGTTTTAGCGTCCATGTCGATATTTCCAAGGTTAATGGTTTTCAAGCAATGTTGGCCATGGCCATCGGTGTACCGAAGGCACCTGCCTGTTCCAGGCAGGATATGTCGTTGGCCGAAAGATTCAGTTCACGTGCAAGTACGGTGTCACGATGTTCATTCAATAGCGGCACCAGATGGCTACCTTCTGCAGGCGTAAAGCCGCTCGGGTCTACGGGCAGCATCATGGAACCGCCAATGCCGTCGTTCACTTGCCGAAGCGCGCCGCGTGTTTGCAGATACTCATCATTGGTCAACTCCGCCATCGTCAGAATGCTGGCTACCGGCACATCCACAGCATTGAGTTTTGCCACGATGTCGTCCCGGGTAAATTGCCGTGTGAAGGCTTCGGTAATCTGGTGCACGTCGCGTTGATTTTTGGCTCGTTCAATATAGGTTTCGTAGCGGGGATCGGTGCCCAACTCGGGACGCCCCATCGCTTTGCAAAGGCGTTTCCAGAAGTCGTCCCGGTTGACGCCAATATTGACGAATCCGTCAGACGCAGGGAACGCACCATAGGGAACGCCATGGAAATTATTCGAACCGGCAAAGGCGCGTAGTTCGGCGCTTGCAGACTGCTCACGAGCCAGCGCCACGCTGACCATGGGCAGGGAGCACTCAACCATGCTCATATCCAGCACACGGCCTACACCATATTTCTCCTGATTGCGAAGCGCCAGCAAAATAGCCGAGTGCGCTGCCATACCCGCAACGATATCGCCCAGTGCAAAGCCGCACCAAACCGGATTACCATCATGATCTCGGGTCAGACTGGTTGTGCCGGACATGGCCTCGGCCACCATTGCCAGTCCTGCGCGGTCGGTGAATTTACCTGCGTTGTGCAGACCAAAGCCCGAAATGCAGGCAATAATCAGGCGCGGGTATCGCTTGCGCAGTTCATCGGGATGTATTCCCAGGCGCTTAAGCGCGCCGCCGCGCATATTGGTCAGAACCACATCGGCCGTTTCCAGCAGGCGATGCAGCGTCTGGATGCCGCTTTCATTCTTCAGGTCCAGCGATACACTCTGCTTGCCCCGGTTAAGCGAAGCAAAATAGCCGGAGATCACTTGATCACCAACGCGCCGCATGGGCTCGCGATGTCGTGTTAACTCGCCGTCAGGGGGTTCTATCTTGACGACACTGGCACCCTCTTCGGCCAGTAACTGGCCGCAATAGGGCCCGGCGATCAGATGCGATAATTCAATGACTTTGACGCCCTGCAACGGACTGGAAATGAAGTTAGATTCAGACATGGCATACGTGATGTAGTGAACATTGAAGCCAGTTTGATGTTTTGGTGAGCGATTGTCGAGTTGTATTTTTTAGGGGTTTTGGAAAGTATTTCTTACGCTTTCTGGTTCGAGCTGAACTCAAACAACGCCAAAAGACCTATGGATGCGGCGATATCCATAGGCTCTAAAAGTACCGGACAGGTTGATTCGAATCGTTACATCGGAAGATGTGCTTTTAGCGTGTTGATTCGATACAAAGTGCATCCACCAGCGTGGAAACATCAGTATTTTTGTCAATAGTCCAGACAAAATCAAGCAGCTGTCGCGCGCTATCCGCCGCTCCCCAGCTTCTGTACAGATCGCTGAACTTGGCTTCCAATTCCGTATCACTCACTGGATTACCTGCGTTCCCTTTAGGATTGGGCTGCAAATGCGTATACACTGAACCAGCCATATTCAAAACGCTGATGCGGGTGGACGAGTTGGCGGGAAATGCGGCAGTCAACTCCGGTACCGCTGATACACTGATCCGCTTCATCATCTCCAGAACTGCTCTGCTTTGCAATTGATCCGTTTCGTAGGCAGTGCTGGAGAGGCTTCCCGTTATCCACGCATGGGCGACCGTATAGGGCATGCTGTGATCGGCCGTTTCCCGATTGTCCGGCGCCCATCGGCCGGGATCCTGCCCCATGGCGAGATAGGCAGCTTCATACGTTTCAATTTCTATACGTTGTACATCACTGGCGGCAACGGTATTGCGAAGTATGAGCGCCGCGTCCACTGCAGATTGTCCGTGGTAACACACCGGATGCAATTTAAGATGTGTCTGACAAATGAGCGGGACAGCGCCACCGCCAGGATCCCATTCAAACCTGCCAAGTATCTCCCATAGCCCCCCCTTGCCCTCCACTGGTGCCGTTGGCCCGGTAACCCCCTCGCGTGCCAGCATGGCCGCAAAAACGCCATTGCGAGCGCCATTGGGGCCGCCACACCCTTTCCAGTCAGAGAGTGTGCCACAGCGTACGTTATAAAGATGAAGATTCGCAGCCAGCACCAGACACAATGCATTGGCCGTCTGCTGCTCCGAATAATCCAGCAGACTGGCAATGCCGGCGGCGGTTCCTGCTGCCGCAGCAGTCCCCTGGTCAATACCCCTGGCTGCCATTTGAACACTTGCGCACAGGCTGCAATAAATTTCATAGGCTACGACCACTGCCGCTAACAGCGATTTTCCGTCGCTATGGAAGGCTTCAGCCACCGCAATGAGCCCTCCCAGCATATCGCTGGGATGGCCATTACTTCGCGACAACACTGTGTCACTGAAATCCTGATACCGCAGCATCGTTCCATTGGCGAAAGCGGCCATTTCAATAGACGTCTCTTGTCCGGTGCCCCAGATGCGTGCGGATGGGGTTGAATGCGTGCGGGCTGCCAGCTTCTTTATTGATAGACAAAACGGTTCAGCTGATGCCGCCGCCGCGCATCCCAGACTGTCTATAATCCGCCGGCGGGCCTCGTGAATGGCTTCTGGGGCGATCGTGTCAAATGCGGTGTCGACTATGTAGCGCGCAAGTTTTTGTATGGTCGCGTCCATCAGTGCTCCAGCACTCGTAAGACCAGGGTTGCATCGTCTATCCTGTCCAGATGTTGAATCATCTCTATCGCGCTCATCACGCCATCCGACGCTGGCTTTACGGCTGCCAGCGCGGCACTTTCAGAAAACTTGGCGCTCAAATACGTCCAATCCATCGGACATTCAATATCGCCTGGCACGTTATCGCCCACTCGTGAAAATGAACGCCCGTCATGCGTGATGATGTCCAGTCGGCCTTTGGGAAGTTTGCCCGCCCAGTTAAATTGCGCATCGACCACAGCTGTGATTTTCTCTGCGGTTGCCAGCACCTGCGGATCGGCAAGCGCGTCGCCAATGAAATCGGTCAGTTTGGCCGAACCGTTGGTAGCGGCAACAGCCACACAGTATGGAATACTGAACTTTGCATCGGCCGCCGTTGCAGGACGGCGCCTGCTTTCAATAGGCTCGCACAACTGCTTCTGGAAGTCGCCGACATTCACCCGTATTTCGCTGATGTCGGCGACTTTCAACTGATGCTCCCGCATCAGTTCCAGCGTGGCATGGATAAAACCATGTGAAGCGCCGCAGGAGGGCCATGGTTTGTACAGAATCTCGCCACCGTGGTAGTGCTGCCCTAAATCCCTGATCATGCCAGTGCGATCATACTCGTTGTCAAAATAGACATTGAACAACCCTGCCTTGCCTTCGAACATACTCTGTACACCCCGAATCCCCTTCTGCGCCATTAACGCGGCCAGCACAGCACCTTTAGTTGAGAAGCCCGCATACATGCCTCGCAAATCGCTACCAACCCCATAGGCAAGTTCCAGGGTACCGCAGCTTTGCATACCGGCAATGCCCAAGGCGCTGATCGTCTGTTCTTTAGTCAGCCCCAATACATGCGCCGCGCTGGCTGCTGCAGAAAATACGCCAAGCACTGTCGTCAGGTGCCAGTCAAGCCGGCTGGGCACATGGCGACGCATGCGCAGAAACATGTCCTGCCCTGCCGCGACTGCTGCGATCAGCTGTTTACCGGAGACACCACCACGACGCTCAGCCAATGCAAATACAGCTGGAACGATTGAACTGCTGGGATGATGCCCTTCCGGGGCATGATCATCAAAATCCAGACAATGAGCCATCGCGCCATTATGAAATGCGGCCCAGACGGCAGGCGCACGTCCTCCAAATCCCATCAGCGAGCTCTCTGGCGTACCGCCCGCTTCGGTTATCAGTGCATTAACGGCCTTCACTGCCGGCTCGACGCCTGTTGCGGCGAGAATGACCCCGATCGTATCAAGAATACTTTTTTTCGCGCCGTCAACAGCGTCGGGCGACAGGTCCTCGAATCGAGTATTGATAATAAATTCAGCGAACTCATGCGAGAGATCTGTGGGTGGGGTCATATGCTGTCTGCTGTATAGGGTTGACGGAAGTGATTCGACAGTGTGCACGTTATACCTGATGATGTCGAGTTGCATTTCATTGCTTTGTGGTAAACAAATCTAACCGCGTATGAAAGCGGTGTTGTGTTCTCTTCGGGTAAGTAAAACTTACGCTTGCTCGCAAGAAATTTGACTGGACGGAAAAAGGGTATGGCTCCAGACTGCAAACCATTCCCCCATATTTGGAGACCTGCTAATGGATTTCGCCTATCGTCTTGCCGACAATGCCGTTACAAGGCAATTTGATTCTTTGTCCACCGCTACCGTCGATGCCACGAATGACGGCCTTATCGATAGTCTTGCCTGCGCGCTCGCCGGCGTTCGTGCCCATGGACTGGATCAGGCGCGAACAGCCCTGGGGCGCTGGGGCCAGGACGGCTGCACCGTCTGGGGTGGTTTTGGTAAAGCACCTGCCCCAGTTGCCGCATTTCTGAACGCAGTGGCCTTGCATGCGCTGGACTATGATGACACCGATGATAAAGTGCCGTTGCATGCATTCGGCATGGTGTTACCTGGATTACTAGCCGATCTGGAGGAAAACCTGCCAGACTGCGACGGACAGCGATTTCTCACTGCGTTGGCGGTTGGCGTGGATGGCGCAATGCGTGTCGGTCGTGCGGGCGGCCCTAAGGGATCACGCGGTTGGAACTATAGCGTGATCAGCGGTTCTATCGGGGCCGTTCTGGCCATTGCCAATCTACGCGGCTGGGACGCACAGATGACAGTGGATGCGCTTGGGCATCAATTGACTCAGACCAGCGGTAGCCTGCAATCGATCATCGACGGTAGCCTGGCCAAACGATTTCAGCCGGCTCAGTTGGTAAAAAATGTCATGTTCTCGGTTGCGCTTGCCCAGTCCGGCATTGACGGCCCCAGAAACGTCTTTGAAGGCAAAGCCGGATTTATCAATCTGTACCAGGATGGAAAGTTTGATCTTGAAGCGGCTGGCCTGAATATGCATCATTGCAATCTGATTGAAGATCTCAGTCTGAAGCCCTATCCGGCCTGCCGTTTTACTCATGCGCCAATAGATCTGGCGCTCGAACTGCACCGGAACGAAGGCCTGCGCCTGGACGATATAAAACACATTGACATTCGGGTCAGCGGCCAGGCAGTGAATATGGTCGGCCGGCAATACGACCCTCGCACAGCGGGCATTGTAGATGCGCAATTTAGTATTGCTTACACGGTCGCCGTTGGGCTGGCTAAAGGCGCTGTGCTGATCGGTGACTTCACGGATGAGGCCATCCGCGATGAAAAAATCGGCCGGTTTGCACATAGCCAGATTACTATCACTGCCGATGACGCCTTGCCGTTTCTAGGTATGACACCTGTGTTTTTCGACGTGACATTGAATGATGGCCGTGTGATGCAGGTGCAGACGGATGTTGTGTCAGGCAGCCCCCAAAAGCGTATGAGTGCAGCACAGTTACGGGATAAAGTGGACGACTGCCTCAACTATGGCGAATCAGATACCCGCACTGATGCGCTGGTGAATGCCGTCGAGTCATTGCGAACAGGTATGCCGGTAAAAACACTTTTGGCATTGCTATCGTAATGTCGAACCACGCAGTATCCTGAAATAGACGGCAGCCGCCGTCTGCGCTTGCGGACGGCGTTGTGACAGACCTTTGCAATCTTTACGGCAGTTTACTTAGCGGTCAATCCCGCCTGATCGACAAGTGTCTTCCATTTTTCCAGCTCCTGAGGAAAGCGGGTAGCAAGTTGTTCGCTATCAAGGTAGTCAACAGTGCAACCCTGTACTTTGCACAAGTTTTTAAATTCTGTGCTCAATGCAATTTCACCGACAGCCTCAGAAATCTGTTTGACGATGTCCTTTGGTGTCCTGGGCGGCGCCAGCATAATCACATTTGATGCGAATTCGTAGCCGGGCACACCCGACTCGGCGATCGCCGGCACCCCGGGCAGGTTGCTATCCCGCTGGGCTGTCGATACCCCCAACACCCTGAGTTTCCCGGAATGAACAAAAGGCAGCGGCGCGGTTAGTCCGGTGAACGACATATCGGCCAAGCCATTTGCCGTATCAAGCAAAGATTGAGTAGGATCTTTATAAAGTACAGAATTTATCTGAATGCCCGCCTTTTTCAGAAAATAGGCACCCGCAATTTGAGAAACTCCGCCAACCGAAGCAAACGACAGTTTTCCTGGGCGGCTTCGCGCTGACTCGACCAGCTCTTCTACCGAGTGATAGGGAGACGCAACGCCGACAGATAGGACGATAGGAGATTTGTTCAGTTGAGCCAGCGGCATAAAATCAAGCGCATCATAGTCAAGTTTGAGTGACCATTGGTTTATATAATGTGTCGAGTAGGTCAGCAGTAAAGTATGGCCATCAGGCGCGGCACGGTGCACTGCAGCCGTGGCGATTGTTGCACTCGCGCCGGGTCGGTTCTCTACAATAAATGTTTTGCCAAATTTTTTGGAAAGACCGTCAGAGAGATATCGGGCCGTAGCGTCGCTGGCTGTCCCCGGGCCTGTTGGCACGATGATTTTCACCACTTTGCTAGGGTACGGTGGGTTTGCCGCAAGGCAAGGGATTGAGAATGCAATCCCGAACATGAGTGTGAGCACCGGCTGAGTAACATTGAACATGACTGCTCCTGGCTGATTAATTGTCTGAGTGGCCCTTCGTGCAGCAGGCTCGGTTATTTTTGCAGGTCTGTTGGTACTGCAAGCTGTACCACCCTATCCCAGCGGTCTGACTGTTCAAGATGCATAATCGACTCAACGAGTTGACCGATTGCGTCGTTGCTGATGACATCCTGCGCATTATGTCTGAATTTTTCTATCAATTCGGCATCCGTCATTATTGAGTCGGGTTCTGGAGACGGGCTTCCCTTTGGAAAGCGCCGCTCCTGCAAAAATGTTTCGCCGCGCGCATGTAGTTCTACCCGTGCCGGTCGACTGGCCGCATTGCCACTCAACAGTGCTACATAGTCCGGATGTGGTTCGCTGCTCACTTTTTCCATTAGTCTGAGCACTGACGGGCTTTGGATAAAGTCTGGTTCCAGCCAGGCCCTGCCCGGCCGCAGACCATGTGCGGCGACGGCGATGCCGTGGTACATGCTGAACTGGGCATCATGCACATCATCTATCCTGCGATTAATCCAGACAGGCTTTTGCGCAAAGCCTTCCACAAAAATTTTGATACTGTCAATCTCGTCTGGTTTGATCTCATTCTCGCTTACGATTTTTGAAACACAATCCAACAGTGCATTGAACACCCGGCAGTGAGGATAGGGTTTATATGAGGTATGCGCAGGAAAGAGCCATTGTTCTCCAAGCTTATTCACAATGGCATCCGGCTCCCATTTGCTGGAGCCGATAAAACGGGGATAACCATATTCCGCATCATCAAGAACCTGTACATCACCCCGATGGCCGAACTCTGCCATATAAGCCGCAGTGACAGCCTGAAAGGCCAGCGCGCCTTTCAGCGTGTATTTGATCGTTGTTGCGGGTGCATGATGTATCCAGGACATCATGGAGTTGACTGGTGATATGCAGGCCGCGATGCCCAGCCCGTTGGCGATGACTTGCGATGAGTGTCCCCGCAATTTAGCAATACCTGCGGCGGCACCGAATATCGGGCTGGTATAGCCGAAAATTTTTGGTGGATCCGGCTCGCCGTTCTTTGTATCGCGCAAATTATCCACTGCGCGCCCAAATCGATGACCTATTTCATGTCCGATCGCAATAGCTTCGATTATTTGCTGGCCACTTGATAATGCAGCTTCACCTGCTGCCATGATGCTGGACAGAACCGCCGGAGCTACATGCCCCGGAACCGTCACAACATCCATGTCCATTGTGTTGATCAACTCTGCATTGGCAAAGGCTGCTGCTGGAATGGAAACACGCCGGGCATCACCGATAATTGACGCATCCATTCCGCCTGAACCCATCAGTCTGGCAAAATCGCGTCCGGCCTGGCCTTTTTGAAAATGAAGACCGGCAAGCGCGCAGCCAATGGAGTCGAGCAGAATTCGCTTGCTTTCATGCACTACTTCAAATGGTAGTTGCCGATAGGTTGTTGATTCGGTGTAGTGCGCAAGCTGTTCTATGATGGTATTTTTCATAATATGTCTCCTTAAATTGAATTTATTATTTGTGTGGTCACGATCCCAAATAGGCTTCGCCTATATCCGGATCCTGCGCTATGTCAGTGGCATCACCCTCTCTCACAACTCGCCCCACGCGCAAAACATAGGCGCGATCGGCAATCTTGAGCGCTGCACGCATGTTTTGCTCGACCAGTAAGCAGGAAACGCCTTGGCTGCGTAGTGAAGCAATGGTCGCTAGCACATGCCGGGAAATGAGTGGCGACAAACCGAGAGAGGGTTCATCAAACAAAATCAGGCGAGGCCGCGCCATCAATCCACGACCGATAGCTAACATCTGTTGCTCACCACCGCTCAGGTTGCCCGCTGTTTGGTCAAAGCGCTCCCGCAGTCGCGGAAACATCTCCAAGACGCTCTGCACAGTAAAATCAGGGCCGTTACCCGACGCATCGACAACCCGCAGATTATCTTCGACGCTCATGGCTGGAAAGATTTCACGCCCCTCAGGTACATGGATCAATCCGTGGGCACTCAGTTGCCAGGGCTTAAGCCCACGTATCGGAGTTCCGCCCAGCGAGATTTCCCCGCCTGCCGCCGGAACGATACCGGAGATGGCGTTCAACAAGGTCGTTTTACCCGCCCCATTCGCACCCAGAATGGCAACGATTTCGCCTTCATTCACATGAATTGAGACTCCATGCAGGGCTTTGACTTTGTCATAAACCGCACTCACGCCGTGAACATTCAGAATCCGCTTATTCATCCGCTGCTCCCAGATAGGCTTCAATTACATCAGGATGCTGCAGCACGTCAGCAGGCTGACCTCGCTGTAACGGCCGCCCATCGGCCATCGCAAGACAGCGATGGCATAACTTACGAATGACCCTCATGTCATGCTCCACAATGATGACAGTTCGCCCTGGTGCCACTTCTCGAACAAGCGTAATAAAGCTGTCACTGTCCTGATCATCCATTCCCGCAGCGGGTTCGTCCAGAAACAGTAGTTTCGGGTCTGGCATAAGCGCAAGGCCGACCGCCAGGCGCCGCTGCACGCCATAGGCGAGTGTGCAGGCGATACGTTCACGATCGTCCCACAGTCCTGTGATGCCCAGAACCTCTTGAGCACGACTGAAAAAAGCGTCTCTTTCCTCTTGCCAATGTTTTGAATGCACAAAACGTCCGAGCATCGAATGGCTAAAAGACTGATGAGCTGCAAACAGCAGATTCTGCATGACCGTCGCTTCCGCAAAAACGGCGGTTCGTTGGAAGCGGCGAGCGACCCCAAGCCGGGCAACGACATGGGCTGACATACCCTGGATCGTTTTTCCCAACAGTTGTACCTGGCCGGTGGTTGGCTGGATAATGCCGCACAGAATATCGAACAGTGTTGATTTTCCCGCTCCATTCGGACCGATAATGCCAAATATCTCGCCTTCATGAATCGTTAGATCAATCCCTTTCAGTGCTGCAATTCCGCCGTATTTCTTTGTTACGCCAGTGGCCTGCACAACGACGTCGGCTGACACATTCTTCACGACGGTTTGTTGTTGTATGATTTCAGCTACCGACATGATGTCTCCTTTTTAATCGTGAGATACATGACAAACCTAGTTGGTGCAGTCCGTCAGGCAGAAAGGTCATAATAAGAATAATGGCCACTGAGAATACTAATAGGCGGACGTTGACGTCCAACTCCAGATAAAACGGAAGAATGCTAAATAATCATTGCCCCCAGTACCGGCCCGAATAACCAGCGCGTACCACCCAGCAATACCATCAGCAAAGCGTCAACAGTGATGGCAATATTTAATGATTCATGTGTAATGATCTGGGTATAGGGCACCGAAAGCGCACCAGCAATGGTGGCAATCACTGCGCTGAGCATGAAAGCCTTGAGCCTTTGTCGAAATACATTCACGCCAAGTGAAGTCGCCAGATGCGGGTTCTGACGTACGCTTTCCAGTGCGTAGCCAAATCGCGATTGTCTGATGGCGTTAAGTATTACGATGATGAGCAAAAGCGTGGCTGCCGCCGTGTAGAAGTATTGAATGGGGCTTGTAAGGTCAATCGTGAAAAATTGCATGTCGGGCAGGCCAAATATCCCCATTCCGCCGCCAGTGACACTTTCCAGATTTAATACCGCGACGACAGCGACACTGGCCATCCCCCACGAGACAATAGCGAAATAAGCGCCGGTCAGACGCAAGGTGATCATGCCGATGACAAACGACAGAGCGATGGTGATGGCAATACCAGATAGAACCGAAAGCGCATAGGAAAAGCCAAGCTTTTGCATACCAATTCCTACCGCATAGGCCCCAAGCCCGAAGAAAAGAGACTGCCCCAAAGGCACCTCCCCCACTCCGCCGAGCATAACGTTAATACTCAGCGCAAAGAGAGCAAGTGTACTGGTATAGCCTGCCAGTGTAAGCAGAAACGTATTCTCAATAAGAAGCCCGTATAGCGCGATAGCCAAGGCCCATGCCAGCATCAGTTTAAAAAACGTCGTATCTTTAATTTCTTGTAATCGCATGTCAGTATCTCTCTTTGCTTTTCTTGCCGCGCAAGCCTTGCGGCGCAACAAGCAGGACAAAAATGACCAGAATCCATCCCAATGCAGGCGTCCACGGTACTGATACATACGTTTCGAACAGCGCATTGGCGACACCTATCAGCAATGCGCCAAGCAAAGAGCCGGAAATACTACCCATACCGCCCAGTATGACGACAATGAAGCTGTTAATCAGAGAGGCATTTCCCATCGTTGGAAAGACGTTGGATATGGGAGCAAGCAAAGAGCCTGCCAGGCCCGCCGCTCCAACTCCTATCATGAATGACAGGGAGCGGATGCGGGGTACATTAATGCCGGTGTAGAGCGCCCCGCGCGCATTCTGGGATACAGCGGTAACCTGACGCCCGCTACGGGCAAACCGCAACCAGAATCCAAGTCCGCTCAACACCACCAGCGCAACCACCAGAATCAGAATTCGCTGGCCACTGAATACCAGCGCGAATATCGACATGCTTGCGTCGGAGAATGGTGAAGCCACCGGTTGCGGATTGGGACCGGCAATCAGTAACATGAGTGATATCATCGCCTGCGAGAGCGCGAAGGTCACAATTACTGAGCTGTAGTTGCCCGCGCCGTATAGACTTCTCCTGACGATGAATAGCTCCGTTAAATAAGCCGCGATGACAACAATTCCCAAAGCGATGAGCACGGCCAACAAATAGGGCACGCCCAGATTGACTGCCAATAATACTGAATACGCTCCTAGCGCGAAATAGGCGCCGTGCGCGAAATTAACAATACCCAGAATGCCGAATACCAGCGTCAGGCCCACTGCGATCAGCGCGTAGCCGGCTCCCACCAGCAAGCCATTGAGGAAGGTTTGTAGAAATAATTCCATGGTTTGGCCCGTAAGTTCAGTTTTCTGTTCGAACAACGGGCTTCAATGATGTGCCCTGAACCTGTTGAATATAGAAATATGGCGCATGAGCACGGCCCTTTTCATCAAATCTAAGCGTTCCACGCGGTGTGATCCATGTGTTGGAGCGTAGTGATTTTTCCAACGCTGAATAGTCATTCGCCGTTTGCGCTTTATCCATCGACCCGGCAATAAGGTTCACGCCTTCATATACAACCAGATGCACTTTGCCAGGATCCTGGTGGTAGCGGGATCGAAAGGCGCTGACGAAACGCTGCGTTTCAGCAGCCTGGTCCAATGTCGAAAAAAATATCTCCTGTGATCACGCCGTCCATGACCCCCTTTGCTGCGTTCATGACGGTGGGCGTCACGACACCCGGTGTGACTGCCTCGGCGCGAAATCCACCCAGCTGGCGAGCCTGCTTCCAGAACTGGACAAGCCGCGCAGGCGCGCCATCCGCTACATAGACCAGATCAGGATTCAGAGATTTGATTTTTGTTATGATCGAAGTAAAGTCGTTGGTTTCTGTATCGTATAGCGAGACGCCTACCAGCTCAATATTAGCCGCTGCCAAATCTTTCTTCATGATATTAAGCAGCGGTTTCGCAAACTCAGTATTCTCACCAACAAATGCCACGGTCTTCGGTTTTAATACATTTACAATATATTTATTGAATCCACTCGCATTCATGCTGGTGGTGTTATTAATCTGAAACAGCCATTTGTTCCCTTGTTCAGTAATCGCGTCTGCCTGCGCTGCGCTGTTGATATACAAAATACGATTTTTGGCAACCGACGATTGTGCCAATGCCAGTTGGCTACCCATTCCTCCCAGAATGGCGTCAACTTTATTAAGGGCAATCTGTTTTTGAGTTGCACCAACCGCACCCTGTGGCGTGCCCTTATCGTCTTCGAATATCAGTTGTAAAGACCGTCCGTTTAATATGCCTCCGGCAGCATTGATTTCCTCCACCGCCAGCTCTGCTGCCTGACGTGCTTCGATACCATATGCCGCTGCTGCGCCTGAAAATGGCATTACCAACCCGATCTTTACCGGTGCCGCTGCGTACACATGCCCTGCCATGCACATCGTGATCACTGCAGACGCGAAACGGATTTGTCGATTTATATCGTTCATTAAAGTCTCCTTATGTTTGAGTTATCTTTTTTTAATTGAAATCGCTGATCACCCAAATGTTTGCGCCAGTACCTGACCAATAGCAGACGCCAGTACGCCATTTTGATCGATTCCCCACAACGTAGTGACTATCTTCTTACCCTTGTCCTGCCCTGCCAGCGCACTCACACCCTCGTATAGCTTGGTGGCGACTTCATCATCACTCATAGGATTATTGACATGCCCTTTCGGATAGAGAATCTCTTCGGACAACTGAACCCCATTGCGTGTTTCTACCGTCACGCGCGCGGCAGCGCTCTTTGGCCATAAAGATGAGAGTGCCGGGTCTTCTGATACCTGTATTGTGGACATCACCTTACGGACATCAGGACATGCCAGACGATCAGCCTGGAAGCTTGAAGGCGCTATTGCGCCATGCAGCAATGCGGTCGCAACCACAAACGGCAGGCTGTGATCAGCAGACTCCGATGTTTGTGGCGCCCATTGATGGGCCCCATCTGCAGCCATTTCAAGCGCCGTACGATACGTATGGACATGCACCTGCGAAATGGTATCTTTTGCTAGTTTAGGAAATAACTTTAGCGCCGCCAGCGCGGCCGATTGCGTGTGATAGCACACTGGCAGCGGCTTGATGCTGGTGCGCGCAACCATACGCAGCGAGTCCCCGTGGTACAGAACAGGCCACTCAAATTGGCCTGTCACAGACCATAATCCCTGTTTGCCATCGAAAATCCCCGATGGGCCGATGACTCCACGTTGCGCCAGGGTTGCCGCGAACACGGCATTACGGGCTGCGTTTGCGCCCGCACAGCCTTTCCAGTGGCTCAGTTCCCCATGCCGTGTTTGTCTGAGCGCCATATTGGGACAAATAGCAAGTGAAATGGCCTGTTCCATTTGTGACTCATCCAGCCCCAGCAGCCTGGAGGCACCCAATACAGTCCCTAACGTCACATGGAAGGCCTGATCCCAGCCTTTTGCGGCAAGATCAACTGCATCCATCAGCCCACAATACACATCGTATGCAATTACAATTGCTTCGATCAACGCTTGTCCGCTAGCTTGAGCTGCCTCTGCAACTGCAATCAATCCCGCAATCATATCGCTGGGATGGCCGCCACCGCCCTTGCCGATAAAGGTATCGCTATTTTCACCCACACGTACCATTACGCCGTTGGCAAATGCCGCCATCTCCGGCGTCGTCCGAACGCCAGTGCCCCAGAGTGCTGCATCAGGCGCTCCCCGATAGCTGCTTGCCAGCGTTCTCATTGAAATACTGAGAGGGTGATTGAATGACGCCATCGCGCAGGCGATACTATCGATGATCCGTCGTTTGCACTCATGTACGGTTTCTGCACCCAGCCTTTCGTACCGGGTGTTCTGTGCAAGCTCAATCAGTTGCTTTGTTATCAAATTCATCGCTTAATGTTTCATTAGTAAGTTTTTGCCGCAGCATTCCAATAATGTAAATGCCAAAATTCTAGAAAGTGGTTGCTAAAGACAGCAATTCATGCTGATCAGAATTTCATTAATACAGACTTGGTCTGTGTATAGGCGTCGATCGATTCAGCGCCATATTCCCGACCTATTCCTGATTGCTTGTAACCACCGATGGACATACCGGGATCTGCATCGCCATAAGTATTAATCCAGACGCGCCCTGCCTTCAGTGCACGGGATACGCGCTGGGCGCGGCTGGCATCTCGTGTCCATACAGCCGCAGCCAGCCCATAGATGGAATCGTTGCTTTTGAGTATTACTTCGCTTTCGTTGCTGAACGGAATAATGGAAAGTACGGGTCCGAAAATTTCTTCCTGCGCGATCTTCATTTCATTTTTGACATGGGAGAAAATGGTCGGTGTGACAAAATAGCCAACATCGCCCACGCGATGACCGCCCAAGCGCAACCGCGCACCTTCGCGCGTTCCTTCCTGTACATAGGAGAGCACACGGTCCATTTGCCGTCTCGAAATCAATGGCCCCAATTGCGTATCGGCTTCAAATGGTTGTCCGACCTTATATTGTTCTGCCACCGAACAGACCTGTTCGACAACCATGTCATAAATCTCGTTATGTACGAAAAGTCTGGTTCCGGAAGAACATATTTGTCCTGAATTTCGGCAAAATGAGACTACCGACGCGGCAATTGCAGAATCCAGATCCGCATCGGGGAAAATGATATTCGGCGATTTGCCCCCGAGCTCCAGAGAAACCTTTTTCATATTGTTGGCGGCGGATTGCAGAACATGCCGGCCCACGACTGTCGATCCTGTAAAAGCGATTTTGTCTATCCCAGTATGTGCGGACATCGCAGCGCCGGCGATGGGCCCCAGACCAGGGACGACATTCAATACGCCTGCAGGAAGCCCGCTTTCGTGGATCAATTCGGTCAGTCGCAATACGCTGAGCGGCGCCTGCTCTGCCGGCTTGAATACTGCTGTGTTCCCGCACGCCAGGGCCGGCGCGATTTTGGTCGCCGCCATGCCCAATGGCACATTCCAGGCGTTGATCAACGCGCAAACCCCCATCGGTTCACGTAGCATGTAAATAAAACGGCTGTCGTCCGATGGGTTAGTCGTACCATAAAGTTTGCTGACCCAACCGGCGTAATAGCGAAACGTTTCAGCGATATGGGGAATCCGTTGGCGACTGGCCGTATACGGCACCCCTGTGTCATAACTTTCTATTGATGCCAGTTCGTCCCCGTGAGATTCGATCGCATCGGCAATCTGCATCAGATAACGCGCGCGCTGATGTGGCGAAATACCCGACCAGGCAGCGGATTCAAAAGCCTGTCGTGCCGCCGCTACCGCTTTGTCGATATCAGTCTCGCCCGCTTCGGAGACCTCGCTCAACACCTGTTCCGTCGCCGGATTCTCCGTGGCAAATGTCTTTCCTGATTGGGCATCAACCCATTTACCGTCGATGAAAAGTTTTTTGGTTCCGGAATTAATCCAGTTCAAAGCTCGCAACTGACCGGAGTTAAACCCCGTCGTATTTATATCTGAAATATTGAGTGTCATAATATTTGCCTAAAGAAACAGAAAGAATGGCCTGACCGCGTCGATATTCATGCCGCCCGGTGTAGTGTTTTCAAATCGGACAAAATCATGTCGGCCCCTTTCTCGCCAATCATGGTAGTGCAGGCAGCGGTGTTCCCGGAGCTGGGGGTGGGCATGATAGAAGCATCAATAACGCGTAATCGGTCAATTCCCCGCACCCGTAACTGGGAATCCACCACGGCCAGAGAATCATTTCCCATCTTGCAGGTGCCGACCGGATGGTAGGAAGACTTTCCGTTATTGCGTATGAAATCAAGCAGCTGAGAATCTGATTGAATATCGATTCCGGGCTGAACTTCGCTTGTGATACCTGATGCTATCGGTTCAGTGGACAGAATCTTGCGTATCAAACGCAGCCCATTAATGGTTGCCTGCTGATCTTCCGGATCTGACATAAAGTTAGCGTCAAAAATCGGTGCAGCGAAAGGGTCGGCAGAACGTAGAAGAACCTGTCCTCTTGAAGCAGGCCTAACCCTGTAGACGTTGGCGCTGATCGCCTCGTAATCGTCGACGGTTACGTACCCATCGGCAGACTGGCTAAAGGTAATCGGACGGAATCCTATCTCCAGATCCGCGTAGGGTACCTGATCGTTGCTACGCACGAATGCAGCTGCCAAAGTCGCGCTGGCAGTCAGATACCCATTCTTAGCCAGTAGGTAGCGCATGCCCTCGCGATATTTGCGCCATCCGTTCAGATCACGATTGTGCGACCAGCCTGGTCGCGTGCGCACCTTTATATGCGCACCGACGTGGTCCTGCAGATTTTTCCCAACGCCTGGCAAATGCAAGCGTGTGGCTATACCGTGTTGCTGCAGCTGGGCGCCATCACCTACTCCTGAGAGCATTAATATATGTGGAGAGTTCGCAACGCCGGCAGATAAAATTACCTCCTGATTGGCGATAATGGAACGTAGCTTATTATCTTGCATCAGCTCGACACCGATAGCGGCCCCATTGTCCATCAGTATCCGAGTGACATGCGCATTGGTGAGCACGCTTAAATTCCGGCGATTGCGTATGGGTGCAATAAAAGCATCGTAGTTCGACAGGCGTCGGCCATCACGGATGGTGGCTTGCAAGAGTCCAACTCCCTCCTCTCCCGACACGCTCAGATCTTTCACCTGCGCAATACCACAAGCGTGTGCTGATTCAATAAAACTTTGTACTGCAAGTGATGCCGGCGCTGCGTTCGAGATCGTTAAGGGACCGCCTTGTCCACTCAAAGCGTTGGAGATACTAGCGTTATTCTCCATTCGTTTGTAGTAAGGCAGGATATCGTTCCAACCCCAGCCTGCATTTCCCAGTTCCGCCCAATGATCATAATCACGCCGATTACCTCGCGTATAAACCATACCGTTGATTGCACTGCAGCCACCTAATGTTTTACCTCTGGGCCAGACGATCCTGCGGCCATTCAATGCAGCAACCGGCTCTGTCGTGTAGCGCCAATCAAATCGCTCATCGCCTATCAACATCGCCATACCGGCAGGTACGGTACTCCAGAAATTTCTGAAAGAGGATCCCGCTTCAATAAGCAACACGCGCACAGAGGAATCGTCAGAAAGTCTGCGCGCTACCACGCATCCAGCCGAGCCGGCTCCCACCACGATATAGTCCCAGTTTTCCATATTTTTCTCTTTAGCTCGAAAAGAGCCATTGTCTCCGTAATTTTTATGACGCTTAGTTTGATACAATGCGTCATTCGCGTCTAATTCTCTTTTTCACTCAGCTAATACAATTTACAAATGAGAGGTGCGGTTCAATGAAATTCCATGTCTTGAGGTACTTCGTCGTATTGGCAGAGGAATTGCATTTCGGGCGAGCCGCACAACGCCTGGCAATTACGCAGCCGCCATTAAGCAGCGCGATAAAGGCACTGGAGGAAGAACTTGAAGTGCTGCTGTTTCAGAGAACAAAAACCAGTGTTCAATTGACCCCTGCAGGAACCGTTTTCCTGAATGAAGCGCGCAAATTACTGGAAGGCGCCGCCAGAGCGAAAAGCATCGTCAAGTCGGTGGATCAGGGCATGAGCGGACGCCTGGACATCGGCTTTGGCGGAACACTGCTATTTCGCGATGTGCTGACCATAGTAGACACATTCACACGCGAATGGCCCGGTATCGAAGTGGTACTAAGAGAAATGCAATCCGCAGAGCAGTTCGAATGGCTACGCCTTGGTCGACTGGACGCAGGTTTCTGCCACGGTTCGACGGCGCCACCCAAACTGCGCTTCATGCCATTAAAAGATGATCAACTGGTGCTTTGTCTGTCAAATGAACATCCGATGGCCCGACATCAGCTGATTGATTTGAAGGAACTGGCTAACGAGTCGTTCGTCATGTTTGAACGTGACATTAACCCGGCCAACCACGATACGGTCATTAGTCTATTCAGTCGTGCCGGAATCTATCCCAGAATAGTCCACTATACGCGTAACTGGATGACGACGATGTCGATGGTATCTGAAGGCTGCGGAATGGCGATCGTTCCTAGTACGCTTGGTCGAATGCGAATGGCTGGCGTATCTCTTGTGCCCTTTGCCAAGTTTCGGGAACCGGCTCTTGGGATGCTGGCGTGGAACCCTGTCCTGACGAATCCTGCGCTCACAAAATTTTTAGAAAGCGCCGAACGAACGATGAAGAACATTGTAACCGGCTGAGCCATCTTCTCGACTTGCAGCACTGTTCTCAACATGGGCAGTACCTGTACTTAATGTCCAATCAAAGTACATCCCGCAGACACTTTCACTTTTTCTGTATCGCAGCACGCAGCCTAGTTATATTGAACCACACAGTCCTTGCCTGATATTACATACTGTCGGCACTTCATTCGCCCTGTACTGGCACGGTTATTGCTGACAATTGGTTATGCCTGAATAAGAGAATCGCACACGACGGCCAGACGTTCATCTGAATTGTGGCTGGCTGTGACGGGGCGTGGCCGCAGCGACATATCACATCGTTAATAAGTTTGAAATGACATTATTATCAGGAACAGTGAAGAAGCAGATATTGCTTACAGGAGCGCGTTTTTAACGCGGATATCCCAGTGCCTGCAACGGGTGGATGCCAGTGCGCTTGATCTCTAGCAATAACTGAAAACCAAGGAGAATGAATGAAGCACTTGACGCTGAAAGGCGAAATCATCGCGCGCGACCTGCAGTTTCCGGAAGGGCCGGTAGCCATGCCCGACGGAAGCGTATTAATCGTTGAGATCGTAAGCGGTCGGTTGCTGCGAATTTATTCAGACCAGCGTCAGGAAATTGTCGCTCACCTCGGTGGTGGTCCGAACGGATTAGCCATCGGGCCTGACGGCTATTGCTATGTCTGTAATAACGGCGGATTCGAATGGCACACAGAGAACGGTTTTACCCGCCCTCTTGCCGCCGCTGCGGACTATAAAGGTGGATGTATTCAACGTGTTCATTTGGAAAGCGGACAAGTCGACGTACTTTATTCGCATTGTGATGGCAATCCCTTGCATGGTCCCAATGATATCGTATTCGACCAAATGGGCGGCTTCTGGTTTACGGACATGGGCAGGGCGTTTCATGATCGCATTGTGCGCGGCGCAGTCTACTACGCAAAGATTGACGGCAGCGAGATTCGCCAGGCTGCATTTCCTGTGCTTACGCCCAATGGCATTGGTCTGTCGCCTGATTTGAGCGTTCTCTATGTTGCCGAAACGGAAACCAGCCGCTTATGGTCCTATTCAATCCTGGAGCCAGGTATTTTGCAAAGAGAACCCTGGCCTTCACCCAATGGTGGTCGTCTGCTTCACGGGCTGCCCGGCTTTCAGCGCTTTGACTCGCTCGCGGTTGAAGACGATGGCAATATCTGCGTCGCTACATTGGTAAACGGTGGCATTAGCGTTTTTTCACCCGACGGTGAGTTGCTGGAGTTTCATCAAGCGCCGGAGAACTATTGCACCAATATCTGCTTTGGCGGGCCGCAGCTGCGTGATGCTTACATAACGCTGTCCGGTTATGGACAGTTGATGAAGGTCAGATGGCCACGCGGTGGCCTTGCTTTGCAAGCATAACAAGACACTATGCAGAATGAAAAATTACAAAGGAGACTATTTGAATGGATAGGATTATTACACTTGTCAGGCGTAGCGGATTGAAGCTGATTGCCGCAGTTGTCATCGCTTCCCCGAACATCGCCACTGCGGCCTACCCCGATAAACCCATCAGTGTCGCACTACCATTCGCACTGGGCGGGCCGGTTGACATTCTGATGCGTGCCGTACAGGAACCACTGCAAAAAGAGCTTGGCCAGCCTGTTGTCATCGTTCCCAAAGAAGGTGCATCGGGTATTGTTGCCACGCGCTACGTCGCAAGGGCGCCTGCAGATGGATACACCTTGCTGATCCAGACTAACGGTATGCTGATTACGCCTCAGATTAATAAGCAGGCAGGTTTTGATCCATTGCGCGATTTCGAACCCGTCGCATTGCTGGGAGTTCAGCCTATGGTACTGGTGACGCATCCTTCGTTGCCCGTAAAAACTGTGCAGGAGCTGATTTCCTACGCGAAGGCCCACCCCGGAGAAATCGATTTTGCTTCATCAGGTCCTGCCTCCAACGGTCGTCTTGCCACAGAAACGTTTATGAAACTGGCTGACATAAAAATGAACCACGTGCCCTATAAGGGTGTGGGCCAGATCACGCTGGCGTTGATGTCTGGTGAGGTGCAGCTCATGCTGTCGTCGGTCACGCCTCAGATCAGCCAGCAGATCAAAGAAGGTAAACTGAATTTGCTGGGCACCGCCTCGGCAGGAGAAAGCGCACTCATGCCTGGCGTAGAACCCATTTCCAATACTCTCAAAGGGTTTCAGGCGGAGGTCTGGTTTCTGATTGCAGCTCCGGCAGGCACACCACCAGATGTTGTCGACAAGCTGCAGAAGAGCATTACACATGTCTTGAATACGCCGCAAATGCAGGAGCGTTTCAAAGCTGCCAGCGCGACGGTAAAAACGGCGACGCCCGATGTTCTGAAGCATATGATGGCGGACGAGTATTCACGGATTGGCGAGATCGTTTCTGAAATCGGCGACATCAATAAGTAATTTTCCAAATAGTGACTATCAATTAACGGAGACAGCAATGCCGAATATTCGGGTGAATGATGCGAACATCTTTTATCACGATGATGATTACACGGATCCCTGGGATTCATCCGACGCAGTCATGCTGCAACATGGGCTTGGGCGTACCGGTAATATGTATTATGGCTGGGTACCCCATCTGAGCCGCCAGTTCCGGGTCATTCGACCCAATTTGCGGGGTGTGGGACCTGGTGCAGATCCCGGGCCAGACATTGAGTTTTCTCTTGACCAGATACTGTCAGACTTTGTGGGCGTGTTGGATAAGCTTGGTATTGAGAAAGTGCATTACGTGGGCGAGTCATTAGGCAGCATCCTGGGGGTGATATTTGCAGCGACCCATCCGCAACGCGTAAAAAGCCTGACTCTGGTCTCTTCTATCATACGGGTAAGGCCGGAAAAAACAGTGGCGATCAATTCGGTCGGCTATCCAACCTGGGCCGAAGCGCTGGACCAATTGGGGATGAAACAGTGGTGGCTTCGCTCCCGCGAAGTCACGAACCAGCTCACAGGCAATGCAGCCAAAGACGAGTGGTTTGCCGACGAATGTGGCAGCTGGCCGCTGCATGTGGCACAGGCGTTGCTGCGCTTTGCGAGTCAGGTTTCTGCTGAATCGCTATTGAGCAGTGTTAAGGCACCTACGTTGGTGCTATCGGCCGGCAACAGCCCCCATAGCGGTCAGGAAGAACAACAGTTTATTCTGGATAATATCGCGGGATCACGGCAAATTGTTTATCCGGAGGCCAAACATATCGACTGCTATTTGCAACCAGATCAATTTGCGCGTGATACATGTACCTTTTTACGCGAGGTAAGTGCTTCAGCGCAGTGTGAAGCTTTCTGACGGGTTCACTGTCGCTTCGGATACGGTTCGTACAGTGTTGAATATTGTAGTGGGTACGCCAGTCGTTATTGCGAGCTTGGCTACGTCCTGCAATTGCGCAAGTGTCAATTGTGACTGCCGGTCCGCTTGCAACATCTGCTTGCCGAGTGTTGGCAAAATACGTTCCGATGCTGCACTACGGCCGGAACTGATATTAATGACACGCGACAGCTCTTCGAGTCCAAGTCCAAATCGAAAACCAAGTGCCGTACCTTCATAGGTAACGGTCTCGCATAACGCTGTTACCGCATTATTCAATAGCGACGCAAGTTCCGCATTACCAGAAGCACCGCGATCCTCGAAACGGGAATCAACCACATCAGCGCCTGCACTGCCTGCTCGAAATTTTGTACCAGCGGCCGATTCCATAAATCCCACCATGTCTTCAAGCCTGGCTTGTCCGCCAAGCGTATTTGCGCCCATTTGCAATAAGTTCTGTACAGCATTGATTACTGGCGTAGACACACCAATAGTTATACCCAGCATCACGGCCTGATTAATGTCTTTGAGCATGAGCGATAAGGCAAAATCGGTAGAGGATCGCCCCTGCGCAATGGCCGGCAGCATGACCTCTGTTGTTGGATTGCGTGCAGTCCCGCTATTGAGCACTTCTATGATGCACTCCAGCGGCAGTCCAGCTTTCACACCCATGGCAGCAAGCTCCAGCGTTCCGAGCCTGCACGCGGCATTCATCGCGTTGTTGACCATTTTCATTGCCTGCCCATCACCAACATTGGCGCCGCAGCGAAACACTTTTTCGCTGATGGCGGTAAGTACCGGAAGTACGCGCTCGTATAGCACGTCCGATCCCCCAACCATGAGCGTGGCCTCCCCTTTCGAGACAACTTGCGGGTTGCCGGATACTGCCGCATCGATCATTGATACGCCTGCTAAAGCCAGTTTTTCCGCGATTTTCCGGGTACTTTCCGGGTGACCGCTAGTCTGGTCGATAATCAACTTACCCGCGCCCAGTCCTTTTGCCAGCCCTTGAGGCCCGAAAACAACCTGCCTCACATCTTCGCTGCGTGGCAGGCATAGCAGCACAATATCGCTATTTCTCGCGATCTCTTCGGGCGAAGCCATGATACTTGCTCCCCGATCGCGTAATCGCAACATGGCGGCATCATTGATGTCCCATGCGCATACCGGATAGACGCAAGACAATCGCCCTGCCAGTTCGCTGCCGAGTGCGCCCAGCCCTATATATCCTACTTTCATAGTCATACTTTTTCCATTCTTTATGATCGGCGATCCACCGTGTTGCTCAGCGGATCGCTTCTCTTTTATGCAATGCAGTCACATCGCGCGGCTAAGTTAAGGATGAAATTATTGTTTTTCTATCCCAAGCTCAGTCACTACTTTCTCGAAATACGATGCTTCCTGTTGCAGAAACTGATTGAATTCTATGGGTTGCATCAACATTGGTTCCGCACCATCCGAGCGAAAGCGTTCGCCCAATTCCTTGCTATCGAGAGCGTAATGTAACGCCTCGGAAAGCCGGCTCACCACATCCTGAGGTGTTCCCTTGGGTGCCAGCATCCCCGTCCACAGGTAATAACTGAAGTCTTTAATACCGCGCTCCTGAAGTGTCGGGACATCTGGCAGATTCGGTAATCGGACGGTGGAGGTAACAGCAAGCGCACGCAATGTACCGGATTTCACCTGAGGTGCACCGCTGCTATAGGCTTCAAAAATCGTATCGACTCGTCCCGCTATCACATCAGGAATGGCAGGGCCGTTACCGTTGTAGGGGATATGCAGTAGATCCAACCCGGCCTGCTTAATAAACAAAGCAGCACCGATTTGCGTAGTTGTGCCCACCCCTCCCGATGCATAACTCATTTTTCCGGGATTGGTACTTGCACGTTTAACAAAGTCCGCTAGCGTTTTGTACGGACCCGAACCGCTGGTCACCATGAGCAATGGTGACCTGAGGATAGGCCCGATGCCGGTGAAGTCGTTGATTTGATAGCCAGGATCACGTTTGACGGCTGGCAGGATAGTGACAGTGCCGGCAGTGGACAGCAAAGTATAGCCATCCGCCGGCGCATTTTTTATCGCCCTCGTTCCGATTAATGTCGCGCCGCCGGGTCTGTTTTCGACAATGACAGGCTGCCCGAGCTTCTCACTCATTTTTTCTGCAATCAGACGCGTCGACAGGTCGACCAGGCCTCCCGGACCGGTGTTTACGACGATTTTGACTGGTTTAACTGGAAAGGTGGTTGCGCTGGCTACTGGCGTAACCAAGCCAGCAAGGGCAAAACTGGCGAATACTGAATGTATTGATTTGTACAACATGCGATCTATCTCCGATGAGCATGCTTTCAGTGTCATGCTTGCTTATGGATGGACAACCGCCGGCTGCGACGCATAGCAACTAGCCGGCGGCAACAGCATTGCTTTTCGTCAGTCCCTGGGCAGTTGCAGGTCGGCAGCCACTTTCACCATATCGACGGCCTCGTTTTTATAGTAATCAGTGAAAAACGCTGGCGTTACGAATGTGGGATCGGATCCTTCCTCTATAAAACGCTTATTCAGTTCCTTAGACTCCAGCGCGTATTTGAGAGACTGGGATAGCCGGTTCACGACCTCGTTGGGCACGCCGGATGGCGCGAGCAAGCCGAGCCAAAGGGTATAGCTGAAATCTACGCCCTGCTCTTTCAGAGTCGGAACGTCCTTCAGCGATTCCATGCGTTTGTCCGAAGTGACAGCTAACGGTCGCAACTGGCCATTGCCGATGAACGGGGCACTGCTGATGTAGCCGTCAAATACCAGGTGCAACCGATTACCAATCACGTCCAGCAAAACGGGGCCATTACCCTTATAAGGCACACTGAGCATGTTCAGGCCTGTTTTGTGCAGAAAGGATGCCGCTGCCAGATGAATGGGGGTACTAACTCCGCCATGGCCATAGCTCAATTGCCCGGGGTTGGCTTTGACGCGAGCCATGAAATCCTGCAGCGTTCCTTCGGGCTGGGTTGTGCTGGTTTCGATGACCAGTGGCGAACGGGTCATAAAACCGATACCGGTAAAGTCTTTTGCGGGATCGTAACCAGGATTGATTTTTGTTTGCGGCAATAAGGTAAAGCCGTTGGCTTGTGAGAGTAAGGTGTAACCATCGGCCTTTGCTGTCTTAACGTATCGGGTGCCGATCAGTGAACCGGCGCCAGGCCTGTTGTCCACGATAATCGTTTGTCCAAGATCTTCACTCATTTTCTCTGCCACCAGGCGTGTAGTCAGATCGAGTGCGCCTCCGGGTGCTGCCGGCACAACAATGCGTATCGGTTTAGTCGGAAAATCTGTCGCCGCCTGAGCATTTGGCGATGTCAGCAGGAAAAACAGACTAAACGCTACTGCACTACTTACCATCCTCTTCATTGCGTGTCTCCTATAATATTTGTGTACCTGTTATGTCAGGCAAGCTTTATGGTTCATCAGCAGGATGTCGACAACGAGTGTCGTTCGCAGAACGTATACCACCCGTCACCGCAAAGAGGCCGCCCGGCTGTGTATCGGTTCAAGCAAGTTGCATGCCAATTTTTCTTGTCCAGCGTCGTTGCACTTAAGGAAATAACGAGAGGCTTAAAAGTGTGGTAACCGGACATGCTGAACTTCTTCTTGTGTCCTTTCTCGTCGTATGTGTCCTTTGCATATTCGCAATTGTCTGCTCAGAAAACAATATGATTAAACACTTCCTGGATATTGCTGAGGTCACTTCAATATACCTGTTCATTCATTTGTGGGCGAGCGTTACATAGGTGTGCATATCAATGTCAAACATTTAAGCGGAATGGGTATTTTGTCCTATTGAAACATTAGAAATACTGGCATAGAAATTGCTTAAGGAGGCGTACATAATGAGGCAGGTTAACCATTGTAAGAATTTGAACTAAATTAAACCGCCAAGTGATAAATCAGCAAATCTATGAAATGGAGGGTACTGAATATATGGGTTCTATTTCAGCATCAACTCGTGATTGGAAGCAGCCTGCACGCGACGTTTTTTTCATAGAGGGATGCTATGTGTCGGATAAAGAGTGTGAGGTTATGCAGGGAGCGATGTTTGTAGAGCATCTGTACTGTCCTGATGAAAAAAAACCTCAAGTCCCAAAATTATATTCATCCATGGCGGCAGTCAAACTGCGGTCAATTGGCTCAACACTCCTGACGGACGGCCTGGCTGGGCCGAATACTTTGTGAATTGTGGTTTTGATGTCTATTTGGTAGATCAACCGCAACGAGGTCGCTCAGCCTGGCATCCTGCCCATGATAATCAACTGCGCAATACATCCGTGCAACGGGTGGAAAAAATGTTTACCGCTCCAGAGCAATTTTGCTTATGGCCACAAGCAAAGCATCATAGTCAATGGCCTGGTAAAGGAAGAAAAGGTGATCCAGTATTTGATCAGTTTTATGCTAGTCAAGTTGAATCCGTAGCGTCTGATGCTATCACCGAAAGGAATCTCCAACAGAGTGTGGCTAAATTACTGGACAAAATCGGACCTGCTATCCTGGTCACGCATTCCCAATCTGGATCGGCCGGATGGGCTATAGCCGATATCAGATCTCTAAAGGTACAGGCAATTATTGCTATTGAACCAGCCTGCCCACCAATAATGGAACATGAGGTTTTTGGTGGCAAGATGCACTTGAGGTGGGGAGTTACCCATAACGCAATCGAATATAGTCCACCCCTTAAGAATGCAACGGAGCTAAAGCTTATTCAGGAAATCGAGAGCCAAGGCGACGATTTGTCACACTGTTGGCTACAGGTGCAACCGGCACATCAACTCCCTAATCTTGCAAATATTCCTGTACTGGTGCTGGTGTCAGAGGCAAGCTACCACGCTGCATATGATCATTGTACTGTGCAGTGGCTCCGCCAGGCTGGTGTCAATGTCGATTTTATCCGGTTGAAAGACCTTAATATTCGAGGAAACGGACACATGATGATGTTGGAGAAAAATAATATAGAAATTGCAGGCGTAGTAATTAAATGGCTTGAAACTCATGTAATTTAATTTACTATCTGGAGAAGATAAATGTGTAAAAATTGGACTCGCCGCCGCACCATTCTGGCTGCAATTAGTGGGATGGTTGCTATGAATATGAGCTCCGCTCAGAAATTCCCTGATCGACCTATATCGATAATTCTGCCCTATAGCCCTGGCGGTGCGTCGGATTTGTTGGCCCGTATCGTAGCTGTTTCTCTAGGAAATGAGCTTGGACAGCCAGTTGTTGTTAATAACAAGCCCGGAGCGGGCGGTGATATCGGCACACTCGCTGCGGCCTCCGCACACAAAGATGGATATACACTCCTCTCGGTGACAAATGCGCAAATAATAAATCCTTTGATTTCAGACAGCCCAAAATATGATCTCTTAAGGGAATTCTCCCCTTTGGCTCATGTTTTCGATATTCCGCAAGTTTTAGTTGTTCCTGGTTCGGAATCGTCAAAATCAATAGAAGAATTAATAGAAAAATTAAAATCTCAAAAAGACGGAGTACTGTTCGGCTCTGGGGGGCCTGGTACCTTAGGTCATATGGTTGGTCAGCTATTTGCTCGCAATGCGGGAATGGACGCGGTTCATGTCCCGTACAAAGGAGATGGTCCCGGATTAACGGATCTAATAGGCGGCCGTCTTCATTATTACTTCACCACCCTGCCCGCTGCAGCTGCTTATATTGAAGCAAAGCGATTGCGAGCTTTAGGAATTTCGGGTAGTAAACGTGATCCTGCTTTTCCAAAGGTACCTACATTCTCGGAGTTAGATATTTTTAACGATTTCGATCCAACACTTTTTGTTGGCTATATGGTGCCTAAAGGAACGTCTGAGTCATTGTGTGAAACGCTTGCCACAGCAATTTTACAAGTATCTTCTCAACCCGAACTACGGCGACAATTGGGGAGTTTGGGGGCCAGTGTAGAAAATATGGGTGGCCCTCGCGTTTTATTTAATAGAATCGAGCGAGAAAAAACTATTTGGAGCGAGCTTCTAAAAGCAGGGGTACAGGGGTAGTCTGTCGTGTACGATGTTGACTATGTTGTCAGAGGAAAATGGCGGAAATTTTCCTCTGACAACATCCCGCGCTTGAAAATTGAAATCGTGTATAAAACACTAAGAAAAACAAGACGTCAATATATCAACGAAAAATAATTTAAACCGGCAATGTCATGGATTTTGCCAGCTTCTGCCACACAGAAATTTGTTTCTCCGTGAATTCACGAAAGCTTGCGGGCGAAGATCGCATCGGTTCTGTGTATAAAGTATCGCGTATCTTTGCTGCAAAGGCGACCGAGGTTGCCGCTTTATTCATCGCTGCATTTAATTGGTTTTGCGTAGCAGCAGATATGCCGGCGGGCCCTACCAAGCTAATGAAGGTATAAGGATCCAGCACATCTAAATTGTTGAATCCAGATTCGCGTAGAGTGGGTACATCCGGCAAGTACGGTAATCTGCTGGCTGTACATACAGCAAGCGCCTTAATTTTTCCAGATTTGATCGCTTGAGTCGTGTTGAGCGTTGTCATAATGGACATGTCAATAGCCCCGCCCATCACCTCACGAATCACCTCAGCATCGGCCTTGTAGGGAATATGGGTGATTTTCACACCTGTAGCATGAAGGAAAGCCTCTCCGGCGAAGTGACCAGAGGTGCCGACACCAGCAGACGCATAATTTAATTGACCAGGATTAGCCGCGGCGTATGTCACCAAATCATTTAGTGTGTTTACAGGGAGTTTCTGATTACAGAAAATGACTCCGGGATTTTTGGCTGCTAACCCGATGTAACTAAAGTCCTTGAGCGGGTCATAGATCAGGTCTTTCTTTATTGCCGGGTTCTGCACGAGTGAGCTTCCTGTTGCAGCATACAGTGTATAGCCATCTGGTGGCGAATTCAGTAATGTCCTTATGGCATTTATCTGGTTGCCACCAGGTTTGTTGTCAACAATAACGGAGACATTTAATTGCTCCGACATTAACTGTCCATACGATCTCGCAATCACATCTGTGGTACCGCCAGGACCAAAGCCAACTATAATGCGTATTGGGCGGGACGGAAATGTTTGTGCACGAAGCGGCCGCATGAAGAGCGCTGCGGAGCTGATTAAAAGTGCCCTTCTGGATAATTTTAGGTTTTGCATATTGTCTCTTAATATTTATATGTTCTAGGGTAATCTACACAAGAATCCTGAATCAGGTGTCAGTGAAGTACTTTTCTAACCAAAGGTACCTTTCAACAACGACGGACGTTAGTCCATGTTGTAAAAACGACGAGCCGTGCCACTGAATATCATTTTCTTTTCATATTCGGAGCATCCCGCCGTCACTCTTTTAAACGTATTCCACAGAGTGCCGTATGGTACACCCGCTTTTTCTACCGGAAAATTAGACGAAGCCATACATCGATTTGCGCCAAACAATTCTATGCAGGGTTCAATATATGGGCGCCACAATTCAGCCAATTGAACAGAATCTGGCGGTTTTTTTTCTTGAGTGAAGTCAAAGTTACCCAAACACATCAGCAACCCCCCCAGCTTTACTGATACATTGGGACATTGCGCCAGATCGCGCATGCTGGACAGCCATGCAGCGCGAACTTCGCTTCGCCTACTCTCGTAAGTTGCATAACCGAGTGGGCTTCCCAAATGATTAACTACAATCCTGGTATTTGGATGAGCTCTGGCAAGAGTGGCAACATCTTGAATTTGCGGATGAAAGACGCTTGCATCGAAACTTAAACCCATAGCAGTCAACATCTCCAAACCTATGGCAAAGGATGGGTCCAGATATAACCCAGGCCTTGCATTGGGTAACGAACCTTTTATAGTACGATCCGCATCCCACTTGGCGCCCTGACGAATACCTCGAAAGCGACCGTTGGCTACGGACATGTGAGCTTCGATAGTTTCCCTCAATTTTTCTCCAGAAGTGAGATCTGCAAAACCGACAATTGCATCGGCTACCCTGCAGGAAGTGTATATACCACTGGCTGCGATTGCGGCCATACCGGACGCGAATTCAGTTTCTCCCACGCTTTTTATATGTTCCGGCCCGCGACTCCTATACATGGAACGACACTCAATGAAGACTGTCGAATCAATCTTGTGCCCGCATGTTGCCACATCTTCAGCAAATTCCTTTACAAAATACGTATAGCCCGTTTTGTGTTCCCACAAGTGCATATGTGAGTCGATAATTGAAAGTTCGGGCTCAAGTACTGGTTCAGATTCTGCTCTACAGAGCCATCCCGGGTTGGGCGCTCGTGTTGCTGCAAAGACTGAGTTGCTACTAGTATTGTTCATAGGAATACCTAAAATTATTTATTCTGAAATGCCCATGGTTTTGTCTGTGATTCGAAGCCTAAGTAGCTGCGCTTCTTGCGAGAATATGTTCAATAAAACTCTGTTAATAAGTAAGATCTTTTACAGAGTTTTATTGAGATATTGACAAGCCAGGCAGTGCTAAATAGCATCAAACGAATACCACTGACAGACCGCCAGTTTAAGAATGCGGCGTAACTTCAACACCAGTAAAACTTTCGTAGATTTTCACCACTGCCACCCCGTCTTCCTGGCCATAGCCTGACGCTCGAGCCATTTGAAATACCTGTTGCGCCGCCGGAACCATAAACATAGGCATTTTTAATGATTTTGCAAACTGAGTTTGAAGCTCCAGGTCCTTGTAAGTGATCTCCATGCGTACACCGTCGAAATTTCGCGCGATAACGCGAGGAGCACAGTACTGAAAAGCAGCACTGTTGCCTGTAGAATCACTGACGATCTCATAAATCCGTTTAGGATCAAGTCCAGCCTTTGCACCCAGGGCCAGTGCCTCCGCGATAAGAACACGATTGGCCTGGAATAGCATGTTGTTAATTAGCTTCATTGCTGTTCCACTACCACAAGCTCCTACATGAATAATTTTGGAGGTAATCGACTCGAGAGCGAATCGAGCGCGCTCCAGCGCCAGCGAGCTTCCTCCAACCAAGGCTTTCAATGTTCCATCTTCTGCACCTTTGGGTAGCCCTGTGACTGGGGCGTCAATTAAGGCAATCCCTTTTTCCGATAGTCGCTTCTCCATCTCTTGCAATTTTTGAGGATTGACTGTACTCATGCATATGATGACATCACCTGAAACTGCCCCATGTACCAGTCCGTTTTTTCCCCAAATGACGGATTCTACCTGCTCAGTTGTTTCCACCATTAGCATTACAATACGCGCGTGCTCCGCTACATCAAGCGGGCTGCTCGCAAGCATCCCTCCCGCCTCAACGATTCGCTTCGCTTTTTTGCTGTCAATATCAAAAACAAAAACTTGATGGCCAGCTTTGACGAGATTCATCGCCATTGGCTCCCCCATCTGGCCCAGACCGATGAATCCAATGATTGGTGTGTTGATTTGATTATTCATTATATTTCTCCATATAAAAAGCATGTTCCAGGCAGAACTAGCCGCTCGCTCAATACCGTTTCGCCTGCATTCGTTCTACAAACGACCAACCTTCCCTATCTCACTAAATCAAAGTTAATCACCCTTTCCTCCATTATCATTTCTAAATGCCATTCAATACATACAGTCAAAATAAATGCCATTTTTTACCGACTGTTCCTCTTTGGTAGTTCGTTACGTTATGGTCCCGTTCTTCCAGCTTTGTTGTAGTGACTAGAACGGCTTATACCCTGGTCTCTTATATATGCTGGTCAGCTTGCCCAGAATTTCGGGTTTGTAAACTTTCTCGGTCCAGTCTCCGGATGGAACATCTTCTATCGCAACTGAAATGGAAGAATCGTCAGCGCCAAGGGTGCTTGCTAGCGCTTCAGAAATTGAATCGGCTAGCTCTTGCTTTTGTTGCTCTGAGCGACCAGCAAGAAGCTTGATATTGATATGAGGCATGATCGCCCTCCTGTTGACTGCGCCTGCGTTCAAATTCACCGCCGCAGTCTATGTAAATACGCCTTTAGTAGGCTTGACTGGTAGGCCGGAATAACACTTCGTTGATGTCCACTTCATCCGGTTGGCTGATAGCAAACGCGACTACACGAGCAAACGACTCTGCTGGAATGGCCTGTTCATATGTCTTGCGCATGTTTGCAGCGATGGTAGTGTCTGTAATCGTGTTGATCAGTTCCGTTGCGACAGCACCTGGTGAAATGATCGTCGTGCGGATGTTGTACGGTTTTATCTCTTGCCGCAGCCCTTCTGAAAGCGCTCTGACGGCATGTTTTGTAGCTGCATATACCGTTCCGCCCGGCCCTACTTTATGACCAGCAACAGAGGATACATTGATGATGTGCCCTGACTTTTGTGCCTTCATGACAGGCAGCACGGCTGCGATACCATAAAGTACACCTTTAATATTCACGTCAATCATGCGATCCCACTCGTCGATATGAAGATTTTCCAGCATTGAGCTGGGCATAAGACCTGCATTGTTGATCAGGACGTCAACGCGGCCATACTCCTTTACGGTTTGCGCTACCAGATTCTCAACCTGCTTTCGGTCAGTCACATCCGTGGGAACGATCACACTTTCGTTTAGTTCGAGTTCCTTTGCCAGCGCCTGAAGCCGGTCAGTCCGGCGAGCGGCAAGCATCAGCTTTGCACCTTTTTTTGCTAACATACGCGCTGTGGCTTCACCCAGGCCACTGCTGGCACCTGTGATGATAACTACTTTATCTTTGATATTTTCTGTCATGTTTGAAAACTCCTGGTTAACTGGCACAGTACGGGGTGCACAGCCGCTCTATCACTAGGCCGAGACGAATGCTCTTTCAGCGTATGGTGTAACCGCCGTCAACACTTAATGCATGCCCAATAACAAAACTAGCCCCTGGACTGCATAGCCAAAGTACCGCCGATGCGATTTCTTCTGGTCGCCCGAGGCGTGCGATAGGCTGATCTTTCATGAGAAGATCCATCGCATCGGGTTCCGTGTCCAGCATATGACGCACCATTGGTGTTTCGATAATTCCGGGGCAAACTGCATTGATTCGGATGCCTCTTGCTGCATACTCAAGCGCCGCGCTTTTAGTCAGCCCCAGCACCCCGTGCTTAGATGCGTGATAGGCACCTCGCCCGGCAATGCCGACCAATCCGCCCATGGACGAACAGTTCACAATAGCACCGCTACCCTGTTGCCGCATTTGCAGCAACTCATATTTCATGCAATTCCACACACCGCGCAGATTAACCGCCTGGACCCGATCAAACTCGTCGCCATCTGCGTCCGCAGTGTCTGCTACCGGGCTTTGAACGCCTGCATTGTTATATGCGGCATCCAGACGGCCGAATGTCTTGATCGTCAGCTCAACCATTGCTTTTACCTGCATTTCATCTGCAACATCACAAGTCACGGCAAGCGCACGGAACCCAGCCGCATTAAGCTGATCTACAGCAGCAATCAACTTTTCTTTATCGTTTGCTGCCAACACGACCGAGGCCCCTGCTTCGGCAAAGGCCTTGGCAGTTGCAAATCCTATTCCTGCGCTGGCACCGGTAACTAGTGCAACCTTGCCGTCAAAAAAACTGTTCATTTGCATCTCCGCTCATATTGATAATTGTTAAATTAGAGCGCGCCTGCTTTCAATCGTAAATAGGCAAAAAATGCTAGCAGTAATGAAATTAATTCATGAGTAAGCCGTTTCAGGGCACACACTACCCGGCAATACAGTCATCACAATGGAAGACTATCGCAATGGTGAACTCTTTCGCTACGTTGTAATGGAAAAACGCGATGGTTGGGGTGATCGCTATGAAGAGTCTATTCGTAACGGTGATTGGGAGTTTCAGTCGTTTCGCCCGGACCGTTCAATCAATCGGTCTGTAAATGTAGCGCGTTGTATGGGCCGCCACAAGAACAAAGCGACCACGTCTTCACGCTAGATCTCATGCGTACCGCTACGCTGAGTCAGACACAGTCCTTGTTATCCGGTTCCGCAGAGCTCTCGCTGGCTCATCATGACATGTTCGATCCGGATATCGTCGCGCTGTTGACCCGGAATCTCGGTCTGAACGGCAGTAATGACAATTGAGAACGACCTAGGTGACCGGATATCACAAATAACTAATAGCGTAATTCTTCAATCAAGAGCTTCATCGCTTGGGAAGGCTGTCTTCTGCTTGGGTAATACAGATGGTATCCAGGCCACAGAGGACACCAGTCCTCCAGAATGCGCACGAGATTCCCTTTTGCTATATGACTTTCTGTCATCGCTTCCGGCACATAGGCCAGCCCAACTCCTTCTAAAGCGCCGTCAAGCACTTCATAAATGCCGTTGACAACCAGCTGTCCATCAACACGAACCGTGAACTCGCTGCCACCCTTTTTCTTAAATTCCCATGCATACAAGCCCCCATGCGTCGGTAGGCGCAGATTTACACAACGATGATGCACGAGGTCGTACGGCGTTTTTGGCGGAGGATTATTGGCAAAATATTCAGGCGTTGCAACGACTGCGAATCGCACGTCTGGCCCAATCCGCACAGCAATCATGTCCTGCGCTAACGATTCTCCGAAGCGGACACCAGCATCATAACGGTCTGCTGCTATGTCGTTCAAGCCGTAGTCGCAGATGAGCTCAATCTTGATATCCGGGTATTGAGCAAGGAACGTCATCAGTTTTGGCCACAAGATTGTCTTGATTGCATAGTCTGTCGCCGTGATGCGAACAGTGCCGATAGGCTTATCCCGAAATTCGCTTAATGCCTGAACCTGTGTATCAATCTCCGTCATCTGATTGACGATATTCTGAAACAGATGCTCGCCAGCTTCTGTTGGAGAAACGTTACGAGTCGTGCGCGTTAACAATCGGATTCCAACGTTGGTTTCCAATGTGCGGATGCTGTGACTAAGGGCTGATTGAGAGATGCCCAATTTTGCTGCAGCGCGCGTAAAATTTCCTTCGCGAACGACAGTCACGAATGCGAGCAAACCGCTGTAATTATCACGGGGCATTCATGATTCTCCTTCATAGGTGCTTGCAGATTTTATCATCTTAACGAAGTATTCAATTTTTGCAATAATAATGAGTCAGCAGTCGTTCGGTATGAAGTTGGCGTGAGTACCGTTTTGGACTAAAGCGCGATTAAAACGACAAGCCAGTCGTTTCTAACACACTTGAAATCCAACACTGTAATTTTAAAAAATTTTCTTAACCGCTGTTTAACATACTCAAATCTATCGGGAACCTATATGCGCCCAAAAATAATATGCCACATGATCGGTTCCATCGATGGCCGACTTTTATCCAATCGGTGGACCCCGTTACCTGAAGGTACAGATACTGGCACTGTACTGAAAGTCTACGAAGAGGCTGCCAAAAGACTGGGTGGCCAGGGCTGGATTGTAGGCCGTAAGACGATGGCAGATATGGTCCGCGGAGAAAAGCAGCCTCAAAATGTGACTGGAACATTGACACAGCGCGTACCGTACATCGGTAAGCGACAGGGGCGCGCGCTTGCCGTTGCGGTTGACCCGAGTGGGAAACTTCACTATGGCACGGATCATCTAGGTTCTGAACATGTTGTTGCGATACTGAGTGAACATGTCTCGGACGATTACCTGGCGCAATTACGCAAAGATGGCGTGTCCTATTTATTCGCCGGCGCCGATGGGCGCAATCTCAATCTGGCAATGCAAACAATGGCCAGTACATTTGGCGTTGAAACAATCTTACTGGAAGGCGGTGGCGCGACCAATGGAGCTTTTCTGAAAGCTGACTTGATTGACGAGATCAGTCTGCTCGTCTATCCCGGGATTGATGGTTTAGCGGGCGTTCCCAGTATATTTCAATATTACGGTAATCAGGGCGACGAAAGACCGGCAGCCGGTCGTTCCTTGCGTCTGCTATCAGTCGAAACCTTGTCCGCCGGGATTGTGTGGTTACGTTACACGATAGACCATAGTGGCCGGAGTCAATAGCCTCCAGCCACACGTGTCTGGACATGTGCTATTTCAGATCGGCAAGAATCATATCCGCGCACTTCTCCCCGATCATCATGCACGGGACGCTGGTATTGCCCGAGATAATTGTCGGCATTACAGATGCATCTGCAATACGCAACCCTTCAATACCGTGAACTTTCAGGCGTTCATCTACCACCGCCATGGGATCTTTACCCATCTTGCATGAACCGACCATATGTTGCGTCGACTGTCCTGTTTCCCGGATGTATGACAGAATGTCTTCGTCGGACTTGATCGCAGCGCCGGGCGCCAGTTCGGTGGCAATCGCTTCACGCATCGGACTGCTAGCGGCGATATCCCGGGCACGTCTTACGGCTGCGATCGCTGTTTTTCGGTCGTAGTCCGTATCAAGAAATCGATATTTAACAACGGGCGGATCAAACGGCGCTGCAGATCGAATATGCACACTGCCCGTGCTTTCAGTTCGCTGTACATGGCTGTACATGAAGAACCCTTCCGTCTTTGACATGCGCCGCCCTTTTCCTGCGAGCAATTCAATAATATAGGGACTGACGACCATCATGACGTCCGGCTCCTTGACCTGATCGCTTGAACGGGCAAAAACACGCACTGATCCATGCCCTTGTGAGATCATGCCCTTACGCAGAAAGACCCACTTCAGTACTTCCAACCCCAGCCGCCAGCCACGCCCCTTTTTCGCGAGGGAAATACCCGGCCGATTGAATTTCCATTTCATGAGCGCGGCATAATGATCCCGTAGATTCTCGCCTACGCCACGCAGCTCGTGTACCGGCTCGATCCCATGCTTGCGCAAAATGTCGGGATTACCAATACCTGATAATTCCAGCAACTTAGGCGTATTTGCCGTACCAGCGCAGACAATGACTTCACGGCGGGCACGGATTTCGCGGCGTTGACCTTTCTGCATGATACGTACGCCTACGCAGCGCTTGCCTTCCAGTATGAGCGAGGTGGCTTCGGTACCCTTCATGATCGTGAGGTTTTTCCTGTTCCGAGCCGGCCGCAGATAGGATGTGGCCGTACTCTGGCGAGCGCCATTGCGTGCCGTCAACTGGGCCATCGCAGCGCCCTCCTGCATTGCTCCGCTATAGTCTTCGTTGTACGGAATATCCGCCGATTTCGCGGCTGCGAAGAACAGGTCATAAAACGGACACAGTTTGCGCGTTTGCGTTACCGAAATCGGCCCGTTACGGCCTCGGAATTCATCGGATCCCAACTTGGTATTTTCGATTTTTTTGAAATACGGCAAGACTTCACTATAGCTCCAGCCGGTACAACCGAGACGACTCCAGGTATCGTAGTCCAGCTTCTGTCCCCGGTTATACACAATGGCGTTGATTGAACTGCTGCCGCCCAGCATTTTTCCACGCGGTACCGCCAGGGAACGATTCCCATAGCTGGGATCGGGTTCAGACTCGTAGCGCCAGTCCACGGCCGGGTTATCAACCAGATATTGCAGCGCCAGCGGTGGTCGCGTAAAGATATAAGATGCGCCTTTTGTTCCGGCTTCAATGCACAAAACCTGGTACTTCCCGTTCTCACTCAATCGACTGGCCACAACGCCGCCGCCGGATCCGGAGCCGACCACGATAAAGTCGAAAGTCTCCTGATCCGCCTTGTTTTTATTTGACATACTCATCTTAATTCCCGTTGATATACACGCTCTTTTCGTAAAGGAATCCGTCTATATGCTGGGCACCGCCCTTCATGCCGTATCCACTCTGCTTGCATCCGCTGAAACCCACGGCGGGATCGGCCAGGCCATAGCAATTAATCCAGATTTTGCCGGCCTGGATGCCGTTCATGGCCGCCATCATGGTGCCGACATTGGTCGTCCAGACCGCTCCGCCCAATCCATAGATGGTGTCATTGGCCAATCTGAGCGCGTCGTCTACTGTATCGAAGGGGATGACTGATGCTACCGGTCCGAATATTTCCTCTCTGGCGATGCGCATATCGTTATGCACGTCGCTGAAAACTGTAGGCTGCACAAAATACCCTTCAGCCAGTTCAGCCCCGAGCCGTGTTCCTCCGGTTACCAGGCTGGCGCCCTCTTCCTGTCCGATTGTCATATATTCCATGACCCTCTCCAGTTGCCTGCCTGATATCAGAGGGCCGAGCTGCGACGCAGGGTCAAAGGGGTCGCCCACTTTAATGCCGCGGGTAAACGCAGCCAGCTTTTCCACAAATTCGTCGTAAATGCCACGCTGTACAAATATACGTGTACCGGCGGAACAGATTTGCCCGGAATTGTTATATACGCCCATTGCGGCGCCAGGCACTGCTTTTTCCAGATCGGCATCTGCAAAAACAATATCGGGGGACTTGCCGCCCAGTTCCAGCTGAATACGCTTCATATTGCCAGCGGACGCCTTGATGATCTCTCTGCCGGTCATGGTGGATCCGGTAAAGCAAATGCGATCCACGTCCATATGTTCAGCAAGGGCAGCCCCCGCTTCTGCACCCAGACCCGTCACCACATTCACAACACCAGGAGGCACGCCTGCTTCCACAAGTAATTCTGCTGTTCTTAATGTAGTCAAAGAGGCATCCTCAGCTGTCTTAATGACAGTTGTGCATCCAGTAGCTAACGTCCCGCCGATGGTCCACCACATACTGATTAACGGTGCATTCCATGGAATAATGCTGCCAATGACGCCCACAGGTGCCTTCAGGGTCAGCGTGGTAAAGTCTCCCTTCAGCGAATTGGGGATCGTTGTCCCTGACCAGTTCATTGCCTGGCTCGCAAAGTACTTAATTGTCTGGAACAGACTGTTTTTCATGGCGCGGGTGCGACTAATCGGCGCACCCATATCCATGGACTCGATCGTGGCCAACTCATCGAAATGCTGATCCAGCACATCGCATACGCGCAACATCAGCGTATAGCGTTCGAAAGGGGTAAAGCGGCTCCATGGTCCCTGAAAGGCCCGCCGGGCCGCCTGGACAGCCAGGTCTACGTCTTCGCGACTGCCTTTGGCCAGTGTCGCCAGCACCTTTCCGGTGGCCGGGTTGTAAGTGTCGATCGTTTCGCCAGACAGCGCAGGCCTCCACTTGCCATCGATAAAATGCTGTTTTTGTTGACTGGATAGAAACTGCATCTGCGCAGTCGTTGAATTTTCGGTCATATTGTTTGCCTGATATATTCGTGATATCTCCATTGCTCAGCCGCAAGGGCATTGATCTGAGTCGCGGAGATGTTCGGGTGAGTGATGACGGAAGCTTACAGATCAAGCTTGAGCCGTGCTCCCAGCTCTCTGGCTCGTTCAATTTCCCGCTGATTCATGGTTTTGAACTCGTCTGGCGTACCCGTAAAGGGTTCCGTATAGAAAGTGTCCCGCATTCGCGTTTGTACCTCGGGTACGGCCGTGACTTTATTGATAGCACTGTTCAATTCCTGTATAAGTGCGTCCGGCATGCCCTTTGGACCCACAAGGCCAAAGTAGCTATACGGTTCTATTGCTTCTAACCCTTTGATGCCCACTTCTTCTGTTCCTGGAATGCCGGGAAGATAGGATAATGCTTTGGGCGCAGTGACCGCGAGGGCGCGAACCCTGCCATCCTTAATGAATGGCATCGCTGATTGTATCGTCGTAATGCATAAGTGAACGGTACCCGACGCAACCTGTATAAGAATGTCGGTATCCGATTTATACGGAATATGCTCTGCCTTCAATCCGCTTGCCAGTTTAAGATATTCGGTCTTTATATGGTTGGCCGAACCAATCCCTGCAGAACCATAATTGACCATGCCGGGGTTCTTGGCCGAGTATTCAACCAGCTCCTGCAGTGTTTTCACAGGTAGCGCTGCATTGACCGTGATGACTGCTGAGGAAATACCGGTCAATGCAATAAATGAGAAATCTTTCATCGGGTCATAAGTCACATCCTTACGAATGGCGGGAAACAGGGACAATGAACTGCCGGTGCCCATATAAAGGATGCGCCCGTTGGCTGCTGCATCCTTGACCGAATTGATGGCCTGCATCTGGAAGGCGCCGGGTTTGTTCTCAATGACAACGGCGGTACCCAATTGATCCAGCAATTTTTGTCCATAGAGCCGTGCGATGGAGTCCGTTGCGCCGCCCGCGCCCATGCCGACCAGGACACGAACAGGGCCCGAGCCAAGCGCCTGGGCGAGCCCCGTGATGGGTGTTGTCAGGAATGCCATGCCAGCGCAACCGGCGCTTGCCGTCTTGAGCCATTCGCGTCGGGTATAGTGTTTCATAGTACAGTCTCGCTATTATCGTTTAGTATTTCAATAGTAGTGAGCGTCGCGCATCATCGAATTATCGGATCAATACGAAACGCTTGGAGCGTAGAAAGCGTGAAGCCCTGTCAATACCGCTTTCCTATTGTGTGATTCAAGTCATCCTGTAAAACTGCCTCGCGGTGCCGTTGAAAATCCAGTTTTTCTCGTCTACTGAACATCCAGCCATGACTCTTTTGAACATATTCCACACAGTGCCATATGGAACACCTGCTTTATCGACAGGGAAGTTCGACGACACCATACATCGCTGAGCGCCGAACAGCTCAACACAGGGTTCCAGGTAGGGCCGCCACAGCTGTGCCAATTGCTCAGAATTAAGCGGGGACGGCACAGCTGTAAAGTCATAGCTCCCCAGGCACATCAGAAGCCCTCCCAGTTTGATTGATACATTGGGACAAGCGGCCAACGCCTTCATACCTTTCATCCAATCCGCGTATACCTCTTCTTCCCGTCCCCGGTAGGATGCATGACCCACTGGGCTACCACAATGGATAACGACAATCCGCGAGTCAGGGTGCGCCTGTGCCAGTTTTGCTAAATCCATTAATTGCGGATGAAATACGCTGGCGTCGAAGGATAGCCCCATTGTGGTGAGTACATCAAGCCCCTGGCGAAAATGTTTATCGGCGAACAGATCGGATCGTCCGGCATGGACGGCACCACGAACCGCAGGATCCGGGTCCCATTTTGCACGCTGGCGTATGCCTCGGAAACGCCCATTGGCCGCTTCCATATGTGCTTCAAGGGCTTCGCCTGCGCGAGAGCCGAGGGTCAGGTCTGCATATCCAACAATAACGTCAGCCACACGACAGTCGGTATACTTTCGACTGTTTGCCTGCGCCGCCATTCCGACGGCAAACTCGGTTTCTCCAATGCATTTCAAATGATCGGGACCGTCGGCGCGATACATCGAATGACATTCGACATATACCGTGGCGTCAATCCGGTGGTTCGATTGTGCAGCATCGTCGGCGAACTCCGGCAAAAAATACCGATAGCCGGTTTTGTGGTCCCACAAATGCATATGCGCGTCTACGATGGGGATATGGGGATCAATCGCGGTTTCCGGTACAGCGCGCCCAAGCCATTCAAGGTTTGGAGCACGGGTCGCGGAAAATAAGGATGAGCTTGCATTCATCTGATTACCTTTCACCAGTTACAGATTCCGGTCCGAAGGCCTCCGGTAAAAGAGGCCTGGAGATAGCTTAGGCGCCAGCGAAACTGAAGTCTCCCGCTTTTTCGAATAAGCCGGCCATGGCATCCAAATTGGCGCTTCCCCCAAAGGAATTGGCACCCGTTTCGTACAGGCTGGTGACAACGCTCGCAATCAGCATCGGTGCGCCGCAGTCGATCGCCATCCTGCCTGCCAGATTCAGATCCTTGACCATCAATTGCAACTGAAAGTCAGCCGTCTTCCTGCCTTCAGATAGCGCAGGCAAAACCCGTTCCGAATGACCATTCCAACCGGTGCTGCTATTAACAATATCAGCGACGTCTGACAGCTTCAAACCGTATCTGACCGCTAGTGACGCAGCTTCATAGGTTAACAAGCGATTGCAGGCAGCCACTGCATTATTAATCAGCTTGGCCGAGTGCCCATTGCCCGTCTGGCCGCAATACACGAGATTTGGGCTAATGTGTTCGAGAATAGGCTTCACTGTGTCGTAGGAAGCTGCGGGGCCACCGCACATAATGGCAATGGTTCCGGCTACGGCCCCACGCGGACCACCGGAGACAGGTGCGTCCACCAACGTCACCCCTATTTTTTCCAGATCCAGGGCAATACTACGGGTTAGGGACGGGTCTCCCGTTGTCTGGTCGACAATGATGGTGCCCGGCGTCAAGCCTTCTGCAAGCCCGTTTTCCCCGAAGATCACTTCGCGAACGATGGCCGATGTTGGCACACAAATGAAAATAACATTGCTGGAGCGGGCCAGTGCAGGCAAATCGGCTGCGGCAACGGCACCGTCTTGTTCCATTGCGCTGACGTTCTGCGCCTGTGTGTCATACACCGTGACGGGCTGGGCGAGTAATAAGCGACGCGCCAGTGCGCCGCCCATGGTGCCCAATCCGACGTAACCGACCCGCAAGCCCTCATCTGCTGCATGACTACCCGCAATAACCGATTCCTTTTGAGCGGAAGGTGCAGCATCTGCAATTTTTGTGTCGGCCATTGATTCGATAACGCCAAGCAACTGATCCAACTGTGCTTTTTCACCTAATGTACTTACGCCAATCTGCAGCAGTCCGCGTGCGATCCGTGTAATCGTTGTTGGCACCTTGCATGAAACACCCAGTTGTATCGCCTGATTCAAATCCTTCAGCATGAGTGACATGGCGAAATTTGATTTGGCCTTCGTTCCCTGAACCAGGGCATTGAGCATGACTTTCGAAGTGCGATTGCGCCCCGAACCCTTATTAATGACATCTGTCATGGACTCAAGGGACAAGCCCATCTTTTTGCCCATTGCGACAATTTCAAGTGTGGCAACCCGCAAGCCGGCGCTCAGCATATTATTGATTAGCTTCATTGCCTGAGCGTCGCCCACCTTGCTGCCACAACAGATCACATTTGTACTGATGGCATCCAGTACCGGCCTGGCTTTCTGCACATCCGCATCGGCACCGGATACCATGATCGTAATTGTGCCGGCTTCAGCACCGGCGACGCCACCAGACACGGGCGCATCGACCATGGCAATTCCCTTGCCGGCCAACTGTGTACTGATCCGTTGTGTTTCCTCCGGCAGCCCGCTGGTCTGGTCAATGATAAGGTGACCTTCCCGCAGCCCAAGGCCCAGACCATCGGATCCGAATACTACCTGGTCCACATCCGAGCTACGAGGCATGCAAAGTAGTATGATCTCGCAGCGGTTTGCCAGATCTGCAGCAGAAGTGGCGACGGTCGCACCGAGTTTTCCGAAAGCTGCGCTTGCTTCAGGATTGATGTCCCAAACTGTCAATTGATGTGTGTTGAGCAAATGCCTGGCCAACGCACCGCCCATGGCACCCAGCCCGATATATCCGATATTCATCACGCAATCCCTTATTATTCTTCGTTTTCGAACAAGTCAAGCGCCGCTTTACCCGCGCACAAACCTGCAGGCCACCCGGCATAAAATGTGACCTGCACAACAAGCCCGCGCAGTTCATCAAGGGTAATGCCATTCTCCACGCCGCGGCGCATCCACACACGCAATTCATCTATTTTGCCGCCTGCCGCGAGAACACCCAGGGTGACCAGAATGCGATCACGATAGGCGAGTTCAGGTTGCTTCCACACATCCCCGAGCAGAACATTTTCACGTAGGCGTGCCAGTTCGGGCACACATTTATATACTCTTGCGGAATCCGATGTAGAAGTCGGTGTTGTCGCCATTTCATTTCTCCTTTGGAATTTGCTGTGAATACTGTTTTCGCTTCTTAAGCAAAGAGTGTGCCAGACATCAGAGCACTTGTTCCTGAAGACAAAGTTCCTATTTTCGCAACATAAAAACACACTGTTGTTGCGATCAAGTACATACGATGTACGCGTCTCGTACAGAAACACTATGTTCCCATCGTCTGCCCGAACATTAGGAGGCTGATTGCTTGCGGCACACATTTTGCTTTTAAAAGAATCGACGTTCCGCAAGTTTCATTCGGACCCTCAAATTCAACAAGAACAGTCATACTCTGGAGACAATATGGAATCAAAAAATAAATGGATGGTCGAAAATCTCGATCGTAATACCACTCGACGTCCTGGCATTTCCCGCCGTAACCTGCTTATTCTCGCCGGCGCTCAGTTGCTTATAGGACCCGCTTTCGCCAAGCCAGACTCGGGCAAGGTAATTCGGTTAATGGTCAGCGCTCCGCCGGGTGGTTCCCTGGATTTTGGTGCTCGCATTGTGTCCAAAGCGCTGGCCGAGGAACTGGGCACAACTGTGATCGTCATGAACAAAGGCGGTGCCGCCGGTACGATCAATGCAGCTGATGTTGCTAAAGCTACAGCCGATGGTACTACCCTGCTCTACGCCACGGCTACGGCTGCTGTAGTTGCGCCGCAAACAATGTCGCCGCCACCTTTTGACCCTTTACATGACCTGATCGCCATCAATACCGTCGGATCGTCAGCAGTGGCCCTGGCGCTCAATCCTAAACTGGGCGTCAATAACCTGAAGGCGCTCATCGAACTATCCCGGTCGCGGCAAATTACACTGGGTTCGTCGGGTAACGGTTCTCTGATGCATCTCATTATTGAATCGGTTATTAAAGCCACTGGCGCCAACTTTTTGCACGTTCCCTATCGAGGTGCCGGTCCATCGATCATCGATGCCGTTGCCGGGCAGATAGATGGATGTTTCGCCGATCTCGCTCCGGTTTCTCCGTTCCTTCAGGACAAGAAACTGATTCTGGCGGCGGTGACGACAGATCAACGATTGACAGGGTATCCGGACGTGCCAACGCTTGGCGAGGATATTCCTGGGTTTGATGTCGCCAATTGGCAGGGTATATTTGCACCAGGAAAAACCCCCGAACCCATTATCGAGAGATTGAACGCTGCATTGTTGAGAGTGGCGGCCAGGGATGAGGTCAGGGCTCAGTTCCGTCAGGGCCAAATGGATGTCGCACCCGTCAAGAAACCGGACACATTTGAAACAATCGTCTCGAAGGATTACCAGCGCTGGGGCAAGCTACTTGAAGAGATGGGTATGCGCAAGGCCTGACGAGGATGATGGCACGAGAGATTGGATAAAAACAGCGGCCGCAGAAAAACGGCCGCTGCCTGAACTTTTTTTATCGCATTAATCTTTAAGTAATCGCCAGCAACATTTGCGTCAATTGTTCCGGCATCAGACTCATCGCATTATGTCCGGTAGGAATTTCAAGATATTCCCAGCCTGGCATGCTTTGCGCAATGGTGCGAGACGCCTCTGTGGTAGCAAAATACGGATTGGAGCATGCGATATAGGTAGTCGGGACACCATTTCCCAATGTATTTTTCAAATGCAACTTGTCGTAGTAAGTTTGCAAGGGGTGAGGCGTCAGTTTTGTTTCATACCATTTAGCCTGCTCCGAATCCGTGATCCCATAATGAATGGGTTCGGCTGGAGGGATACTCAGACCATCCCCCGAGGCAATGGCCTTTTGGCGATAGGCCTCCACGCGTTCCGGAGAACGATCTGCAGACGATTCCCCGGAATTCAATATCAAGGCATCAAGATAGACCAGATGTCTCAGTCGATCCGGCATTCTATCCGCTATGGCTGACAAAACAGAGCCGGCAAAGCTGTGCCCGACCAGAATGACCTCGCTGAGGTCTTCGAATTTTATCACTTGTGCAATATCTTCAATGAATGTATCAAGCGTCGTTTGTGCAGTGAGTAAATGGGAGCGTTCTCCAAGCCCGGTAAGGGTTGGCGTATAAACAGTATGACCTTTCCCTCTTAGCGTTTGTGTGACCTCTTTCCAGCACCATGCACCATGGTAGGCGCCGTGTACCAGCACATAGGTCTTATTCCTTGTAGCACTACTCATTTTCTGTCCTCCCTTACGGTTTGTATTAATTTTGAGTTTGCTTCGGCTTCTTCCGTCAGATATGTATTGAACTGTTCAGGAGAAAGATCGAGATTCTCGGCACCTTCAACCTGATAGCGTTCATGCATTTCATCGCTGGATACGGCGTATTTCAATCCTTCGTAGAGTTTGCTTATTACTTCCTTTGGGGTACCTGCCGGGGCAACCAAACCGAGCCAATAGTAATAGGTGAAGTCGACTCCCTGCTCTTTAAGTGTCGGCACGTTAGGTAGCGCGGGCATTCTGCGTTCACCAGTTACACCCAGGGGACGCATTTTTCCCGACGCGAGGTATGAAAGTCCGCCGCTATAACCGGCAAAGATGGTATTAACGCGTCCGCTTGCCACATCGGGGTAAGACAACGCTGAACCGTTGTATGGTACAGCCACAACATCAATGCCGGTCTTTTGTATAAATTGCGCGCCACTCAGATGCATCGGCGTCCCCAGACCAGCATGAGCATAGGTCAGCTGACCAGGGCTGGCTTTGGCGCGCTCTATAAACTGCGTCACCGATTTTGCAGGTTCTCCGGAACCAACATACATCAATTGCGGAGCACGCAGCATCATTCCGATACCAGTGAAATCTGTGATGGCGTTGTAACCGGCACCGGGCCGCAGCAGTGGCGTGGCGGTAAATCCCTCAGCCTGAGCCAGAATGGTGTATCCATCCGGTCGTGCATTCTTGACATAACGCGTTCCAATTTGCGTCTCAGCGCCATTGCGGTTCTCAACGATCACTGTCTGCTTCAGTTTTTCACCCATTTTTTCAGCAACAATGCGGGTAATGATATCGAGCGCACCACCAGCGCCTGATGGCACGATAATATGGATGGGTTTGGCTGGAAATGGCTCAGCCGCGTCAGCCGGACAGATGCCCGCCCATAGCAGGGCCATCGCGCCAGACACGCCAAACAATACGGTACGTGTTAAATCCGGGCTGGCGCACTTGTCCGCCGCACGCATACACGTTATGAATTTTGTCTCCATTATGTCTCCGAATAGTATTTTATTAATGCCGTAATCTTGATTGTTTTATGTCTTTATTTTGGCCGTCGCAAAATGGCATTTTGTGAACAGCTGTGCCTCCTGTACCACAGCCGTTTCAGCAAGACGTTTAGCCTTTGTCAGACGCCAGAATTGCGGTGCAGTGCGAAGACAGCACGCCGCCCTCATTGTGCACAATGGCCACTTCCGCGCCGTTTACCTGCCGCTCTCCCAATCCGCCACGCAATTGCCTGACGGCCTCTACAATGCCGAACAACCCGCCTGCCGCCCCTGCATGAGCATGCGATAACATGCCGCCATGGGTGTTGACAGGCAACCGTCCGCCAATCCTGGCATGTCCTTCGGCAAAGAACGCCCCGCCCTCGCCCCTTTCACAGAACCCAAGTTCTTCCAGTTCGATGATGGGCACAATCGTGAAGCAATCGTAGAGTTCCGCAACGTCTACATCCTTCGGACCCAGGCCAGCCATCTCATATGCAATCCGGCCCGATTCAGTGACACCAAACTCCGACAGGCTTGGTGCGCATAATAAATGTTCATGAGTGTGATATTCACCGATACCCTGCAGATAGACAGGACTGGATTTCAGGTCGCGCGCGCGTTCCGCTGAAGTAACGATGAAAGCACCGCCGGCATCCGAAATAAGGCAGCAATCATACATGCCCAGTGGATCGGCTATCGGCTTTGCATTCAGTACCTGTTCCTGCGTCAATGGGGTTTTCATGTGGGCATTCGGATGCAACAACGCATGTTCCCGGGTATGCACCGCCACCTGAGCCAGTTGTTCACGTGTGGTTCCATATACATGCATATGCCGATTGGCAATCATGGCGTAAAAGCCCGGAATCGACGTACCGTAAGGTTGTTCGAAATACGGGTGGCCCACCACCGCCAGCGCGGCCACAGCGGCATCACGGGTGACTCCAGTCGCCCTGTTCTCTCCTGCGCAAACAAGAATCGTCTCCGCCTGGCCGGCGACAATCGCCTCGGCCGCATGCTTTAACATCGCTGCGGGACTGGCCCCGCCGACAACCATGGACGCGTTATACCGGGGCTTAAGGCCGAGGTACTCACAAATGACCGATCCCAGCATGAAGTAAGGTTCGGTAAACGAATAGGCAGTAAGAACGCCGTCAATATCAGACACCGCCAGCCCGGCGTCATCCAGCGCCCGCTTGGCTGCCTGCGCATTCAGGCCTAGCCCGGTCATATTTGGAACCCGACCAATATCAGATTCACCGACGCCGACAATGGCCACTTTGTTTTTCAGGGAATGTTGTTTTTTCATGTGCTACCTGTCAATTTGCTACGCGTTCAAACTGGGGAATCAGATCGCCATCACCCCGATCTTCAAAGGTGACCAGCACACGATCGCCTATTTTCACAGACAGTGCGTCCTGACCAAGGATATTGGCCACAATGCGCGGGCCTTCATCCAGCTCTATCATCGCCGTCACATAAGGTGTCTGGCCGGCGAAGACCGGCGTGGGTGCGCGATGTATGACGCTGAAACTGTACACAGAGCCCGCACCTCTGCTTTCTACCCATTCCAGGTCTTCAGACCAGCAGTCGGGGCAGATAAAACGTGGCATGAAATGCATCTGGCCGCAGCTATTACAGCGTCGGATCAATAATTTACGATCCCGCGCGCCTTGCCAGTACACCTGGGAATCCGCATTCGAAACGGGTTTGGGAAGAGAGAGCGTCATGGTTTACTCCTGAAAATGCAACGCTTTGTATTGAGTTTCAGACCTCGCTCGGGTCTGCCTGAATTCATTGGGGCTTGCGACGGTACAGGATGGAAACCTCCATTTCCTGAACCACTACACCATCCTGCCGAACAAATTTGCGATGCAGTTTGACCACGCCTCTATCAGTTTTTTTCGAGGGTTTGGTTTCAAGCACCGTTGCTTCAGCATGCAGCGTATCCCCATGTTTCACCGGTTCGAGCATGCGCCATTTGTCTACCTGCAGTAAGGCGAGCAAGGTATTGCGATTGACGCCACTGGCGTATTGCAATCCGCCCATCACCGCATAGACCAGTGGTCCGTGCGCAATCGGCTCACCGAAAGGCGTGTTCTTGCAGTACTCCCAGTTGGTATGAACTTCGTTGAAATCTCCCGACAAGCAGGCAAAGTTCACGATATCGGTAGACGTGATGGTTCGGGCCGGGGTCGTGATTATCATTCCCACACTGAAATCTTCCCAGTACATTCCTGTTGTCCTGTCCGTCATAATGTGTTTCTCCATTGCATCTGTGATTCAATCATTGCGCCTGGTTATGAGGCGTATCCACGGACATATGCAATATTCATGCCAGCGTGTGTTTTGACGAGACTCTCCTGCCCCGCAAGCGCTCCGCATATTTGCGTACACAAACCGCGTGGACACTTTATGTCCTCATAGAACACGTTTTGTGTATTCACAGGACAGCGCGTCTTCATGTATTCGAGTGCCACACCGTCGGGGACTGAGGCAACACCGGGTTCCGCAGGGTTGGCACGAGATTTGCGTATAGAAAACGTAAGTTCATGCAGACGCATGCTCAACCGGTACAACGAAACGTTTGTGCCTGCACCCATAAGGAAAAACCATGACCGACCGCTATTTAAGATACGAACGATTGATTTTTGACCGGCCCAGTCCCAAAGTGCTGCGGATTACCATGAACTCGCCACTGAAAATGGGCGCCATGGACGCGACCATGCATCGCGAAGTGTCGGAGATATGGCGCGATGTCGATGCCGATGATTCGGTGAATGTCGTGATTTTTACCGGACATGAGAAAACCTTCTCAGCCGGCGGCGATCTGAAACACGAGCGCCAGGTTTGTGATGACTACACACTCAGAATGCGCGCAATGAAAGAATCGCGCGATCTGGTAACGAATATGCTGGATTGTCGCAAGCCTATCGTAACAGCAGCCCGTGGCTGGGCAGTTGGCGCCGGTCTGGCAACCGTGTTGCTGGCCGATGTCTCTATCGTGGCCAACGATGCAAAATTTTCCGACGGGCATCTGAAGATCGGTGTGGCGGCGGGTGACCATGCGGCCATTATCTGGCCGATTCTTTGCGGTATGGCTAAGGCCAAATATTATCTTCTGACGGCAGACAACTTCACCGGTGAAGAGGCCGAGCGCATGAATCTGGTTTCCCTGGCTGTGCCCGATGAGCAAGTGCAGACACGGGCGCTTGAAGTTGCCAATCGTTTGGCGCAAGGCGCACCCGCTGCCCAGCGCTGGACCAAGATGATGCTCAATCACTGGATCAAACAGGCACAGCCTATCTTCGACGCCTCGCTGGCATTTGAATTCACTGGTTTTGCCGGTCCGGAAGGCAAGGAAGGAATTGACGCTTTCCTTGAAAAACGTAGTCCTGCATTTAACCCAGACTGCCCTTTCTAGGCAGATCGCGGCTGGCTCAATTGAATAACAATATCTGGAGACAACATATGAACCGTAAAAAAATATTGGCGCTGGCTGCACTTTCAGCCGTTGCCACCTCATGGACGATGGCCTCGCAAGCACAGGATACGCAGCCACTGCGTATTGGCGCCATTGTCGATATGGGTGGCGTTTACTCCGCTCATGGCGGCCCGGGCGGTATAAAAGCCGTGCAAATGGCCATTGACGATTTTGGCGGTGAAGTGTTGGGCCGCAAGATCGAACTGCTATCTGCCGATTACCAAAGCCGGGTTGATGTAACCTCTTCGCGCGCACGCGAGTGGTACGATCAGGACGGCGTGAACATGATTATCGAATCGACCGATTCAGCCTCGGCCCTCGCGCTGCAAAAGCTGGGAGTGGAAAAGAAAAAACTGACTATATTCGCTGGTTCCGCCTCTTCCTCCCTGACCAATGAAAATTGCTCGCCCTACGGTATTCATTATGTTTACGACACGTATGCGCTGGCAAAAGGCACCGGCGCTGCAGTAACCAAAATGGGTGGCGATTCCTGGTATTTCATTACCGCTGACTACGCATTTGGCCATTCGCTGGAGCGTGATACCAGCAAAGTCGTGCAGGCCAATGGCGGAAAAGTGCTGGGATCGGTGCGGGCACCATTGAACACAACCGACTTTTCTTCCTATCTGTTACGCGCACAAAGTTCCGGCGCCAAAGTTGTGGGTCTGGCCAATGCAGGTCGGGACACTCAGACCTCGGTGCGACAGGCCAATGAGTTCGGGATCACGCAGGCAGGACAGCAATTGGCCACTCTGCTGGTCTTTTTGAACGACGTTAAAGGAATGGGTCTGGAAGCCGCGCAGGGGCTGCTTTTCACAACCGGTTTTTATTGGGACAGGAACGATGAAACCCGTGCCTTTGCCAAGCGCTTCTATGAGAAGCAAAAGGCCATGCCATCGATGGTACAGGCGGGTATGTATTCAGCGACGATCCAGTATCTGAATGCCGTCAAAGCTGCGGGTAATGATGATGCGCTGGCCGTCGCCGAGCAAATGAAGAAAACACCGATCAACGACTTTTACACCCATAATGGCAGGATTCGGGCCGACGGGCGGATGGTTTATGACATGTATCTTGCGGAAGTCAAAAAGCCGGCCGAGTCCAAGGGTGAATGGGATCTATTGAAAATCCGCTCTACAATCCCGGCAGCAGAGGCCTGGCGCCCGCTCGCAGAGAGCACATGTCCACTGGTGAAAAAGTCGTAAGGCAGGACAACAGAAAATAGTGCCGGCGATATATGCCGGCACAAAAAAATTGTCTGGATAAGACTGAAAGATACCAGACGGCTGTATGTCAGCTTAACGGCTGGCTATTCCATCTGCAATATATACTTCCCTTTACCCTTCCCGTCAGCAAGAATGCGCAGGGGCAATGCAATCTGGTCGACTGATACAACATCGGTAATCGGCGGACGCAGCTTACCCTCGGCATGCAAGGCATAAAGTTTTTGTTGAACCTCACGTACCAAATCCGGCTGCCTGTCTCGATAATCGCTCCACTGCAGCCCCAGCACCGAAATATTCTTAACCAGCAGATAATTGACCTTGACCGTCGGAATCCGTCCGGCGGCAAAGCCGATTACGACCAGGCGCCCGCTCCAGGCAACGGCGCGGATGGCTGCATCAAAGATGTCGTCGCCCAGCGGGTCCAGAACAATATCTGCGCCCTGATTGTTGGTACATCGATAAACCTGTTCTCTGAGCGATTCACGCAGATTCGGTGCAGCCAGATCGATAATATGGTCAGCACCAGACTCACGAGCCGTCTGTGCCTGATCGTCATTCATGACGCCGGCCAGTGCAATACCACCCAGCGCCTTCACCAGCTGAATGGCTGCGCTGCCAACCCCGCCAGCGGCACCATTAACCAGTACCACATCACCAGCATTGAACTGGCCTCGCACGACCAGTGCAAAATAAGCCGTCTGATATACCAGCCCCATAGCGGCAGCTTCAGCAAAAGAAATGCTCTGCGGCAAGACATGGCAGTTATCTGCAGTGGTTACCACGCGCTGCGCAAACGCGCCGAATTCTACCTGGGTCATTACCCGGTCTCCTACGCGCAGGTCTGTGACATCGGCGCCCGTTGCCACGACGGTTCCGGCGGCATCCTTGCCCGGAACAAAAGGAAGCTCAGGCAAATTTTGATACTTTCCGCTAATAACCAGCGTATCCGGGTAATTGACCCCGGCGCTCTGCACAGCAACCAGTACCTCGTCGTTACCAGGGATGGGATCTGCCACGTTTTCTATCGTCAACTTTTCCGGTTCACAAAACTCATGAATAACGACGGCTTTCATTGTTGTTTACCTCTACTTAATATTTCGTTCAGAATATCACTTGTGTGTTCTCCCAGGCCAGGAGAAGGCACCAGCGCATGTTCGGAACGAAATTGCGGACACACAGGCACCGGTAGCGCCGTCAATGTTCGCCCTTCTTTGCTGCGCACCTGTTGTTCGAACAGACCACGCTGCTGAAAATGGGGATCCTGTACTGCTTGCTCAAGATTGACTATTTCCGAAACACAAACGTCCTCGTTCTCAAAACGCGCCATCCAGTACGAAGCGGGCTGAGTCAGCAGCATTCGGGTTACTTCGTTTCGCGCGTATGTTTCGTCCTTTTCTTCAGCCAGTGCCGGCAAATCGATCAGCTCAACAAATCGGCGCCAGAATTTTTCTTCCAAAGGAGCGACCGACAAAAAGCGATTGTCCGCCGTACGATAGATGGCATAACGCAAGGAACCGCCGGTGACCAGCTCGTTGCCCGGCCGTGGCCATTGGCCTTCGGCCCAGCCATTGCCCAGACCCCAGTACATGAGTGTAAAGAGGTTATCGGTCATGGCTATATCCAGATGTTGTCCCTCGCCGTCGATATCGCGTTGACGCAACGCCAGCAGAATATTGAACAGTGCCGGATAGGTACCGCCAGCCAGATCGCCGGTCAGCGTTGGCGGCACCACGGGCGAGCCCTGTGCATCTGTACTCAGGGCCAGCATGCCGGTCTCCGCCTGAAAATTCAGGTCATGCGATGCCCTGAGTGCCTTGGGTCCGCTTTGGCCATACGTGGTGATAGAGCAATAGATCAGCCGCGGATTTACCCGAGCCAGGGATGCATAGTCCAGCCCCAGACGCTGCATGACGCCGGGTCGAAACTGTTCGACCAGTATATCCACGTCTTTGACCAGTTCCAGAATCTGCGCACGGTCCTCTTTATCTTTCAAATCCATACAAATGGATCGCTTGCCACGATTGAGCAAGACAAAATTCACGCTATCAGCACCGAACTTCGGTGAGTAACTGCGCATTTCATCGCCTGCAGCCCGTTCCAGTTTGATCACATCGGCCCCCGCCTCGGCCAGCAGGAGCGTACACATGGGACCGGGCAACAACGTACTCAAATCCAGTACCCGGATACCCTCAAGTGGTTGCGCCATGGGTACTCCCATTACTTGCGTCCGCAGTCTGATCACTGACACCACGCTGGTGTCTGACCCAGGCTACCCGTGCTCTGCGAGCCGGCGCATAGGGTTCCTGTCCCAGTGCGTCGAAAAGTTGTTTGCTAACTTCATAGTGATGGTGAAGACCTGTACGATTCAGCAGTGAAATAGGACCTTCGGGGTAACCCAGTCCCAGACACAAGGTTTTGTCCATGTCAGCAGCACTGGCCAGACCTTCATCCAAACGACGTAACGCAGCGTTGTAGTACGGACGCACCAGCCGGTTCAGAATTCTGCCCGGGAAATCATTGCAAACCGCAACAGTCAGGCCTGCGGCCTCGAATGCCTGACGTGCGGCCGCAAGCGCAGCCTCGTCGGTATACGGTTTTTTGACCAGCTCTACGAGATTGGTCGGCTCCGCATCGCCCAGTCGAAAACGTGCAAATCCCACGACATTAGCGGGACCATCGTCTTCGCCGATATGCTCCCCAAGGCATTCGATGCCTAGCTCAATTGCAATAAAAGTAGCGTTTTTAAACTGCTCCGAGTGCTCCACCCAGGCCCGACCGGCATCGCTACCGATCAACACCCTATCCTGACTCTGCGCTTGCGCAGCTTCCAGGAACGGGTGGCTCTGTGGAAATGACTGGCTTTCGCCACGCTCAATGATTTGATAACTCATCGTATTACGCTCCGAATATTTTGTTATTCTGATAACTATGAAAGCCCTCTCCGGTCTTGCGCCCGAGCTTGCCCGCGCCGATCATGCGCTTGACCAGTGTTGGGCACGCGGCACGTGGTTCATTGGTCAGCCCGTACATGGCTTCAGACAAGAGCTTCTGCGTGTCCATGCCCACCATATCCAGTAATTCCAATGGACCTAAGGGATAACCCAGCGCGGTCTTGACGGCCCGATCAATATCTGCCGGCTCGGCCACACCCTGATCCACCATATTGATGACGTCGTTATGCCAGGGGATCAGAAAATAATTAAGGATGAATCCCGGCGTATCCCGTGTTTTGACAGGCTTTTGCCCCAACGCTTCGGTAAATGCCCACAAACGGTTGGATGTTTCATCCGATGTGGTCAGGCCCGGCGACATTTCCACCAGTTTCATCAATTGCGCCGGCAGGCAAAAGTGCATGCCCGCGACTTTATCCGGCCGGCCACTGCCACCGGCGATTTCAGTAATCGAAATGGTAGATGTATTGGATGCAAAAAGTGTATGCGGCGGGCAGATCTTGTCCAGTTTGGAAAACAGTTCGTGCTTGACCTTCAGGTCTTCAAAAATGGCCTCAATAACCAGATCGCACTCGGCCAGGTCTTCGGCACGGGTCGTACCGGTCCACTGCTGCATGATCTCAACGTCCTGGCCCTCTTTGAGTTTTCCCCTGGCAACGGATTTTTGCAAAAATCCGGCCGCCTGCTGACGGGCGTTTTCCAGCGCCTCCTCTCGGGTATCGAGCACAATTGTTTTGAATCCGGCCCGTGCAATCACGATTGCAATGCCGGTACCCATCGTGCCGCTACCGACAACACCTACTGTCTTAATCTCGCTCATTTCACTTCCTTTTTCAAAAAACTGCGCCCGATCAATTGCCGATGGATCTGATTGGTGCCTTCCCAGATCTGAGTGATCTTGGCATCACGCATCAGCCGTTCTGCACGAAAGTCCTGACAATATCCATATCCGCCGTGCAACTGCACCGCATCTGTAGTAATACGCATGGCCAGATCGGTTGCTTTCAGCTTAAGTACCGATGCTTCAATGCCCATATCGTCTTTGCCCGAATCGACCAGCTCGGCCACATGCCACAACCAGCGCTCACACAGGACCAGTTCGGCCGCCAGATCCGCCACCATAAATTGCACGCCCTGAAATTCCAGAATACGGCGATTGGACTGGCGCCGATCGTTGATATAGGCAATGGCGTCCTCGAAGGCAGCTCGTGCGATACCCAACGCATGCGCGGCAACACTGGGGCGGGATTTATTCAGGGATGTGAGCAGTACCGACAATCCTTGGCCGGCAGGTGCCAGCAGATTTTCTTTCGGGATTCTTACGCCCTCAAATGAAAGCGATGCGGTGCCGGAGGCACGCGTACCCATTTTGTGTTCGGTACCCGTCACTGTCAGCCCGGGTGTTCCCTTCTCAATCACCACGGCGCTGATCGCATCTCTGGCGCTGTCAACACCGGCCCATTTGCCGAAAACCACATAAAAATCAGCGACATCACCATTGCTGATGAATATTTTCTGACCATCAACAACGATCTGATCGCCCTCTTCCCGAAACTGGGTTTTCATTCCAGTCGCATCGGACCCGGCCGACGGCTCGGTAATCACAAGCGCGGCCAGCGCACCTTCGGCCACACGTGGCAAAACCCTGGACTTGAGTGCATCCGAGCCAAATTGAATGACCGGCTTGATAGCATGGAAATTCGTCGCCCAGATAATGCCGGTTGCCGCGCATGCCTTGGAAATCTGCCGCACACAAGCCAGATAGCAGCGATACGACAGCAACATGCCACCGTATTGCTCGGGGATGAACATGGCATTGAGCCCCAGCTCGTTAATAGCGCGAATATTGTCCCAGGGAAACTCGCTGTTCTTGTCATAAGCCGCCGCATGCGGCTGAATGAGCGTATCGCATACTGACTGGACCGAGTCCAGCAACATTTGTTCTTCATCAGACCAGGGCAAGCCTGCATCTATGCTTTCCAGAATATTCATACTTGCTCCTTAGGCTGGTCTGTTTCCTGCCGCCATTTGATATCTGTTTTCTTCATACCGACACGCTCTGCGCGCCATCCAGGTAGATGGTTTCTCCGCTCAGGAACTGCAACTGTTCCTGAAATAAGGACGCGACCAGTGTTGCCACATCGCTGGCCTGGCCCGGGCTCTTGCGCGGAATGCGCTTTTCCAGATAGGCACGCAATGGCCCACTTTCCATCGCCTCGCGATTCAGGTCGGTCGTTATATAGCCTGGGGCCACATCAATCACGCGGATACCATCGCGCGCCCATTCGACCGCCAGACAGCGCGTAATCGCACCAACAGCCGCCTTGGACGCGCAATAAGAGACATTGCGCTTGACGCCCAGTTTGTCGTAGAACGAACCTATATTAACGATCACACCACCACCGTTTGCGACCAGCAATGGGTGAACCAGCTGACTGGTGCGCAGGACCGAGACCGCATTCACATCCATAAGCCTGCGGAACTCATCCATGGGTAAATCAATGGTCGGCTGTTCCGTATGCAAGCCGGCATTGTTGACCAGCCCGGCCACAGGAACTTGTAACCGCTCGCACAATTCCGACATGGCTGCAGCCAGCCCACTATCATCCATCACATCACATGCCGCTGCATGCCAGCGCGCCGAGATTTCCTTGGCAACCTCGCCCACCTTCGGCAAATCACCAGACCGCGACAGGCAACCCACCTCAAAACCACGCTCAGCCAGTGCAAGCGCAATCATTGCACCAATGCCGCGGCTGGCGCCCGTGACAAAAATCAGTTCTTTTTTCATAGCTCAACAATCCTTGAAATTCGGGGTTCGTTTGTCGATGAATGCCTGCAGCCCTTCTGACGCATCGTCGCTACGATAGGCCAGCGTCGACAGATCGCGTTCAATCCGCAAGCCATTTGTGATATCGGCCTGCATACCACGCTGCACCGCCTCGCGTGCAAAATACAGGGCGCACAGGCTATGCTTGAGCATGGGCTGTAAAAAGCGCATGCCGATTTCCAATGGCGACCCTTCGTTATCGATTTTGTTTACCAGCCCGATCCGCTCACCTTCTTCGGCATAGACAGTTCGGCCCGACATGACCAGCTCGAGCGCTCTTCCCTCGCCAACCAGTCGTGGTAAACGTTGCGTGCCACCGTAGCCGGGGATCAGTCCGAGTTTGACTTCCGGCAGTCCCATGCGGGCATGATCGGTCGCGACACGGAACGTGCAGGCCAGTGCCAGCTCCAGGCCCCCGCCAAATGCATAGCCATGAATGACGGCAACAGAAGGGATTTTTAACTGTGCCAAAGCCTGAAACACTTCCTGCCCTAGTTGTGCCCCCTCCAGTTCCCTCATCAAGGGCCTGCCAATGAGCTCAGGAATATCGGCACCCGCGCAGAATGCTTTATCTCCTTCACCGGTGATCACCAGTGCGCGCGCCTCGGATTCCTCAACCTGGACCAGGACGTCCCTGAACTCGCTCAGAATCTGAAAACTCAATGCATTCAGGGCTTTGGGGCGGGATAAATTGATATGCGCGATCTGATCAACAAATGTCAATGAGACTGTCATGCCGATACTCCTTGTTGCTTAGCGGCTGCAGCGGCTTTCCAGCGAACAGGTTGCGGCGTGATACGTCCCTGTTGCTGCCATTCAACCAGCTCCCGTTTCAGAATTTTGCCGCTAGGGGTTAGCGGAAACGCGTCCATCTGCAGGTAGTACTCAGGCATGTCGTACTTGGAAAGGCCCGCATCGTGAAGGTGCTGTAGTACCTCGGTAGCCTCCAGCACCGTGCCGGGATCAGCAATGATCGCCAGGCAGACTTTTTCCCCCAGTCTTGCATCCGGAATGGGAAACGCTGCGGATTTCAGAACTGACGGATGCTGATGGGCAAGCTCCTCGATTTGCGAGGGATAGATATTGTGTCCACCACGAATGATCAGATCTTTTTTTCGTCCCATGACATGCAGGCATCCGTGCTCATCCAGGCGTCCCAGATCACCACTTAAAAACCAGCCGGTTGAATTAAACGAATTCTCGGTGGCGTCCTGATTGTCGTAGTAGCCGAGCGTCAGCACGGCTCCCTTGCCACCAATCTCGCCTGTCTCACCCGGAGCAACTTCTTCGTCTGGATTATCAGGCTTGAATATGCGGATTTCGTAACCGTTGCAGGCGCGTCCGCAGGTTGTCACAATGGTGTTGCTGTCGTCTGTAGGCAGCGTATATTGGTGCGAACCGTTTTCGGTCATGCCATATACATTCTGTGGCTTAATGCCAAGATCCAGGAATTTCTGCGCGACCTCGGTGGGAATTTGTGCGCCTGCCATATAAAAAACGTTCACATTGCCCAGACGATCCAGTCCACGTTCGCGCAATACGCTCAGAATATCCATTGCATGTGTGGGTACGCCCATCACATAGGTAGCACCAGTTTCAAGAATCCAGTCCAGAGACGACGGGTACACAACCGGATTATGGATCACAAGCTCCATTCCGGCGATCAACGATTGTTCCATCGCAACAGTACCGATATGATGACTCATGGGACTGAGCGTGAGCAATACGGTTTGTGCATCGTGTTTCCAATCGCTCACCAGTGCCCGGCCATTAGCCAGCAAAGTATTATCGCTGTGCATCACGCCTTTTGGCTCGCCCGTCGTTCCCGATGTAAACGCGAGATAAACCACTTTGTCCGGGTCCGGCACAGCCGCGCTGGTGATCCCTACACTCTGAAGATGGTCTGGAAACGCCAGCACGCCCTCGGGTAAAGAACTATCGTCTTTGTCCTCTCCCTGAGGTTTCAGCGCATACAGCTGTTTGAGCGTGGATATGTTTGCAGCCTGTTCCAGGATGGAATGGCGATCAGAATCGGCGCCGTAAGCAGCCTGCGTAAACAAGGCTTTGCAACGGATGCGGGACAGCAATTTGACCACATCTGCAACGGTGTAATTCTGATGCAGCGATGGACAGCATACATAACCATTGCGTGAGCACGCCAGAAATATCAACACACTTTCAATCCGGTTCGGCAGCCAGATGGCTACGCGATCACCCTGGCGCAGTCCGCCCTGATGCAGTTGGGCAGCGATACTGTCTACACTGGTCAGGACCTCACGCCAGGTCAGCCGGCGATAGGGGTCGCGCAAAGCACACGCATTAGGGCGTATGCGTGCATGCTCACCGACCAGTGAATAAAGTGTATCGGTGTGCCATACACCATTAAGATAATTTTTGCGCGCAGTCTGCGGTTCGTGCAAAGTCAGTATCGTATTCATTACGCTTCCCTTATATAAATCCTGGGTCCTATACCCGTCAAATGGCGCCCGATTGTTTTAGATTGTTGATGTCGTCCTGCGACATGCAGAGAACCTCAGCCAGAATGGCTTCCGTATCTTCTCCCAGCGCCGGCGGTGCTTTCCGGTGGACCGATTGATTACCGTTAATAGCGATCCCCAATCCGATTTGCGGGACAGCTCCCGAGCTGCTATCGACCTGATAAAGAAATTCGCTGTCCAATAGCGCCTGATCCCGGGCTACATCTTCAAGTGAATTGATTGGGCCTGCAGGTATACGGTGCTGCTCAAAGATAGTCAGCCATTCCTCCCGGGTCTTTGTTGCCAGCACTTGTGCAATCTTCGAGACGATTTCGTCCCTGTGTTCGCGGCGTTTTGCGTTAGAGCCGTAACGCTCATCTTCACCTGTCTCCGGCTGCGCCAGTGCGATCCAGAAGCGGCGCCAAATGGCGTCATTCCCCAGGCCAAGTGAAATCTGCTGGTCGGCCGTGTTAAATACCTGATAAATCGCGATCACTGAATCTTTACCGCCAGAGCGACGCGGCAACTCATCGGAACTCAAATACGATGCCAGACGCGGAGCCATGAAGCGGGTCATGCTGGTCTGCATGGACACATCAAGCCGCGCGCCTTTGCCGCTGCGTTCGCGCTCAATATAGGCTGCAAGTACCGCGAGGGCGACATCCTGACCAGCCAGCAAATCGGCAGCGGGTGTGCCCACCTTCTGCGGATCATTGTCACGTTCGCCGGTCAAGTCCATTACCCCGGAGTATCCTTCGGCAATCAGGTCATAGCATGGCAGATGACTACGCGCTCCTTCCAGCCCGAATCCCGTTAACGAAGCGTGAATCAATTTCGGGAATCGCTCGCTCAGGCGCGCATAATCAATGCCAAGCTTTTTCTGAACGGACTCCACCAAGTTCACCACCAGAACATCGCATTGCTCAAGCAACTGATCCAGTACTTTCTGTCCATCAGGATGAAGTAAATCAAGTGCCAGACTATGCTTGTTTCTATTGACACTTAAATACCAGGGCGATTCTCCATGAATAAACGGAGGCCCCCAATGACGAGCGTCATCTCCGACAACCCGTTTTTCTATTTTGTAAACAGTTGCGCCCAGATCGGCAAGCAATTGGGTGGCGTAAGGACCGGCAATGGAGGTAGTCAGGTCTACAACCCGCATCCCCCTGAGCAGGCTCTGCCCCTCCGATTTTTCAATTTTGGGCAGTGAATTAAATGGCGCGTGGGCATGATTGCTCAGCATATCTGATTGTCCTCTCGATGTTGCTCATATGCGTTATAGAGCGTTACACGCAAAAGTCATGCCAACAGAGGGATACCCCTTATTGCCTTCTAAGACCAAGGTGCTAAAGTGTTCGCGATATGTCCATTATGTTTTGCAAAAGGACACATTAACGGAGACTATTGAAGACATGTACACAGAAAACAGCAATCCAGTCGCAGCTAACCGTAATGGCGTACTCATTTTGAATGCTGACTGCGCTGTCGTCTTCGCGTCGGGTACTGGACACGACGCACATATTCAGGAAAAACTATCCGCCTTATGGAAAAACCGCGCAACCACGCCGGTTTCGGCGATGTTTACCCTCAAGGATGTCAACGAACCCATCACGGTGGTGTCCTATGCCTCTGCCGGAGCCGGATGTTTTGTGCTATATCGCGCAGACCATGGCGATCCTTTATTCGAATTTGTCAGCTCAGTTGATTTTGCCGCAAACATCCTTCGCCATTTCATCACGGATCCTTATGAGGCCATCACAGTTGTGGATAAGCAGGCACGCATCCTCTATATGAGCCCGGTACATGAAAAATTCTTTGGGCTGTCCCGGGGTGGCGCCTCCGGGCAGGAGGCGGGCAAGATCATAGAAAATAGCGGACTTGCCGGTGTCTTGCGTTCGGGAAAAACTGAAGTAGGACAAGTGCATCATATGCGCGGTGCGGTCCGGGTCGTCAGTCGCAGACCAATCGTGGATGCCGATGGCCAGATCATGGGTGCCATGGGCCAGGTCATGTTCAAAAGCCCTTCAGCCCTGGAAGCATTGAGTGAAGAAATCAGACGCCTGCGTCAGGAAATCAGCTTCTATGAACGTGAATTGCCGCGTCTGCGTGGCAACGGTCAGGGAATGGAAGCCATCGTCGGAGAAAGCGACTCCATCAGAAAGCTGAAAGAGCAGATCAAGAAGATCGCGCCGCTGGACGTTTCCGTGCTTCTCGTTGGCGAAAGCGGTGTCGGCAAGGATCTTGTCGCCCATGCTATTCATCACCTGAGCCCGAAAGGCCATAAGGATATGGTCCTGGTCAATGCGGCTGCAATCCCTGGCAATCTGGTAGAAGCCGAATTGTTCGGGTACGAAGGCGGTGCGTTTACCGGAGCAGAAAAACGCGGACGTTCCGGAAAGTTCGAACAGGCAGACAACAGCTCGTTATTTCTGGATGAAATTGGTGATATGCCACTCGAAATACAGGTAAAAGTGCTGCGTACGCTGCAGGATGGGACTTTCCAGCGCGTGGGCAGCAGCACGCAGCGACGTTCCAATTTCCGCCTGATTTCCGCCAGCAACCGGGATTTTCATCAAATGCTCAATACCGGCGAATTCCGGCTGGATCTGTTTTACCGGATCAGCGCAGTCACGATCAAAATCCCTTCACTGCGTGACAGGCTTGAAGATGTACCTATTCTTGCCCAGACATTTCTGGAGCGGTTCATGCGGCGCCACAATGTACAGGGCAAATATTTTGGTCCTGGTGTCATTGCCTATCTGCAGTCCCTGCCCTGGCCGGGAAATGTTCGCCAGTTGCAGCATACAATCGAGCGCGCGGCCATCTTTTCCGAGCAGAACGAAATCCGCTGCGAAGACTGCGAGGTTCCGCTGGAGCTGCAGTCCTCGAACGATCTGAGCGCCCTGGAACATGATTATCACAAACTGGTACCAGCTGCCGCTGCCGACAAATCAGGTAAACACGTCGATGTCCATCAGGCGAAGGCGCGGATCGAACTGGACATGATCAAAGAAACATTGCTGCGCTTTGACGGCAATAAAAAGAAAACCGCTGAGCATTTGGGAATCTCACGTTCTCATCTGTATAAAAAACTGGCTGAACTGGATCTTTTGGACGTTTAGCACCCCGTTATCAGCGCGGGATCCTTCGACCTTGCGGCCGTGATCCCGCCACTCTGCTTTGGGCATTAGGCTGCCACGGCCCGCTCTGCCCACTTCTTTATGCCCATTGTCCTGTCGCGTCGCCGTTCACGACATGCTCCGTCATTGTCAGGCTGGCCGATAGCGACCATTCCTCCGTCATCAACGACATATTGTGTCTTCTCAAATACAGTCAGTGTATTCACGAAGACACTATTTACGCATGATCGAATACACATCGAACGATTCATCCGGATCGGTTGAAAATATCTGCGTTTACCATCATCCGGCAGCGCACCGACAAAATGTGTCTTATGCCCGGACAATCAAACACAGTATTGCTCACGACGGCGACGCTCTATTGGCGAGCTTACTGCCAATCAGAACTGGCACAATAATTGCGTATAGAGCCCTGATGATAGGAGAACATGGCTACTGTGGCATTGCTGCCGCGATGCCCATCTTCCCGTTGACAGAACCCGAAAGACAGAAGGAATTCAGTTTATGAAAGCAGCCGTCGCCACCCAGCAAAGCGAAATCAAACCCATGCCCTACCCTCGAGTCGGCCTGCATATCAATGGCAAATGGATTTATGAGCGTGAGTCCGACTTCAGGGTCTTCAACCCCAGTAATGAACAATTGCTCGGCACTGTCCCGTGCGCCAGCGTAGCAGATTTGAACGATGCGCTCGCCGCTGCCAGCAAAGGATTTGAACGGTGGCGGACAACCCAGCCGGAAGTGCGTGCGCGCATCATTAAAGACGCCATGGTCCTGATGCTTGAACGCAAAGAGGAAATTGCCCATACGATTACCCTTGAGCAAGGCAAGCCACTGGCCGATAGCCGGGCTGAAGTCATGCGAGCGAGTTCATTTCTTGAATGGGATGCCGAACAGGCCCTGCGCGTCTATGGCGATATCATGCCGTCCGGGCCGCAAATGCAGCGCCATCTGCTCAAACTGCCTATTGGCCCCGTTGCCGCCTTTACGCCGTGGAACGTACCCATCAGCTCACCGGCGCGCAAGCTCAGCGGCGCGCTTGCTGCCGGGTGTTCTGTCATTCTCAAACCCGCGGAGGAAACACCCGGAGCGGCATATCTGCTGGCTCAGTGCTTTATCGATGCGGGGTTACCGCCGGGTGTGCTGCAACTCGTACACGGAGATCCGGCAACCATTTCGTCGGTACTGATCGCCTCCCCTGCGATCCGGATGATCACACTCACCGGTTCTGTCCCTGTCGGTAAGCAACTGGCACGGCTGGCCGGCGCAGCAATGAAGCCTGCGATCATGGAGCTGGGGGGACATGCGCCCGTGCTGATCGGAGAAGGTGTTGATGCCACTGCCATTGCACAAGTAGCCTGCGCATCCAAAATGCGGATGGCCGGGCAAATATGTGCGTCCCCGACACGATTCCTTATCCATCATACCGTTTATGAGGAATTCGTCAGGTCGCTCGCAAACGCGGCCGGAAGTATCCGGGTGGGCGACGGCTTTGAGCCCGGCGTACAGATGGGACCGCTGATGAATCGCCGCCGTGTCGCAGAAATAGAGAAACTGGTTCTGGATGCGAAGGAACACGGCGCCAATGTGGCTGCTGGTGGCTATCCTCTGGGCGAACAGGGGCATTTCTATGCGCCGACCGTTCTGTCCGACATTCCTTTAAAGGCAATGGCCATGAGCCACGAGCCCTTTGGACCGTTAGCACTATGTATGCCGGTCAACGATCTGGATCAGGCTTTAAAGATTGCCAACAGTCTGCCACTGGGCCTTTCCGGATATGCATTTACCAATTCCCTTGCCGATGCCGCCCGAATCAGCGAGGAACTCGAGTGTGGCGTGCTGTCAATCAATCATTTCGGCGCACCCGGTGCGGATGCGCCCTTTGGGGGAGTAAAAGACAGCGGAATCGGTCGGGAAGGCGGAGCCAGCAGTCTGGACGCTTACATGGTCACAAAAACGGTTCTGCAAAGAACGGCACCGATCTGAATGCCCGAATAAAAAAACGCTAAACATACTTAATCATTGATGGAGACAAGACATGAAAGAATATGGATTCAGAAAGCTGGCAGGCGCTTTAATAAGCGCTTTGGCAACGCTAGGTTCGTCCGCTTTCGCTGCAGATGCCAAATACTCTGATAACGTTATTCGAATTGGCGTACTGAATGACAGAAACGGCTTATATGCCGATATGAGTGGCGAAGGTTCCGCGATCGCTGCCAGAATGGCAGCAGCCGAATTCGGCAACAAAATACATGGTATTCCGGTAGAAATCGTGACCGGCGATCATCAGAATAAAACCGATGTGGGAACCGCGGTGGCAAGAAAGTGGTTCGATGCGGACCGTGTTGATGTCATTGTGGATGTGGTGAATTCGGCGGTAAGCCTGGCGATAAATAGTCTGGTCGTTGATCGCAAAAAACTTGTCTTGCACAACTCGGTTTCATCAGACATTACCGGGAAGGCATGTACCAATCGTTCGGCACAATGGCAATACACCACCAGGGCAACGGCTTACAACCTTGTAGACAAGAAGATGGTTCAGGATGGCACGGATAAATTCTTTATCATCGCTGTGGACTACGCCATGGGTCAGTCCATCACAGATATGTTTCGTCAATCTGTCGAAGCCGCAGGAGGCAAGATCGTAGGCGTAGTTCGTCACCCGCTTAATACAACCGACTTCAGCTCCTACCTATTGCAAGCGCGAGCATCGGGTGCCAATGCCATTATGCTGGCCAATGCCGGCTCGGACATGGCCACAGTGATACGTCAGGCACGAGAATTCGGCATCACACCTGATATAAAACTGTTTGGCGACGCACTCACCAAAGATGTAGTCAAGTCTACAGGGCTGGATGACATGCAGGGGCTGCAATTTGTCTCCCGTTATGAAATGTACAGGGATGACGCTGCGCTTGACTGGGGTAATGCGTTCATGGAGAAAAACAAGAATCGCGCACCTACTGAATTGCAGGCGGCCACCTATTCTTCCGTCAGAACGTATCTGAAAGCAATCGATGAAATTGATACAGACGATGCCGATGCGGTGATGGCACAAATGAGAAAAATGAAGATTAACGATGCCTTTGCTGCCAACGGCCATTTACGCCCGGATGGAATTATGGCCCATGATTTGTATCATGTCAGCGTCAAGTCTCCTGATCAATCCAAAGGTGACGGCGATTATTCAAATGTGATTCGCGTCATTCCGGGTGACCAGGCCAATATACCGCTTGAACAGAGCGAATGCCCGCTGGTACATAAATAATCTGTTCGCAGAATAATCACATATGGCATTGCGCATCAATGCCATACCAGGAGACTATTGAATGCTACCGTTATACTGGCATCAGGCAATGGCCATGCCTTCCCTTTCCGCATTGAGTGATCCGCCAGAGAGATTAACTCCCGAGACGAATCCGAATTTGGCGAAGCCGATATTGGTCGCTAGCGGGCTAACCAAGCAGTTCCACGGGTTTGTGGTCGTCAAAAATGCCAATCTTTCTGTTCGTACAGGCAGTATTCATGCCTTGATCGGACCGAATGGCGCAGGCAAAACCACGATGTTCAATCTTCTGACCGGCTTTATCACGCCCACGCAGGGAAAAATTGAATTTGAGGGTGTGAATATCACAAACATAAGCGCAGAAGCCGTCGCCCGGCGTGGTCTGGTACGTTCGTTTCAGATTTCGTCTGTATTCGCAAAATTAAGCGTGCATGAAAATGTTCGCGTTGCGCTGCAAAGACAGGCCGGTCTTGCTCACCAGTTCTGGCGTTCCGACTCTGCGCTGCGACAGCTGGACGAACGCGTAGAACAATTGCTGGAAGCCGTCAATCTCACGCGATACCGTGACACACTTGCAACCCATCTGAGCTATGGGCGAAAACGCATTCTGGAACTGGCGACGACGCTGGCGCTCGAACCTAAGCTATTGCTGCTTGATGAGCCTATGGCCGGGCTGGCACATGAAGATATTGACCGGGTTGCGGAGCTGATTCAAAAGGTGTCCCAGGGACGCACGGTATTAATGGTCGAACACAATTTATCGGTCGTGCGCAGCCTGTGCGATGCAATCACGGTATTGCAGCGCGGGTCTGTGATTGCAGAAGGCCGTTATGACGAGGTCTCGGAAAATCCTCTGGTACGCGAGGCATATATCGGCACTGAGGAGGAAAACTGACCATGACGCATTCTTCACCCGCATTACAGATCGAGTCGCTCAACGCATGGTATGGCGACAGCCATGTTCTTGATAATATTGCGCTGCACGTTTCAGAAGGAGAAACTGTCACCCTGCTGGGACGCAATGGCGCTGGCAAAACCACCACCCTGCGCAGTATTGTGGGGCTGGTTCGCCGGTCCGGCTCTATCCGCCTGAGAGGCAGGGAAACAATCAAAAGCCCTATCCACAAGCTGGCGCCATTGGGTATAGGGTATGTTCCCGAGGAACGTGGAATATTCTCCACGCTGTCTGTAGAAGAAAATCTTCGCCTGCTCCCACAATACGCAGACAGTGCCTTTACCGTTGCGGAAATATATCGGCTGTTTCCCAACCTGCAGGAACGGCGCCACAGCCAGGGCACCAAATTGTCCGGTGGCGAACAGCAGATGCTGGCTATCGCGCGCGTTTTGAGAAGTGGCGCACGCATTCTCCTTCTTGACGAGCCAACCGAGGGCCTGGCACCCGTCATCGTGCAGGAAATCGGCGATCTGTTAAAAAAACTCAAATCGCTCGGGTACACCATTTTGCTGGTTGAACAAAACTTCCGCTTTGCAAAGAAGCTCGCTGACCGGTTTTATGTGATGGAGAACGGCAAACTGGCTGAAACCCTGACCCTTGCAGAACTGAATCGTCAGCCCGACGTGCTTGATCGTTATCTGGGAGTGTAATCGTGGAAATTGTTTTTGGACAATTATTAGTCGGGCTGATCAATGGCTCTTTTTACGCCATGTTGTCTCTCGGTATTGCGGTACTTTTCGGCATGCTGCATGTCATTAATTTTGCGCATGGTACGCTGTATATGCTGGGTGCGTTTCTGGCCTGGCTGGCGCTACAGCAGCTGGGTATGAACTACTGGGCTGCGCTCGTTATTATCCCGCTGGTCGTCGCCTGCTTCGGCATGCTTATTGAACGCGTGATGATGTCGCGTCTGGCCGGGCTTGACCCACTTTATGGCTTCCTGCTTACCTTCGGCATTGCATTGATCGTCGAAGGCATGTTCCAGTACTGGTTTGGATCCTCCGCCAAACCCTATCCGTCCCCTGCCCTGTTGCGTGGTGGTGTTGATCTGGGTATAGGCTTTATTCCGATCTACAGGCTATGGGTCATTGTGGCTTCCATCGTCATGTGTATCGCCACCTGGTTCTTCATCGAACGTACCCGGTTGGGCGCGTATATGCGCTCCTCTACTGAAAATGCACCGCTCGTACAGGTTTTTGGCATTAATGTTCCGATGCTGGTTACGCTGACATACGCAGGTGCTGCCGCACTGGCAGCCTTTGCCGGCGTGCTGGCCGCACCCATCTTTCAGGTTGCGCCCCACATGGGGACAAATCTGGTCATTCTGGTCTTTGCTGTTGTGGTCATTGGCGGGATGGGTTCTATATTGGGATCAATTATTGCTGGCTATGCACTTGGCATTGTTGAGGGTATAGCGAAAGTCTTTTATCCGGAAGGATCCAGCCTGGCAATATTTCTGATCATGGCACTCGTGCTGCTCGCCCGTCCGGGCGGCATTTTGGGAAGGAAAGCTTAACAATGACAACGTCTACCATCGCCGCCACCAGCGGCCTGCCAAAGAGTCGATATACGGTCCTGGGTTGTATTGTCGCCCTGATATTGCTCATTGCCGCACCGTGGTTTGTGTATCCGGTCTTCGTCATGAAACTGATGTGCTACGCCCTGTTCGCCGCAGCCTTCAATCTTGTGATGGGTTATGCCGGACTGCTGTCGCTCGGGCATGCCGCGTTTCTGGGTATCGGCGCCTATCTCACTGGCTATGCAATCAAGGCCTGGGGCGTTGATCCTCTGCTTGGTATTGGGTTTTCTGTGATTGTTGCAGCCCTGATCGGAAGCGTGATGGGAGCACTGGCGATACGGCGCAAAGGTATCGAATTTGCAATGATTACACTTGCATTATCTCAGGTAATCAGCTTTATCGCACACCAGGCACCCTTTACCGGTGGCGAAGACGGCCTGCAAGGGATAGCACGTGGATATTTGCTTGGCCTGGTCAATCTTCGCGACCCTATTGCCATTTACGCCTTTGTATTAGTGCTCTTTATACTCGGCATGTTTGTCGTCTGGCGCACCATCAATTCACCGTTCGGCCATATCCTGCTTGCGATCAGAGAGCAGGAAGACCGCGCCGTTTCCCTTGGTTATACCGTTTCCCGCTACAAGCTCACGGTCTTTATTATTTCAGCAATGCTCGCAGCGCTGGCAGGTGCAATGAAAGTGCTGGTATTTCAGAATGCATCGCTGGACGATGTGAGCTTCCATCTTTCAGGACTCGTGGTACTGATGGCGCTGCTCGGCGGCATTGGCACGTTCTTCGGGCCATTAATAGGCGCCGGTATCGTTGTCGCGCTGGAGAGCGTGTTGGCTACATCCGATCTGCCAACACCCGTCCTTACCGGCACGGTATTCGTGCTTTGCGTGCTGCTGTTTCGTCGAGGCGTGGTCGGCGAAATGGCCGAATACGTACGAAAACGTACGTCTGATACGACGGGCGAAGCGGAATCAGGCATTTCCGGCCAAGAAAAATTGTTTCATGAACCGATACTGACATTATAAGGAGTCAACATGTCAAAAAATCAACCGCGCACCTGGCTTATCACAGGTGCAGACAAAGGTCTGGGTCGCTCAACCGCGTTAGCAGCGTTGGAGCGTGGCGATCAGGTCGTGGTTACTGTGCTTGCCGCAGATGGCAAGCATGATCTTGCCGCGCAATATCCTGAACAATTACGCTCATTTCATCTGGATGCCCGCGATCATGCCCGATTCGCTGAGGTAGTCGAGAAAGCACATCAGGCTTTCGGACGTATCGACATCCTGGTCAATAATGCCGGATATGGTCTGCTTTCGGTTGCCGAAACAACACCGGCAGAGAAATACCGGCCCATGTTTGAAGTCAACTTCTTCGGCCTGGTGGAAATGACCCATGCCGTTTTGCCCTATATGCGTCGTCAGCGTTCTGGCCATATTATCAATCTGTCGTCTATCGCCGGATTCTGCGGCGCGACCGGATTTGGCTTCTACAGCGCATCAAAATTTGCCGTTGAAGGATATTCCGAGACGCTGGCTCAGGAAATTGCTCATTTGGGCATCCATGTCACGATTATTGAACCAGGCGGCTTTCGCAGCGACTTTGCAGGTCCCTCGCTGGTTGCGGACAAAATTCAGGATCCTGATTACGCAAGTACCAACGCAAGAATTGCCGGTTATGTCCAAGAGAGGCATGGTCACCAACCCAATGATCCGGATAAATTCGGCCCGGCACTTTGCCAGCTCGTCGACGCCGATACACCGCCGCTGCGCCTGCCATTAGGTGAAGACTGCCTGGCAAAAATTCGCGAAGACATAGCGCAGGTCAGCCAATCACTGGACAAATGGGAAGCCTTGTCTGTGTCTACCAAAGTATCGGATTAACGAGAAAACAATTCGGGCGTCCATCACAACCATCATCAGGAATCAATATGTCAGATCGTAGTAAAGAGGTCATTTTTCCCAACATTTATGCGCCTGATGATGCGTGGCTCGCCCGCGCTGTATCCGAGCCTGTCCGGGAACCTGATCTTAAGATTATTGACACGCACTTTCACTTATCGGAGTTCGATGGGCATGAATATATGCTTAATGAGTTTTGTAAGGACATAGTGGATTGCGGCCACCGGATAGAAGCCAGTGTTTTTGTTGAATGCGGCACCCAATATGCCACGACAGGCCCGGATCATTTGAAACCGGTAGGCGAAACCCGGTATATCACCGAATTGACTGCACGTCGGCCGCACGGCATCACAACTGACATTGCGCCGGCGATTGTTGCCTTTGCAGATCTTACCCAGGGGGAATTAAGCCGTGAAGCACTGCTGGCTCATATTGACGCCGCAAAAGGACGTTTGCGAGGTATCCGCCACAGGGCAAAATGGGATGCAGACCCACGCGTCAAAGGAAGCTATTCGGCTGACTCGCCTCACCTGTACCTGCAGCCAGCCTTTTCGGAAGGGATGAAACATCTTTCAGAATTAGGTCTGTCTTTTGATGCCAGCGTCTACCATCCTCAGATTCCGGATGTGACAGCTTTGGCCCGCGCACATCCTGAAGTAAAGATCATCCTGATTCATAGCGGTAGTCCGGTAGGTCATTCTTCCTATGCTGGCAGAGAACAGGAAAACCATGCCAATTGGCTGGCCTCGATGACAGAACTGGCCCGTTGCCCGAATGCCTATGTGAAGCTGGGTGGCGTACTGATGAATCTTGCCAATTTTGATTTCCTGAAGGCAGAAGCGCCACCCACGTCGGAGCAATTGGCGCGATTATGGCGTCCGTACATTGAACCATGCATAGAATTGTTCGGTGCCGCCCGTTGTATGGTCTCTTCCAATTTTCCGGTAGACAAGGCGGGATTCAGCTACGCAACCGTATGGAATATGTTCAAACGTATAACAGAAGGCTGCTCTGCGCAGGAAAAAGAACAAATATTCAGCGGTACGGCGCGCCAGGTCTATCGAATCGGTGAGTGAGGAGCGCAAGACAGCGAGCCTATTCGCTGCCCTTTTGATCTTGAAGTGCCTGCTCGCGGGGAACCGGCATCTGAGCTATATTACAACTGTGAAATATCATCGTTACAGCTGTGAAATATTATCGATCAGGGATGTTTGTTATCCCTGTCATTCGTCCTTTTTAAATGCCGGATAAAGATTAACATAACCAGCCGCCACGCGTTTTTGAGCGTGTCTGGCCGCTTTTTCCCGAGACAAAGGTACAAATCCGTATCCCCGCGTCAGCTTCACCATAAATGCCGCTCGACCGACAATCCCTATGATGTGATGCAAAACCAGTTCGCTCCACCCTGCGTCAAAAATCGCGTCAACGTCAGATTGTTCGATCAGTTCCGGCGATTGAGCCAGTTTCCTGACATACTCGAGCACTGGCTGCAACTGAGCGGAAACAGTGACGGTAGCCGGATTTTCAAGCAAACGCTCGATCAGGCCACCGTCAACGCCCAGCGCATAGGCTACTTCAGCGTGAGCAATATATACAAACTCGCCCTTCTGCAATCCGGCAGCATAGGCGAAGATCAGCTCCCGTTCAGCCTTGCTCAGGGGTGATTCGCCACTCATCAGCGCTTCGCTCATATGCGCCCAGGGCTGGTAAATTTCCGGAAACGCAGTATAGATCGTTGGCGGGGCTGCGTTATCCGGCAACGATTTCAAAAAAGAACCACTCATTACTCACCTCTTGTAACGAAACGAAATTGTATTTGTGATTTGATCAGCATTAACACACCAATCGGCACTGTTCCTTTGTTCCCTGTGCAGGACAGGATTCTGTACTGAAAAAATACACTGTCCTGGTGATGGATCACTTTTTCTCTATTTTCAACGCAGTGACCACGCTTTCCACGTGTGAGACTTCATCCTTCAAAAATGACGTGAATTGCTCTGGCGTCAGATTGACGACTTCCGCTCCACTCGTCTTGTATCGATCCAGCACATCCTGTTGTTTCAGCGCGTACTGCAAGGCTTCGGAAAGACGATTAATGACCTCTGGAGGCGTGCCGGACGGCGCAAATAGCCCAAGCCAGAAGTAATAGGACAGATCAATCCCCTGCTCTTTCAGCGTGGGCACACCCGGCAGGGTATCAAGCCGCTTATCGCCTGTGACTGCCAGCGCCTTCATCTTGTTGGAACGAATATAGGAGATACCACTATCGTAGCCGCCGAACATCATATCCACACGGCCGGCAGCAATATCCGGGTACGCAGCGGCAGTGCCATTATAGGGGACCTCGATAATATTCAAGCCGGTTTTATAGACGAACTGGATACCACTCAAATGCATGGGCGATCCTCGGCCACCATGCGCAAAGCTAAGCCGGCCCGGTTCAGCTGATGCCTTGGCCACATATTCCTTCGCCGAATTAAATGAAGAACCGGTGGTGGTATACATGACCTGAGCTGCCCGCAACATCAGCCCGATACCTTTAAAATCCTTCAGCGGATCATAGCCCGCATCGTTTCTAAGCGATGGCACGGCGGTAAAGCCATCGGCCTGTGCCAGCAGCGTGTAGCCATCCCGTTTGGCACCAAGTACATAGCGCGTGCCCACCAGTAATTCGCCACCAGGGCGGTTTTCCACGGCGATGGGTTGCCGCAGATAGTCACTCATTTTTTCCGCGATCACCCTGGTTGTAATGTCCAGCGCGCCACCAGCTCCGGCCGGCACAACAATACGAATGGGTTTGTTCGGGTAGGCTGCAGATTCGGCAGCAGTGGCAGAAAGTGCAAAACCAATGAGCATTGCTCCAAACAATGTTCTTAAGAAGGCTCGGGTCATGAAAAAACACCTATATAGTGGATTCGCAGGATATGCAGCGTCAACGTCAGAACTGATGCCTGATGCCTGGTGCCCTGCGGGAAATGGAAGAAACAGATAAAGATGATGCGCTACCTGGTTTAATCTTTGGGCAGATTCAGATCTCTGGCCAGCTGAACCATGTCTTGCACTTCCTCTTTATAGTAGTCATTGAAAGCAGCCGGTGTGACGAAGGACGGATCGGAACCTTCGGACCGGAACCGTTCGTTCAGTTCTTTGTCGGCTGTCGCGAATCGCAGGGCATCGGACAGTCTCCTGACAACCTCAGGCGGTGTTCCTGAAGGCGCCAGCAGTCCAAGCCACAGTGTATAGGTGTAGTCGACGCCGGACTCCTTCAATGTCGGAACGTCTGGCAGCGATGGCAACCGTGATTCCGAGGTAATAGCCAGCGGTCTTAACATCCCGCTTTTGATATAGGAATGGCTGCTGATGAAGCCATCAACAATCATCTCGACCCGATTTCCAATGACATCAGGCAGCGCAGCGCCATTGCCCTTGTAAGGAATGGACAGCATGTGCAATTTTGCCGCGTGCAGAAACGCTGCTGCAGCAATGTGCGGTGGCGTTCCGAAACCCGCATGGCCATAGGACAATTTATCCGGATTTGATCGTACCCGATCCATAAAGGCCGTCAGGGTCTGATCCGGCTGACCACTGCCCACCTCAATCAGCAGGGGTGAGCGGGTCATGAAACCGATGCCGGTGAAGTCCTTGATTGGATCGTAGCCCGGATCAGCTTTCAACTGAGGCATCAAGGTAATGCCATTGGCCGAGGAAAGCAAGGTATATCCGTCAGGTTTGGCTGATTTGACTAATCGCGTGGCAATCAGTGTGTCACCGCCGGGCTTGTTCTCAACAACGACGGGTTGCCCCAGATTTTCCTGCATTTTCTGCGCCACCAGACGCGTCGTCAGGTCCAGCGCTCCGCCGGCAGCAGCAGGCACAACAATCCGTACCGGTTTTGATGGAAACGGATCGGCCGCGGTGGCGCCCATTGACGTACAAACAAAAACACCACCCAATATGATTTTCGCTATGGCTTTAGTCACTTCTCTTGCTCCTCGTTGTCAGTCTGTTATTGCTTTTCAATACCAAGATCTTTCACCGTAGCCGCCATTTTTTTCCTCTTCACTGACCAGAAACTGGTCGAACTCTGCCGGCGTCATTGAAAGTGCCTCGGAGCCATCCGTACGGAAGCGTTCGGTGATTTCCTTGCTGCTCAGGGCATAGCGAAGCGCTTCATTCAGGCGTTTAACCACGGGCTCAGGCGTACCTGCGGGCGCCAGCATGCCGACCCACAAGTAATAGCTGAAATCCTTGACACCCTGCTCTGCGAACGTTTGCACATTCGGCAAATCTGCCAGACGCGAAGTAGACGTCACTGCCAGCGCTTTCAAACTACCCGAATTCACTTTAGGTGCGCCACTGCCGTATGCCTCGAAAATCATGTCTACCCGCCCGGACATCACATCCGGCATCGCTGTACCATTACCCTTATACGGAACATGCAGCAGGTTCAGCCCAGCCTGCTTCAGAAACAGCGCTGCACCGATATGCGTGGTGGTTCCCACCCCGGCCGATGCATAACTCATCTTCCCTGGGTTGGCTTTGGCCCGCGCAATAAAATCAGCCAGCGTTTTATCTGGCTGGCTGGCACCGGTCACCATCAGCACCGGTGAACGCAGAACCGGGCCGACACCGGTGAAATCCTTCATGTCGTAAATCGGGTTCAGTTTGACCAACGGCTGTATCACCACTGTGCCGGCTGAAGACAGAAGCGTATATCCGTCAGGCTTGGCCGTCTTCACGGTTCGAGCTCCAAGACCGCCATCTCCGCCCGCGCGATTCTCAACCACGACCGGCTGACCCAGATTTTCACTCATTTTCTCGGCCACCAGCCGGGTCGACAAATCAACCAGGCCGCCAGGCCCCGTGTTGACAATGATTCTTAATGGTCTCTCCGGAAAGTCATTGGCCAGAGCGGCTGATGTGAAGCCCAGTAAACTGCCGGCGATTACGCTTTGCAGAAACAGTGGTTTGCTAATAGTGCGATATGTCATTTTGTCTCTCCTGACGAGAAGCCGATCCGGCGACAACGCAGGACCAGGCTATGGATGTTTATAAATAGGTATCGTGGTGTATCTGGAAAAATAGCCGGCCCGATTTATTTGATGATGGGTGTACGGGCGAGCTTGCCTGCCGGCGAAAATAATCAGAGTTTCATAAAGACCGATTTCGTCTGCGTGTAGGCATCAATCGATTCTGCGCCCATTTCACGTCCGTAACCGGACTGTTTATAGCCGCCCATTGACATGACCTGGTCGCCTTCTGCATAGGTGTTGATCCAGATGCGTCCGGCTTTCAGAGCTCGTGCTACACGATGGGCGCGACTCGCATCTCGCGTCCATACCGCTGCGGCCAGACCATAGATCGTGTCGTTCCCCTTGAAGACCGCATCGTCCTCATCCCGAAAGGGAATCACCGACAAAACAGGGCCGAAAATTTCCTCTCTGGCGATCGTCATCTCATTATTTACGTGTTCAAATACCGTGGGCTCCACAAAGAAGCCGGTTTCGCCCACTCGTTTTCCGCCCTGCTTTAACCCAGCGCCTTCGGCCTTGCCTTTGTCCACGTAAGACAAAACCCGTGCCATTTGAGTTGCAGAAATCAATGGCCCAAGTTTGGTTTCCGGGTCAAACGGCGATCCCACCTTATACGTTGCTGCAATACCGGCAACCTTTTCCGATACTTCGTCATACAGACTTTCATGCACAAACAGTCGTGTGCCAGAAGAACAGATCTGTCCGGAATTACGACAGAACGCCAGCACAGCCGTTTCAATCGCCCTTTGTACGTCAGCATCCGGAAAAATAATATTAGGAGACTTGCCGCCAAGCTCCAGAGTCACCTTCTTCATGTTGCCAGCAGACGATTGAAGAATATGCCGACCAACCGCCGTCGAACCGGTAAAGGCGATCTTATCAATGTCCGGATGAGCCGACAGTGCCGCTCCAACAGTTGCACCCAGGCCTGTCACGACATTCAGCACGCCCGTTGGGATTCCAGCCATTTCTATCAGTTCCGCCAGCCGCAACGTGGACAAAGGTGTCTGTTCCGCTGGCTTGAGTACCACAGTATTGCCGCAAGCCAGTGCAGGCGCAATTTTTGTTGCCGCCATCACCAGTGGCACATTCCATGCGTTGATAAGCGCGCAGACGCCCATGGGTTCGCGCAGCATATAGATAAATCGATCGTCGCTGGTCGGATTGGTGGTGCCGTAGATTTTGCTTGACCACCCGGCGTAATAGCGAAAGGTTTCTGCCGAATGGGCTACATGTCGCTGTGCAAATGCAAGCGGCGCACCGACGTCCAGCGTTTCCAGAACAGCCAGCTCGTCACCGTATTCCTCTATCAGATCCGCGATTTTCAAAAGCAGTCTTGAACGCTGGTGTGGCGACAACCCGCGCCAGGTACCGTATTCAAACGCCTTGCGTGCTGCGGCGACGGCAAGATCAACATCGCTGGCATCCGCTTCGGCGACACTGGCTAATGTGTTTTCCGTCGCAGGATCGATCGTCTGCGAATCTTTGCCGGACAAGGCTGGCACCCATTTACCATCAATAAACAGCGTTTTGGAACCATTAGCAAGCCACGCAGAGGCGCGCTGGTAGGCAGCGCGGATTGTTTCATCGGCATGATTGGTCGGGTCAAATGCATTCATAAAATTATTCCACCTGTCATTAATTTGCGACGTACTTGAGCCAGCGACCACCGTCCACGACGATATTATCTCCGGTCACATAACTTCCCAGATCCGAGGCCAGATACACGGCTGCATTGGCAATGTCTTGCTTGCGTCCGAACCTGCCCAATGCGGTTTTCTTAGCCTCCAGGTCACCATTGCCTTTTTCGATATACATGCGTTGTACCCCTTCGGTATCGCCGATGGGCCCTGGGGAAATGGTATTCACGCGAATACCCTCTGCGCCCCACTCCACCGCCAGGGTTCGGGATAGCGACAATATCCCTCCCTTGGCTGCGGCTGCGTGTGCGGCACCAGGCCAGCCGGTCACGCCCAGCATGGTAATAATGCTGATGATCGAACCGCCGAAAGCGGATTGCTTCAAATGCGGATAAGCTGCATGACAACCATAAAACGTGCCATTCAAATCGATATCAATAACGGTTTTCCAGCCATTGACGGACAAATCTGCTGTTGGACAGACAAAGTTACCTGCAGCGTTGTTCACCAGAATATCAAGCGAACCATATCGGCTGACCGTTGCATCCACAGCCCCTTTGACCTCATCATAGTTACGAACATCGCAACGCATCGCCGCGACTATTCCGCCTTCATTCGTCAGGTCGCCGGCTGCCTGCTGAACCCGTTCTTCATTGCGTCCAACAATCATGACAGATGCGCCAAGGCGTGCATAGGCAGTTGCAATTTCAAGTCCGATACCGCTGCCCCCGCCGGTGATAAGTGCTACACGTCCCTTGAGCGTTTCTTTTGCGTACATTTTTACTTCTCCTGCCGGAATGGTTGTCAATATGAAACCGTTAAAGCAAGTTGCGTGCCATCCCAATTTCACCCTCTCAGGAACAGAAGAAGGCAGCATGACGATTGCTATGGTGTCCTCAAAAATACGAATGCTTTTACAGTTTTGTGTCTTCAATCCACACGAAAGTGTACTTGCTGACAACAGTCAGGCGATAATCGCAGCTGGCTTTGTCGCTCAGGATGGTTGCAGCGCAGGCAATAAGCGGTCCAATACAGGCCGGTTGTTGATTGGCACGCTCTTTGCTTAAGAGGTCATCATTACGATTGAAATCAAATTACGGAGCCTGCCTCATGCAAAAAGAAATTGTCAAAACAGAACGAGTGGACTCGGTACTGGTTGTCCGACTCAATAGTCCTGAGAATCTGAATTCACTCACGTCCGACTTGCGCACGCAACTTGGCGCTGCTGTCGAATCGGCTGAAAACGACCCGTCAGTACGGTCTGTTTTTCTGACTGCCGAAGGCCGATCATTCTGTTCTGGCGGTGATTTCTCCATGTTGCAGAAGGCAAATGATCCGTGGTCCGTCCATCGCCGCTTCAGGCATTTGAGCAGATGGCTGATTCCGCTGATCTCCCTGGACAAACCGGTGGTTATCGGCGCCAAAGGCCACGCCATTGGCGGAGGCATGGGCCTTGCGCTTACCGGCGACCTGCTGATCGCGGGCGAGAGTCTTAAATTGTCAGCCGGCTTTTTCCGGCTGGGCACGGTACCCGACATCGGTGTTATGTATCATCTGCCCCGCCTGATCGGCATGGCGCGTGCCAAGAATTTTATTTTTGGCAACGGCACACTGAACGCTCAGGAAGCGCTGGAACTGGGGCTTGTTGCAAAAGTGGTTCCTGACGACGAACTGGACGCTGCGGGCCTTGAGCAGGCGAGCCGCCTGGCACAGGGACCGGCAGAAATCATGGGGCTGGCCAAAACGCTGATGGCACGCAGCTTTGAAACGACATTAACCGAGATGTTCGCCTACGAAGGATTCGGCCAGGTGCTGGCGATGTCCAATCCTGAATTCAAGGAAGGACTAACCGCGTTGATCAACAAACAGCCCCCGGATTTTGTGGGTGCGGCGACAAAACACAAAGTAGACTGAAGCGCATTTGGCGTTAACGGTCTTAGTAAAAATTTACTTGAGGAGTGCTGTTATGGATTTACCAATGTTTCCCGAATATTCATCTGAAATCGACGCGGTGCGTGACATGGTCAACCGGTTTATGGAAGCTGAAATCAAGCCGGTAATGGACGGCTACGAACAACGCAGGGAATTTCCCCGTGAACTGGTGCGCAAGGCCGGTGAAGCGGGTCTGTATGGCGCCGTGTTCCCTGAATCGGTGGGCGGCAGCAATATGGGCTATCTGGCAGCCGCCGTCATTCAGGAAGAGATGGTACGCAACGATGTACGCTTTTCTTCATGCAACAACCAGCAGGGTTCAACATGTCCGAGCGCCATCTATTTCGGTGGCACGCCAGAACAGATTGAAAAATATGTGCCTAACCTGGTTGCAGGCAAGACGATCGGCATGATGTCTCTGACCGAATCCGGTGGCGGTTCGGATGCAGCCGGCAATATGAAAACCTTTGCCCGCCGCGATGGCGATGTGTATCGCATCACCGGACAAAAAATGTGGGCCTCCATGGCCAACGAAACCGATGTGGGTGTTTTGCTGGCGAAAACAGATCGGGATGCCGGTGCAAAAGGCGTGACTGCATTTATCGTTCATCCAAAAAAATTCCCGGGCTGGCAGGCTACGCCAATCGAATGTCTGGGTCTATCCAAATCCATGCGTACCAATATTGTATATCTGGACGATTTTGTGGTTCCCGTGGAAGACCGTCTGGGCGAGGAAGGCGAAGGCTTCAAGATCATTATGCGGACCTTGCAACCGGGCCGGGTCGGCGTCGCGGCCAAAGCACTCGGCGTTGCACGCCGTTGTTTTGAAGAGGCAGTCCGCTATGCGAATGAACGTACATTGCGTGGGCAACCTATCGGACGCTTCCAGATGATCCAGTCGGATATCGCTGAGATGACATGTGCGATTGAAGCCAGCCGCTCGCTGGTATACAAAGCCGCCATGATGATGGATGCCAGCATGGCGCACAACCGTATGGCTGCAATTGCCAAATTCCATGCCTCTCAAACCGCAAAGTTCTGCGCCGACAAAGCGATGCAGATCTTCGGCGGATACGGTTTGGCAGAAGAATATCCTGTCTCCTACTACCGCGCTTATGCCGATATGTTCTTTACCGGGGAAGGCTCTGCAAACGTGCAGAAAATAATGATTGCGGAAGATGCGCTGGGATATAAACTTGCCGACCGCCACCATGGTAAAACCGGCTTGCGTGACATTCGCAAGGACGATCCGAGCAAAGCCCGCTAAGGAACAAACTATGTCTGAACTGCTCAATTTCCAGATATCGGAAGGTGTTGGCGTTATCACGCTCAACCGCCCGGACAAGCTCAACGCCTTCACCCCCGAGATGCTCGAGCGCTGGCTCGAAGCACTGGAGACGACCCGCGTCAGTGACGATGTGCGCGTAGTGGTGATAACCGGAACGGGACGTGCCTTCACCACCGGCGGCGATATCGGCGGCTTTGATTCAAGCGCATCGCAAACGCCTGCAGAAATGAGCCATTACCTGACTCAGGGTTCGCAACGTCTGATACGCAAAATCACGGAAATCGAGAAGCCTGTTATCGCTGCACTGAACGGATTCGCAACCGGCGGCGGGCTGGACATTGCGCTGGCCTGCGATCTGCGCTACAGCGCCGACACTGCTCGTTTTGCAGAAACCTACGCGCGCATGGGGCTGATACCCGGTATGGGTGGCGCCTGGCTTTTGCCGCGCATCGTCGGCGTAGCCAGGGCCTATGAAATGTTCTGGAGCTGCGATTGGGTGGATGCACAAGAGGCCGAACGTATCGGCTTGGTCAGTCGCGTCTTTCCCGAAGCCGAATTACTGGACAATACACTGACGTTTGCGCGTAAGGTCGCTGCCGGCGCCCCGCTATCGATCCGCAACATCAAAAAGCTGATTCGCCAGGGCCTGCAGACGGACCTGAGCAGCGCTTTGGACATTGTGGCAGCAACCATGCCGGTCGTTCGCACAAGCGAGGACCATCAGGAAGCCATCGCTGCATTCAGGGAAAAGCGCAGCCCGGTTTTCAAAGGCCGTTAACAACGCTAAAGACGCTAACGATTTAACTATGTATGGATACTATGACTGATTCTTTCAATTTCAAAAACTTCCTGCGCCCGCAGAGCGTTGCTATCGTTGGCGCCTCACCGCAACGAGGAAGCCCTCGCAATACGCTTTTGCGTAATCTGCAGAAGCACGGCTACGCAGGACGCATATATCCGGTCAGCCCAAGCCACAGCGAGATTGAAGGCCTCAAGGCCTATAAATCCGTGCGCGATTTGCCAGAGCCTGCAGATATTGCTCTTATCATTACACCCGCGAATACGGTACCGGCGATTATCGCTGAGTGTGGTCAGTCCGGTATTCGCAATGCGGTTGTATTTAGCGCAGGCTTTGAAGAGGTGGAAGGTGGAGACGTACTTGCGCGTCAATTGGCAGATGCGGCCAGGGAAAATAAGGTCGCTGTATTGGGTCCCAACTGCCAGGGTATCTGGTCTGTACAGCACAAGGCTATACTGACCTTCAGCCCTGCCGCACTGAACCGCGACGAAATACACCATGCACCGATTGCGATCGTGAGCCAGAGCGGCGCGCTAGCCGGCGCCATGGCCAATGCCTTGCTCAGGATTGGCCTGGGCTGTTCATACGTGGTCAGTGTTGGTAATGAAACCTGCATGGACTCGCTGGATGCGCTGGATAATATTGTCGAGCAGGAAGACGTACGTAGCGTCGCCCTTTACGTGGAAGGTCTGGACGACGCGGCGCGCATCCTCTCGATCGCCCACAAGGCGCGCTCGCGCGGCGTACAAATTGTGGTTCTCAAAACAGGTCGCTCTGCCATCGGCCAGGAAGCAACGGCTTCACATACCGGGAAAATAGCTTCTTCACACGCTGTGTACAACGACGTGCTGGATCAGGCGGGGATCATTTCGGTCAATAGCCTTCAGGAAGTCGTCTCGGCCATGGAAGTACTCACCTTTCTGCCCGATCCGCGCATCAGCGGTGACGCGCAGGGCGGCATCTCCATCATGAGCGCGTCAGGTGGCGCCGGTGCTCTTCTGGCAGACTATAGCAGCGAAAGAGCCGTGCCACTGGCTCAATTCAGTACCGCCGCTGCCGAGCGACTGGACCAGGTACTGCCAAAATTTGCCCGCAAGGCGAATCCGATTGACCTCACCGGTCAGATCAATACCGACCGTGACCTGTTCCGCAACACCTGCGAAGTACTGGCCGACGATACTCGAACCGAAGCGGTCGCTGTGCAGTTTTCCAGTAGCGGTCGCCGGTATCTGAACGAAAATGCAGAAGTCTATAAGCAGTTGGCCAGTCAGGGGTTGCCCGTTGTCATCAGCTTTATTGGCGAAGCGATTGAACCGGAAGTACGCAAGGACTTCCGGGACGCCGGGGTTCTGCTGTCTCCCGACCCTGCCGTCACCATGCAATCGCTGGCCTGGCTGTATCAGCGTGCGCACTATGCTACTCTGCCAGCCCCGCGCCCGCGCACGAACGATGCTGCGAATGTGGCCCGAGACGATTGGGAAGGGATGATGCAGTATCTTAATGACAGCGGCATCACCCCTGCAAATTGGCTGGTTCTGTCGCCCTCTGACCGTGCAGAACAGGCATGTGCATCACTCACCTACCCTTTGGTGGTAAAAGTATTGCCTTCGGAATCGGAGCACAAAACAGAGCTTGGCCTGGTCAAATTGCGCGTTGCCAGTCCACAAGATGTTGATATTATTGCTGCGGACTTCCGCCAGCGTCTTGGCAAGCCTGAAGCCGGCATCCTGGTGCAGGAGATGGTCAGCGACGGTGTGGAAGTGGTGCTATCCTGCCTGCGCAATACCGACTTCGGTCCGGTGTTGTCTATCGGCAGCGGCGGCGTGGCGATCGAACTGTATCGCGATGTTGCCAATCTTGCCCTGCCTGTGACGCACGAGCAGGTAATCACGGCATTGAAAAAACTCAGGCTCTGGACTTTGCTGCAAGGCTTCCGTGGCAAGCCGCCTGCCGACGTGGACGCCCTTGCGGACGCGGCCGTACGCTTTGGCGACAGGTTCCTGGCCACACCCGATGCACAGGAGTACGAAATCAATCCTGTCATGGTTGGCGCCATAGGCACGGGTATCCGCGCCGTGGACGCCTTGGTCAATATCAGGAAAGCCGAAGTAAGCCAACATGATCAGGCAGAACCCGCGAGCGCCTGAATCGACTAACGCAGTTTCACTTCACCGGAGACATCACTACAAAGCCAATGCGCGCATGCGGCTGATGTCTCCGCAAGGTAACCAGCGACAAAAAAACCAAGCAATGTCCGGGCAGACCCGCGATGCACAATTGCAATATTGGAGATTTGATAAAGTGACTATTTCAGTTGGATATATTGGCCTGGGTGCGATGGGCGGTGCCCTGGCCGAGCAGCTCGTTTCCTCTACTGATCTGCATGTATGGGATCTGAATACTGCCGCTTGCGAGCGGTTCGGCGCGCTGGGCGCAAGCGCGGCTAAAACGGCTGTAGAGTTGGCACACCAGTGCCGGTTTATTTTTCTGTGTTTGCCGCGTTCAAGCGATGTAAAAAGCCTGATATTTGATACTGAGGGTTTTGTAGACGCTTTGATACCCGGTACCGTTCTCATTGATCAGACCAGCGGCATACCTGAACAAACACGCAGTATTGCAAAGGTACTTCAGGAAAAAGGAGTGTATATGCTGGATGCGCCTGTGGCGGGAGGCGTACCGGCGGCCCAGGCGGGACGTATCACAATGATGGTATCGGGACCTGTAAGCGCATACGAAAAGACATTGCCGATACTGCAGAAAATCAGTCCGACGGTGATTCGCTGCGGCGAACAGGTCGGCAATGGCCAGGCAATCAAAATCATCAATAACACGATGAACGCATCGTGCCGTATTGCACTTTTTGAAACCATGGCACTGGGTCAAAAATTGGGCTTGCCCCTGACCAAACTGGCTGACGCGATCAATGCCAGCCATGCATGCAGCCGCCTGTCACAAGTCACATTGACTGCCTTCCTGCAAGGCAAATCATCCAGCAATTTCGCATTGTCATTAATGGTCAAGGACGTGCATCAGGCCATTTTACTGGCCAATGCAAGCCAAACGCCGCTACCGATTGCCAGCCTGAGCCGGGCTATCCTGGAAATAGCAGTCAATACAGCCGGCCCTGCCTCAACGCTGGAGGATGTCGCTGACATCATTGCCTCAATGGCCGGCACGAAACTGTCCGCGGCGAGGGAAACAGGTTTGTCACCCGATGAACAAGGCGGTACTTCCGTGTCGGTACACTCTAGAACAGTGGGCTATGTGGGCAGCGCAGAGAGTGCGCAAGCCGTGCAATTCAGAACTCTGGGCCAGCTTCTTCGTTTATATGACCCGGCTAAAACCATTGCCCGCAGTGGCTTGTTGAATGGCATTATGGTGGAATCGGATCTGGCGTCGCTTGCCCATGCATGTGATCTGATTATTATTGGCCCGTCGCTAGGCAATACAGATGTCATGACGGGGCCACAAGGGCTGATAAGCAGTTTGTCACCAGGCACGATTGTCATTGACCAGACAACGCGGCAGCCTGAAGTCAGCCGTAAGCTTGCTCTGGATCTGCAATCGCTTGACGTCACGCTGCTGGACGCACCCATCTGCAGCGAAACTGCACAGCCATTGCCTGGCGGTACCGGCCTGGCTGTTGTCGGCGGCTCCCTGCAAGGTTACCAGGCAGTTAAGCAGGTGCTGGAAAATGCCTCCATTGAATCCATTTATATGGGTCCTTCAGGCGCTGGTAACACGGCTAAGCTGCTTCTGGATTCGCTTGAAACCAGCCATCAACTCATCACGCTGGAAGCGGTCAGCCTGGCATTGAACAATGAACTGGACATACAGGATCTGGCTAACGTGATTATGAAGGGCACCGGCTGGAGCAAAGCCTTTGAAATCATGTTGGTCGACCATCGGCACAATAAGGCAGAAATTCGTGTCGATCTGGCAACGACATTACAGCGGCTCTCGATGGTTTCGGCACTGGCATTTGAAGCCCAGGCGCCCATGCTCATAGCAAACACCGTGCGCACGGTGCTAATGGAAATGGATAATCAGTCAGAAGGCATCGCCAACATGGAGGACCTGATGCTGACATTCAAACAGCGCGCAGGTATAAAGCTGGAGGAATATTATTGGTAAGAGCAACGTCTGCGAAGCTGGCTTGAACTTCGGGCAATCGCTCTGGTCACGCATCCTGACCCACAGGCGAAATACCAACACGGATAGAAAACCTCAGATGTACCTGCCCGCTACCAACTTGCCTGCAGCAAAGCCAAAAGCGTTTCTGATTCTTCTACCGGACGCGGGGTGCGGCTGATGAACCAATCGGCCATGGCCGCCCGGGCAATCATTGGAAATGCTGCCTGATTGATATCGATGTCTCTTAGTCGATGTACCGGAGATATGCTGTTAAGCAATGATTGCACCATTGAAATAGTAGCAGACGCCTGGAAAACGCCCGAAACGGCGGGCAATGCGCCACTGAGCGCTTGGGCGAGACGGGAGCGGCCATATTCTGTGAGCGGTTCGTTAAACCGCATCGTATGCGGCAGTACAATCGCATTCACCAACCCATTCGAAACACGGCTGTGATAACCGATAGCATGTGCGAGAACTGAAGCCAGGCCCGCCCCACTTTGCTCTGTACCACGCCCGCCCAGTATCGCTGCAAGCACCAGGTTTTCGTGAACGCCTTGCTGTGGATCGTCCAGCCGTTCAATATTCTCAGCCAGAAGACGTATTGCGTGCATCAGAAAGGCTTGTGCAAAAGGATCACTGCGGGGCGACTCAAGCGCTTCAATTGCGGTGCAAAAGGTGTTAAGCGCCGCATTTCTGACCAGTTGAGCTGGCGCTGAACACAGCATTTCCGGGTGAATAAAAATGCCTTTCGTACGGGTTTTCGGATCGAACAATGCGTAGCGCTGACCTGTTTGCTCTTCGTGCACACCACAGCCAACTTTAACGAATGCGGTACTGGGTGTGGTAGGAACCATAAACTGCGGAATTTTCGGTTCCTTCAGACGCGGACTGAAAAACCGGCCATCATCTGTCCTGCGCGTACAGAGCTCCTGCACAGGTAACGGCTCGGCAAACAGAATGCCGGCAGCACGGGCCGTGACTGCAGCGGAACCGCCGCCAACGGCAATAATGCTGTCGGCGGAAAACTCCTTAAGCGCACTCACCGTTCCCATTACGGCAGGCAACGGTGTCTGTTCGCGTGCTGTCGGTGAGACACCGGCAAAAAGCGGGCCAAGGGACGAACGAAGCAGATTGAGCGTATCTGAACTGGCAATCGTTCTGCCGCAAACAACGACCGCACGACGGCACCCGTTTCTTGCAAGTTCGCGTTTAAGACCGTCAAAGCAATCAACACCCGAATAAACCCGCAACTCAGGTGAAATATGCTGGAAAGAAGCATTGCCGGAGGTCATAGCACGCTCGTAGACGGCGTGACCGAAAATAGCGTTTTAATATAATTATTCAACATGTACGCCAGCCGTTTTTACAAGTTCACGCCACCGTGCTGTTTCGGACTCCAATGTGTCTTTCCAATGCTCAATATTACCCGGATCGGCATTGAGTCCAAGCGTCTCGAAACGGTTCTGCACTGCAGAAGAAGTTACAATGCTGTTAATCGCGTCATGCAGGCGGTTAACGATAGCTGCTGGTGTGTTTTTGGGCACCATATAGCCGTAAACACTGGTTGGTGTGAAGTCTTTATAGCCCGACTCTATCATGGTGGGCACATCAGGAAAGGTTTTGACGCGCTCGGGTGCTGTCACTGCAATGGCCCGCATGGTTCCAGCGGCATCTCCATGTACGGCCTCAGGCTGCGAGGAAAAGAAAAAATCCAGACGGCCGCCAACTAAATCGGTGACAACGCCTGCGTTTCCCTTGTACGCTACGTGAGTAGCCGCAATATCGGCGCTACGCTTGAGCATTTCCCCCGCGAGGTGACCCACTGACCCGACTCCACCGGAACCAAAGTTCACACCGCCGCTTCTGGAGTTCGCAACACTGATGAGGTCCTTCACCGATTGCGTTTTTGACGATGCGGGTACAACCAGCACAAGTGGAGCCGTTACACCGCTGGAAACGGGTACAAAATCACGTAGCAGCTCGTATCCTGGCTTCTCTCTGAGCACCTGGTTGATGATCTGAGGTGACGAGACCTGCAAAATGGTATAGCCATCCGGAGCGGTCTTGGCCGCATATTCAGTGCCGATCATCCCACCTGCCCCAGCCCGGTTCTCAATAATCACCGTCTGCCCCAAACGCTCAGATAACTCGGCGCCCACAATCCGACCTAACACATCGCCAATACCGCCAGGTAAAAAAGGCACAACCAGCTTGATTGGTTTACTTGGATAACTTTCCGCGGCATGTCCCGCCAGCGGCATTGCAGAAATGGAACATGCAAGAATGGTAGAAAAAATATACTTCATTTGCTTAATGTCTCCTTCGGCTGATATGTATAATCTATGGTTATTCAAACGAACAGAGCGTGCGCAAAAGCAATCTGAATATTGATATGCAATGATGTTCACATCAGTCGTTTTGTTGCGATTCATTGTCAGATAGGCACCAGGCATTGTCGAGTCATTTTTTGTGGGGGACGCGGTAAGCGTGCCTAACAGGAGCTGATTTATAGCCGCTCTTGACGAGTATTATTAAATATGTCAGATGTGTTTGCAGCATCCTGACAGGAGGCAATCACACCATGGAATTACGGCATTTACGTTATTTCATCGCCGCGGCAGAAGAGGAACACTTTGGCAGGGCTGCCGATCGGATGTGCATCACACGGCCGGCCATTTCCCAAATCATTGCAGACCTGGAGAACGAACTCTCCCTGACACTCTTTGAACGCGCTCCCGGCCGAGTAAAACTGACTGCAGCCGGACGAGGTTTGCTGCCACGCCTGCAAAACATTATGGATGAGCTCAACGTATCGCTGGACATGGCCAGGGAAATGAGTGACGGCAAAAGAGGCACTTTAAGGATCGCCTATGGGACGCTAACGTTGCTGCATCCTATTTTTCGTGCCGCCATTAAGCAATTTCGGGAATCGTTTCCCGATGTCACGCTGTCGCTGCTGGAAATGGTGACTTCGCAGCAATCTGTGGCGCTGGCTGAAGGTAAAATTGACGCTGGTTTTATGAATTTTGGTGAGCGACCAGTACAGTTGCCACGAAAATGGAACCATGGCCTGGTTGCCCAAAACCACAAAGATCTCGATTGGCTTTTGATCCAAAGTAGCGGCCTTGGCGTGGTCATGCCAAATGACCACCAACTGGCGCATCATTCAGCAATCACACTTGACATGCTGGAGCACGAACGTTTTATTGTCGTGCCGCAATCCAGCGGCAGTCATGGATTCGCCTTGCTGTACGCACTTTGCGAGAAAGCAGGTTTTGAACCACAGGTTGCCCAGGAAGTCACATCCATATCATCGCAATTGAATCTCGTATCGGTAGGCATAGGCATCGGCTTTACGATACTCGGAAAAAATTTCTATTACCCGGACAACGTGACGGTCGTGCCTCTGGCTAATGTCGATTACCACAGCAATTTTGTTTTTGCCTGGATTAAGGATCAACGGGATCCTGTTCTGGAGCATATGATTAACATCATCGCTGCGCTATCGAAGAAAATGGCCTAGCAGTGCGTTGTTTCCGGTGCATTGAGCCGCCTTTCCTGCACGACGTAAGGCCGCGGTAAGTTCCCCTTACCGCGACGGGCATAAAAGTCAACTTGCCGCTGGCTGACCCGAATGTGAGAATTTCTTTATTCTCTGTTTTCCTGGGTATCCCAAAATGGCAACAACGAAAAGCACCAACTCTCTCCCCCTTTGTGACATAAAAGTAATTGAACTGGCTCATTTGATTTCCGGACCACTGTGCGGACAAATGCTTGCCGACGAAGGAGCCGAGGTGATAAAAGTGGAGCCGCCCGGTGGTGAACTGACACGCCATCGGGATCCACTACGACATATTGGTAGTGAAAAAATTGCGGCATATTACGCCTCATTGAACCGCGACAAAAAAAGCATTGTTCTTGATCTGAAAAATCAGGGTGGCAGCAGCGTTGTAAGGCAATTGCTCGAATCGGCAGACGTTTTGCTGACCAATATGCGCCCCGCTGCACTGAAGCGACTGGAACTGGACCCGCAGACGCTGCATGCACAGTATCCACGACTGATCGTCGCCTGCATTACCGGCTTTGGCATGGAAAACGCCGGTGAGCATGCCGACCGTGCCGGCCTAGCCATGGTGGCCGAAGCGATGTCCGGCGCCACAGGCATTACTCGCGACCACGAGGGCAACCCCGTGTGGTGCGGGTTTCCTTTGGGAGACGTTATGGCTTCAGTGGCCACCCACTCCGCCATTCTGCTTGCCCTGCGAGATCGGGAACGTCACGGTATGGGACGTATCATTGATCTTGGGCTGGTGGAATGCATGCTACCCATCGTCTCTGTCGCGATGGCCCGGTCTCAATGGCAGGACGAAGCCGTATCGGATTTTGCCGGTTCGAACTACCACGGCGTGCCCTGCGGAACCTTCCCAGCGTCTGATGGATACGTCACCATTGGTGTTAACCGGGACGATTTCTGGAGACAACTGTGTATTGCCATGGATCGTCCCGAACTGGGTACCGATCCGAGATACGCCACCTACGTTCAGCGGGCAAGAAGACAGCGCGAGGTTCATGACATCACTGCTGCCTTCACACGCAATCACACGCGTGCTGAGATTACGGAACGCCTGATCGCCGCCGATGTGCCGGTGGGCAATATACAGAATATGGATGAAGTGATAGAAGATGCCTACCTGACTGGCCGCGGGATGCTACAGCAAGTGGACGATGGCTTTGGTGGTCTATTTACCCTTCCGGCAAATCCGGCATGGCCCGCCCGGCCAGCTCACCAGCCCAGAATTCCCCGACTGAATGAACATCGCGAGCAGGTCCTTGACTCGCTCGGCGTGACGCGGGACCAAATAGAAACGCTTCTACATACAGGTGCGTTCGGGCCGACAGCGGCAGAGCCCGTTTGATAATTTTCTAAATTCACAAAATGACGCTATCTGGCGTCGCTGACTTATAAACAGAAACAAAAAGGAGCACAACGATGAATATCGCATCCAGTCCGGAAATGGAGTCTATTCGGGACATGGTTATCCGCTTTATGGAAAATGAAGTGGTACCCGTCATTGCAGACTATGAAGCACGTGAAGAATTTCCGCGAGCCCTGATAAAAAAAGCCGGTGCAGCTGGCCTGTATGGTGCCATGTTTCCCGAATCAGTCGGCGGTAGCGACATGGGTTATCTTGCTGCAGCCATCATTCAGGAAGAGATGGCCCGTATTGAAGTCCGATTCGCGCATTGTAATAACCAGCAGGGCTCGTCATGTCCCAGTTGTATTTATTTCGGCGGAAGCCAGGAACAGATTCGTCGATACGTCCCTGCTCTGCTCGCGGGCGAAACCATAGGCCTGATGTCTCTGACCGAGCCCGGTGGCGGTTCGGATCCGTCCGGCAACATGAAAACGTTCGCAAAACGCGATGGGGACGTATATCGTATAACCGGACAGAAAATGTTTGCGTCTATGGCAAAAGAAACCGATGTCGGTGTGCTGTTTGCACGTACCGATAAAAATGCAGGAGCAAAAGGTGTCAGCGCCTTTATTGTTCACCCCAAAAAACACCCTGGCTGGAATGCTCAGCCAGTAGACATGATGGGACTGTCCAAGGCCTTTCGCACTACCGTGCTCTTTCTTGATGATTTCGTCGTACCTGTAGAAGATAGGCTGGGCGAAGAAGGCGATGGCTTCAAGATCGCCATGCAGGGGCTTCAGCCCGGGCGTATTACTGTCGCAGGAAAAGCGCTGGGCATCGCCCGCGCATGCTTTGAAGACGCGGTACGCTACGCCAACGACCGCACTCTGCGGGGACAGCCGATAGGCCGTTTTCAGATGATACAGTCGGATATCGCCGAAATGGCCGTTGCCATTGATGCCAGTCGCGCCTTGATCTACCAGGCCGCCAGTGCGCTTGATCAAAGTCTGCCGGCTAACCGGCTGGTGGCTATCGCTAAATACCATGCGTCACAGACCGCAAAAATGTGCGCGGATAAAGCCATGCAGATTTTTGGCGGCTATGGGCTGGCCACGGAATATCGGATATCACGACTGCGTTCCTATGCCGATCTGTTCTTTACAGGAGAGGGCTCTGCAAACGTACAGAAAATCCTGATCGCTGAAGATGCCTTGGGCTACAAGCTGGCCGATCGCCATCACGGTCGAACCGGCTTGCGCGATATACGCAAGGACGATGCGGGGGCACAAATCGCAGCCACGGAGGCCTGAATGCAGACGTTTGATTTTGTCATCGTTGGTGCCGGGACGGCGGGTTGTGTGCTCGCCTACCGTCTTTCAGCGCGCGGCTATCGTGTCTGCGTGGTGGAAGCGGGGCCAGTCGATCGCAATCCGTATATTCGCATCCCCGGCGGAATCATGAAAACCTCCACGGATCCCTCAATTACATGGCAGTTTAACCATCAGGGCTCTGCTAATACCAATGGACGTTCCATTCCCTTTATACAAGGCCGGACGCTGGGCGGTTCCAGCGCGATCAACGGAATGATATATAGCCGCGGGCAGCCTGCCGATTTTAACGGCTGGGCCGCCGCGGGTGCGCAGGGATGGGATTACGAGTCTGTCTTGCCCTATTTTAGAAAAAGTGAACGTTTCATGGGAGAGGGAGAAGCACGTTATCGCGGGCGTGAAGGCAATATGCCGATTACGGTGCTGGCCAAACGCAGCGCGGTGTGCGACAGCTTCATACGCGGTGCGGTAGAGCAAGGCATTCCCTACAATCCAGACTATAACGGCTGCGAACAAACCGGCGTTGGCTACACGCAGGCCAATATATACAAGGGCAAGCGATGGAGCGCAGCCTACTGCTTTCTTCGCCCCGCTCGTCGGCAATTTGGTGTAACGGTTATTACCGATGCGCTGGTCAGACGAATTGTAGTGGCAGATAACCGTGCCACAGGCATTGAGTACTCAAGATCCGGAGAGACTACGCTGCATACTGTCCGCTCCAATATATGCACAATTATCAGTGCCGGTTCAGTCAATAGTCCGAAATTGCTTCAACTTTCCGGGATCGGCCCTGCCAGGTTACTCCAGGATCTCGGAATTACCGTCGTACGTGATCTGCCGGGGGTCGGAGAGAATCTTAGCGATCACTATGCAGCGCGGATTGTTGTTCGAACCCCCGGAAACGTAGAAACCGTCAACCAGCACTCCCGAGGTATTCCTCTAATACGGGAAGTGACCTCATGGATGCTGGGCCGCCCTTCTATACTCGCCATGAGTTCCATGTCAGTCTACGCATTTTGTAAATCAAATGAGACATCAACAGAAAATGATTATGCCGTTACGTTTACGCCGGCGAGCCTGAAAGCCGGCAAAACCCGCAAGCTTGATGATTTCCCGGGGGTCACGTCAGGTGCGTGGCGTTTGCGCCCGGAAAGCCGTGGATACATTCGGATTGAATCACGGGACGCGAATCACCCGCCGATCGTCCAGCCTAACTACCTTGATGCAGAAAGCGACCGTCGAATCCTCATTACCGCGCTCAGACGCAGCCATGCGATTCTCCATAGCGACGCCATGAAGCATATTTTTCGGGAACAGGTATTTCCGACGGCAGACTGCCAGACAGATGAGCAATGGCTGGCGTTCATTCGTGAGTACGGAACGACCGCCTTTCACTTGGTGGGTACATGCAAAATGGGTGCGCTGTCCGATCCGATGTCTGTCGTTGATCCCACGCTGAAGATTAAAGGGATAGACGGCTTGCGCGTGGTGGACGCATCAGTGATGCCAACAACGCCGTCGGCTAACACCAATGCCTCAACACTCATGATTGCCGAGAAGGCGGCAGATATGATTCTGCAGGAATTGGGGAGAACATCTTGACGACGCTCCGAATGAGACGCTGCCTGGGTATATCACCGCGCGTACTGGTCAGGCTTTGGCAACGCTTGCGAGCAAACTATTTCGGCGCATGCATGAATGAAAGTTGAGCAATTCGATTATGTCATCGTGGGCGGCGGTTCGGCAGGCTGTGTAATGGCCGCGCGTTTGAGTGAAGATAACGATGTCAGCGTACTGCTTTTGGAGGCGGGCGGTCGTGATTGGCATCCCTATATCCAGATTCCACTAGGTGTCGGACAAATCCGCCAGGCGGGCATGTTCGACTGGGGCTATTTAAGCACACCTCAAGCGGGTTTGGATGGCCGGCGCATTGAACTGAAACGCGGCAAAGTTCTGGGGGGATCTTCTTCCATCAACTTCATGGCACATAACCGCGGCAATCGCAGTGATTATGAGCGCTGGGTACGACTGGGTGCCAAACAATGGTCTTACGATCATCTTCTGCCCTATTTCAAACGTCTTGAATCCTGGCGTGGAGAAGCCGCTGCACATCGTGGTTCCGATGGCCCGGTCGGGATTACCTACACATGTGACAGTGACCCCTTGGGCTGGGCCGTCCTGGAAGCGGCCAAAGCGGCCGGCTATCCCATTTTTGATGATCTGAATAGCCCGGAGCCAAATGGCTTTGGCCTGGCGCAATCGGCCATTGACCGTGGCCGGCGGGCCAGTGCGTCCCGGGCGTATCTGCGCCCCGCCCTCGGGCGTCGGAACCTGACTGTCAGAACGCGGGCAATAGCCGCCCGTATTCTCTTTGAAGGGAAGACGGCGGTCGGTCTGCAATATCTGCGGAGTGACAAGTTAGGTGAAATCCGCGCCCGTCGCGAAGTGATTCTGACCAGTGGCGCCTTCAACTCTCCGCAATTGCTTATGCTCTCAGGCATCGGCGATGCAGATGCGCTACGCAAGCTGAATATTACACCGGTACAGCATTTACCCGGCGTTGGAGCCAACCTGCAGGATCACCTTTCCATTCCGCTTACCTATCAGCGTATTGGTGCCGAGAGCGCCCTTCATCGCATGCTTCGTATTGACAGATTGGTTCCCGCGCTACTAAACGCGCTTGTTGCCGGAAAAGGACCGGCGACCATATTGCCCAGCGGCATCAATTCTATCTTGCGCACACGCCCGGAACTGGATGCACCCGATATTCAAATTATCTTTGGTGCTGGCGCCCTCGAGGCCAGACCCTGGTTGCCGGGTTTCAACCAGTGGCAGGATCTTTTCTACCTTCGTCCTGTGGGTGCCCATCCACAAAGTCGCGGTCACGTCACTCTTGCCAGCAACGATCCTTGCGCAAAACCCGTCATTGACCCGCGTTATTTGTCCTGCGTCGAGGATGTACGCGTGTTGCGCGACGGTTTTCGCATCGCGCGCGAAGTGGTCAGTCAATTGCAGCTTGACGCTTTCCGCGGAGAAGAGCTTTCTCCGGGATTGGCCTGCCGAACCGATGCAGACATTGATAAACATATTCGCCATACAGCGACGACTGTACAGCATGCATCATGCACCTGCAGAATCGGCGAAGACGACATGGCAGTTGTGGACGCAAGGCTGCGTGTGCACGGCATTAACCGTCTGCGCGTTGTTGATGCCTCTGTGATGCCTGAAATACTCAGTTGCAACATCCACGCCGCGGTCCTCGCCATAGCTGAATGGGCATCGGATGTGATACGCGGGAAAGCGCCAATGCGCCCAGACGGCAACTCGAGAGATGCCACAAAAGAGACTGAGAAAAACTGAACGATATCGGTGCTCAATTTAATCGCACCCACTTTTATATTCACAAGGAGGACAGACAATGAATCAATTTAAAACAATACCGGCGGCGACAGGTCGCATGCTAATTGAAGGCCAATTATCCGAAAGCCTGGGCGGAAAATGGATTACCTGCATCAGCCCATCCACCGGCGCAGATATTGGTAAAGTGCCTGATGGCACGACCGGCGATGTGGAGCGTGCGGTGAGCGCAGCGCAGTCAGCACAGACGAACTGGGCTGCCTTATCTGTTGCCCAGCGCGCTCACTATTTACTGAAACTGGCCGACGCACTTGCCGCAAGCACCGATGAACTTCTGGCCATTGAAGTGGCCAGCACGGGAAACTCAATTACAGGCATGAAAGGAGATATCTCCAGCTGCATTGAACGGCTGCGTTACTTTGCGGGGCTGGGCTATGAACTTCAGGGCAATACCATTCCGGAAAGTTCAAATAAACTCAATTTAACCCTGAGAGAACCTTATGGCGTCGTTGGCCGAATTGTCGCGTTCAATCATCCGCTAGCCATGGCTGTCCATGGCATAGCGTCTCCACTAGTCGCGGGCAATACGGTCATCCTGAAGCCGTCTGAGCAATGTCCGCTTTCGGCAACACTACTCGGAGAAATTGCCAGCAAAGTGCTTCCTGCTGGCGTACTCAGTATTGTTACCGGTGGCGCCGAGGTTGGCAACGCCATTGTCCGCCATCCTCAGGTAAAACGCTTGTCTTTCGTCGGATCGGTGCGTACCGGATTGGCGATCCAGCGCGCTGCCGCCGAAGTTGCAGTCAAATCCATCTCGCTGGAACTGGGGGGCAAAAACCCTTTTATCGTATTTCCGGACGCGCCGATAGAACAGGTTGCCAAAGCTGCGGTACTTGGTATGAATTTCATCTGGCAAGGCCAATCGTGCAGCTCGACCAGTCGCCTGTTCGTCCACGATTCGATTTATGATGAAGTGGTGCAACACGTGACTGAACACGTACGAGCCATTCGCATTGGTGATCCATTTGAAGATGATACGCAAATGGGCGCCATCGTTTCGCAGGCCCATCTCGCTTCCATTGAAAATTATGTCCGGATTGGCCAGGATGAAGGCGCCCGCCTGGTCGCTGGCGGGAAACGCCCGACAGGTACAGGTTTTGAGAAAGGCAATTGGTTTGAACCAACCGTCTTTTCTGAAGTCCGTCAGGATATGCGCGTCGCTCGCGAGGAAATTTTTGGCCCGATTCTATCGATTCTGCGCTGGTCTGACACTGACGAGGTCATCGACATGGCCAATTCAGTAGAGTACGGCCTGACTGCTGCCGTATGGACCTCAGATATCACAAAAGCGATTACCACAGCGAAACGGCTACAATCCGGTTATATCTGGATAAACGGCGTTAACACGCATGTGCGGTCTGTCCCTTTTGGTGGTTATAAAAACAGCGGAACCGGAAGAGAACGCGGAATTGAGGAACTTTATTCGTACACAGAGGAAAAGTCTATTCAAATAACGCTTTAGGTTTTTATCTTGTACATGCGGTAAGCGTAGCGGATATCCGATATCAGTTACATGCACACTGCCCTGCGCTACCTTGTGTACTATCTATGCCGAACCATCGAAAACGTTTACGCACCGTATCACACCTCACTAAACGTATAGGGAGAAAACGATGAAAGTTGAAGGCCAATGTCATTGTGGAGCAATTGTCTACGAGGCCGACGTGACGCCAGGAACGGTGGCGATCTGCCATTGCGCTGATTGCCAGATGCAATCTGGCTCCGTCTTTCGCATGAATATTGCTGCGCCTGCCGATACATTCCGTATCTGCAAGGGAACGCCCAAAAAATATATCAAGGTGGGTGATAGCGGAGCCAGGCGTGTTCACGCCTTTTGCGATCAATGTGGAGGGCCCGTCTATTCGTCTGCGATGGACAATCCGCAAACGTACTCTTTACGCGTCGGCGCCCTGAAACAGCGTTATGAACTGGGTAAACCGGTCAGACAAATCTGGACCAAACGCAGGCTGCCGCAAATACCGCATTTTGACACTGAAGAGGAGTTTGACGGCCAGCCATGAGTAGCGTTGCACGAGCATGTACACCAAAAATCGAGTTCCTATCCGCTAGTCAAAAATAAGAAAGCAGGAAACAGCCGCATTGATGAAGTTGACTCACCACCCGGTGCCCCGAAACTGCATGCTACCTGATCGACGACTGTCAGTCCGACACGACGGCAGAACATCGAGTGGTAGCCTAGTTCAGGGTGACTCACAGAGAGCCTAAATCACGCTACGGGCAAAAATTAGCTGTATGATTCATAAACGTCAATGCCCACCGCGTTATTACCCATTGAGTTATCGCCGTGGACATAAACGCGAATGTCAGGTCAACAGAAAATTACCCGCCCGTACCAGAAACTCATGAAACACCGCCCTCTTTTAATCCTGCAGACAGGCTCGCCGCCCACAGAAATTCGTAACAAATACAACGATATCTCCACCTGGTTTGGTCAGGTATTGAATCATACCCGGCGCCCCGTATCTGTTGTGCGCGTTTTTGAAGGGGACAATCTCCCTGCGCCAAACCCCGATTATGTCACCGTCATCACCGGATCATGGGCAATGGTCACCGACCGACATCCGTGGAGTGAGGCAACGGCGCAATGGATCAGGGATGCAGTAAAGATAGAGGCCCCACTTTTTGGGGTTTGCTACGGCCATCAGCTCATGGCACATGCGCTCGGCGGACACGTAGACTACCATCCCAAAGGTCCGGAGCTTGGTTGCCAGACAATTCAATTGCAATCATCAGCTGCGCAAGATCCTTTACTTGCCGCCCTGCCATCACAGTTTCAGGCACATTTAAGTCATGAACAATCAGTGCTTGAGCCACCAGCCGGTGCAAGCGTCCTCGCCGGCTCTGCACATGACCCTCATCAGATCATTCGTTACGGCGCACATGCGGTTTCTACCCAGTTTCATCCGGAATTTACGCCGGGCATAGCGGGCTCATTGTTGCAGCGTCGTCGGGCAGCATCCAAACAGAACGAAACACATATCGAGACGCTCCTGGCAAATTTGGTAGAAACGCCCGAGGCAACCAGTATTCTGAACCGTTTTGTTGAGTCGTACGAGTCAGTTTGACGAGGCCTATTCATATTGCAAATGAAGTAGGTGTTTAACGATAGACGCCGCCGTCAGCCAGATCACGTTCGGCCAACTCTGCTGGGGAATCAATTGAATACGATAAATGCACATGCAAGCGCTTTGGTGCTGATTGATTATCAGGCCGGTTTAATGCCGGTCATTCTTGATGGTGAAACCGCAGTAGCCAATGCGCAGCGATTGGCTAAGGCCGCCCGTATTCTGGATATCCCGGTGCTGGGTACGGAACAGAATCCAGCCAAACTCGGACCAAATCTGGCAGTCATCAAGGCCGAATGCGAAAGCACACTTGCCAAAACCCACTTTGACGCCTGCGAGGATGGGCTGCTGCAGGCACTCAACAGCCTCAAACACGAATGCAATGAGATTGTGATCGCTGGCTGCGAAGCCCACGTTTGCATGTTACAAACCGCGATGGGCTTGCTGCGGGCGGGCAAGCACGTGTGGGTCGTTGCCAGCGCCAGCGGCTCACGCCGGAACAGCGACTATAGGGTTGCCATGGACCGTCTGGCACGGGCCGGTGCCACGGTCGTGACGCATGAAATGGTCATGTTCGAGTGGCTGCACGACTGCCGACATCCCCGTTTTCGAGAGGTGCTGGCACTGATCAAGCTTGCGGATAAAAGTCTGGCCTGAATCCCGTATTGACCTCTATCATGCCAATCGCCAGGCGTATGTTGCTATTAGAAATGACCAGGCAAATCAGGCTAAGACATGCCACGAACGCGAGCCGCTGCCGGGATTACACAGTCGGATTTCGTTAATTTGATCCGCTGATACAAAAGTTTCAACTGAAATACTGTGTAATCATGCTACTATTTTTTCGTTTCGCCTGTTCTGTCTGCTGCTGCAGGCCCACGCTGCCCTGGCGGCGTGCTGTTTTGCAGTAAAGGCCTGGCAGCCAGACAAAGCGGCATGGGGATGCTGAATCCTCCCGCCCCCCTGCTCCGTTTTTTACTCGATCCCATGATTAAACCCGTTAGTATTTCAACACTGGATACGCAGCGCCGCTTGATTCCGGCACCGGTACTGACCCTGCTGATACTACTTTTTCTTGCGATAACGCTTGCCGGATGTTCTCGCGACGACAGCGCAAACAAGCCAGCCCCCAAGACCGACGGCCCTCCCGAAGTGGGCGTGGTCACCCTTAAACCACAGCGTATCACCTTTGCTACCGAGCTGCCCGGGCGCACAGTAGCGCCGGAGATTGCGCAAATTCGTCCCCAGGTCAACGGGATTATCCAGAAGCAGCTGTTCACTGAAGGCTCTCAGGTAAAGGCGGGACAGGTCCTGTATCAGTTGGATCCCGCTGTTTATGAAGCTGAATATGCAGTGGCCAAAGCCAATGTAAAAAAAGCCGAATCTACGGTCGCCAATGCCCGTACCGTGGCCAGGCGTAATCGCGAGCTGGCCCGCATTGATGCCATCAGTGCGCAAATAAATGAGACTTCACAGGCCGAAGCGCAACAGGCAGCGGCGGATCTGGCTGTGGCACAGGCCCAGGAACAGCGCGCCCGAATCAATCTTGACTATACTCGTATTGTCTCGCCCATTGACGGCTGGATAGAATTGTCCAATGTCACACCGGGCGCGCTGGTGACTGCCAATCAGGATACCGCACTCACGATTGTGCAGAAACTGGATCCGCTTTATGTGCATGTGTCGCAGTCCTCGGCAGAATTATTGCAATTGAAAGAGGATATTGCGGCCGGACGCCTGCAGGCGACGGCGGAGAATGATGCACTGATCCGCCTGCGACTGGAAAACGGTCAACTGTATTCTCATTCAGGGCGCCTGACGTTCAGTGGTGTTACAGTCAATCCAAGTACAGGTTCTATTACGCTGCGTGCCAGCGTGCCGAATCCGGATCGGGTTTTGATGCCGGGCATGTACGTGCGCGCGGTGTTGGATAACAGTACGGGCGAGCAATCTGTTCTGGTGCCTCAGCAGGCGATTACCCGCCGGCCCGATGCCAGCACGGTTGCGTTGCTGGTCGATGCCGAAAATAAAGTGCAGGAGCGCACTGTCGTGGTCGGACGCGCGATCGGCAACAGCTGGCAGGTGCTGGAGGGCCTGGCAGCCGGTGAACGGGTTGTGGTGACAGGCTCTCTGCATGTCCGGCCTGGCACAACCGTGCGGCCGGTAGAAACAAGCAGCAAAACGGGTTAGGAATCGGCGCATGGCACAGTTTTTTATCAGCCGCCCGATTTTTGCATGGGTTCTTTCCATTATCATCATGCTCGCCGGGCTGGCGTCGATCCACAGCCTGCCGCTGGAGCAGTACCCCGACATCGCACCGCCGCGGGTAGCGATCACGGCCACTTATACCGGCGCATCGGCCAAGACCGTAGAAGACTCGGTTACCCAGGTGATTGAGCAGCAACTGAAAGGCCTGGATAATCTGCTGTACATGCGCAGTAACAGCAATGCCGCCGGGCGTGCGCGGATCACGCTGACCTTTGATGCCGGTACCAATATTGATGTTGCACAAATGCAGGTGCAGAATCGTCTGCAGCAGGCCATGTCCCGCCTGCCCCAGCAAGTACAAAGCCGCGGCGTTACCGTAACCAAAGGCGGCGAAGAGTTTCTGATGGTGGTTTCGCTGTACTCCGATGACGGCAGCGCGTCGCCGGTAGATGTGGGTGACTACATCACCAGTAATCTGGTGGATGTGATCAGCCGGATCGATGGTGTCGGAGAAGTGCAAACACTGGGGACAGGATATGCGATGCGCATCTGGCTGGATCCGCGCAAACTGCTCAGCTACAACATGATGCCGTCCGATGTTACGGCGGCCATCCAGAAGCAGAATGTGCAGGTGTCTGCCGGCCAGCTTGGGTCCTTGCCTGCGGTCAGCGACCAGCAATTGAATGCAACGATCACCGCGCGCAGCATGCTGCAGACCGAAGAAGACTTTCGGAATGTAGTGCTGCGTGTTGCGCCTGACGGAGCGGTTGTACGGATCCGCGATGTGGCCCGGGTTGAACTGGGTGCAGAAAACCTGACCATTCGTTCGGCCTTGGGCGGCCTGCCCGGCGCCGGTATGGGGATTATTACCGCAGACGGTGCTAACGCCGTGGAGGTTGCCCAGCGGGTGCGCGAAAAACTGGCCGAACTGGAGCCGTTTTTCCCCAATAATCTGAAAACCTTTATCGGGGTTGATTCAACGCCGTTCATCAGCGCCTCCATTGACGAGGTGGTGAAGGTACTGCTGGAGGCAATGGTGCTGGTGGTGCTGGTTATTTATCTGTTTTTACAGAACCTGCGCGCCACCCTGATCCCGGCGATTGCCGTTCCTGTTGTGCTGCTCGGCGTTTTTGGCGTTTTGTCGATTGCCGGTTTTTCGATCAATACCCTGACGCTGTTCGGCATGGTGCTGGCCATTGGCCTGCTGGTAGATGATGCCATTGTGGTCGTGGAAAACGTGGAACGCGTCATGCACGAGCAGGGGTTATCCCCGCGCGAAGCCACACGTAAATCCATGCGTGAAATTACACCGGCACTGGTGGGTATTACACTTGTATTGTCAGCCGTATTCATTCCCATGGCGTTTTTTGGCGGCTCCACTGGTGTCATTTACCGGCAGTTCTCGATCACGATTGTGTCATCCATGGTGCTCTCCGTGATCGTAGCACTCACGCTCACCCCTGCCCTTTGCGCCAGTTTGCTCAAGCCGGTGAGAAAAGGCGAACATACCAATCCGTCACACGCACGCAAGGGCCCTTTGGGTGTTCTGGATCGCTTTTTCGTGCGATTCAATCAAGGATTTGACAGAACGGCAAACCGCTATCAAACCGCAGTGGCCGGCATAGCCAAACGACCACGCCGTGGGCTGATTGTCTATGTGATTATTGCGGTTATCATGGCATTTCTGTTCCTGCGTCTGCCCACTTCCTTTCTGCCGCCCGAGGACCAGGCCGCAGTGCGACTACAGATAACGCTGCCTGCGGGAGCCACAGATGCACGGTTGCAACCGATTATGCGGGAGATCGAGCAGTATTTTCTGAAGCAGCCGGATGTACGCAGCATTACCAGCATTACGGGTCGTAGCGGTGATCAGAGCTCGGCACGTGCCTATGTGATGCTCACTGACTGGAGCCTAAGGCCTTTACCGGAACAGTCGGCCGCAGCAATCGCACGCAAGGCCACCCGCGATCTGGCGCATATCCGCGATGCCCGGATTATTGCGACACTGCCGCCCATCGTGCGCGGCCTGGGTTCAAGTTCGGGCTTTAATTTTTTCCTGCAGGATATCAACGGCCTGGGGCACGAAGCGCTGGTGCAGGCCAGCCGTGACGCATTGCGCCTGCTTGGCGAACGCGATGAATTGATGAACGTGCGCATTGACGCACCTGAAGATACCGCGCAGTTTGCCGTGAAGATAGACGATGCCCGCGCTGGTGCATTCAGCCTGACAACCGATGCGATTGACAGTACCCTGTCCACCGCCATGGGCGGTACCTACGTGAACGACTTCCTGGATCGGGGCCGGGTCAAGCGAGTGTATGTACAGGGTGATACACCGTTTCGCATGTTGCCAGGTGATATCGATCAATGGCATGTCCGCAATACACTGGGCGAAATGGTGGCATTTCCTGCCTTCTCCAGCACCAACTGGACTTTCGGCTCGCCTGAGCTGAATCGCTACAATGGCAGTCCCAGTCTTGAATTCCTGGGGGACGCCGCACCCGGCGTCAGTTCGGGTGCGGCGATGCTGGCCGTCGAGCAGGTGATGCAGCAAATGCCAGCAGGCATCGGCTTTGAATGGACCGGCGCGTCGCTGCAGGAACGTATTTCGGGCGCGCAGGCGCCCCTGCTCTACGCCGTCTCCATTCTGTTTGTGTTCCTGTGTCTGGCCGCATTGTACGAAAGCTGGTCGGTACCTTTCGCGATTATTCTGGTGGTGCCGCTGGGCATTGTCGGCGCGCTGCTGTTTACGGCCCTGCGTGAACTGCATAATGATGTCTTTTTCCAGGTTGGCCTGCTGACCACCGTGGGGCTGACATCGAAGAATGCAATTCTGATTGTCGAGTTCGCCAAGCAGTTGCAGGAACGCGGCCATACCGTGCTGGAAGCCACATTGATTGCGGTGCGCCAGCGCCTGCGCCCCATTCTGATGACATCGCTGGCCTTTGGCTTCGGTGTATTGCCGCTGGCAATTGGCACCGGTGCCGGGGCCGGTGGCCGTCACGCGATTGGTACAGCCGTTCTGGGTGGGATGATCGTGGGTACGGCGCTGAGCCTGTTTTTCGTGCCGCTATTCTTTGTGCTTGTACGCAGCTTCCGACGCAAACGGCATCCGCATGATGATCATTCTGCGACGCCTTCACCAGATACTCATTCGGGTTCAATATCATGAGCAGACGACCCCTTGCGCTAAGCCGGTCTATTGCATTTGTCATTCCCCTGCTGGGATTGAGCGCCTGCGTCAATCTGGCGCCAGACTATCAGCAACCGGCCGCTCCTGTCGCCAGCGTCTGGCCGCAGCCGCCGGCAACGAAAGCCAGCTCAGGTCAAGCGTCAGTAAACGAACTGGACTGGCTGACGTTCTTTACCGACGCACGCCTGCGTGACGTGGTCCGCCTTGGCCTCGAACACAATCGTGATTTACAGATTGCGACCCTGAATATTGAACGGGCCCGTGCGCAATACGGTATTGCCAGCGCCGATGCTCTGCCGTCAATTGGCGCGGATGCACAGGCCAGCCGTAGCCGCACCCCGGCCAGCATCTCCAATTCCGGGGAAACCACGCTGTCGTCGCGTTATACCGTGGATCTCGGTCTGACCAGCTACGAGATTGATTTTTTCGGCAAAATCCGCAATCTCAAGGCGGCCGCACTGCAACGCTATCTGGCCGCGCAGGAAGCCCGGCGCAGTGCCCAGATCAGCCTGGTGAGCGAAATTGCCGCGGCCTGGCTGCAACTGGAGGCAACCGGCCAGCAGCTTGCCCTGGCCCGTAGCACCCTGCTGAACCAGCAGAAATCACATGATCTGATCCGCCGCAGCCATGCTCTGGGCGCCGAGTCGGGACTGACGCTGGCACAATCGCAGACCACGGTCGATGCTGCCCGTGTCAAGGTGGCCGAGTACGAAACCCAGCAGGCACAGGATACCAACGCCCTCACCCTGCTGACGGGTACGCAAGTGCCTGGCTCCCTTTTACCGCCTGCAGATTTTGCCTTGCAGGGGCGTGCGGCTACCCGGCTGGTGATGCCGCCTGATGGCCTGCCGTCCAGCGTGCTGCAGCAGCGTCCGGATGTATTGGCTGCCGAACATGATTTGATTGCTGCCAATGCCGACATCGGCGCAGCGCGAGCGGCGTTTTTCCCCAGTATTTCCCTGCTGGGATCTGCCGGTACGGCCAGCAGCAGTCTATCCGGGCTCTTTACCGGCGGCACGCTGGCCTGGAGCGTGGCCCCTTCACTGCGTTTGCCTATTTTCGACGGCGGCGCCAATCGCGCCAATCTGAATCTGAGCAAAGCACAAAAAGATATTTTGCTTGCCACCTATGAAAAAGCCATTCAGACGGCTTTTCGCGAGGTGGCCGATGCCCTGGCCGTGCGCGCCACGATCGCGACACGATTACAGTCCCAGCAGTCGCTGGTCGCCTCCACTTATCGCAGTTTCCAGCTCTCCAGCGCCCTGTTTGCACGAGGCGGCGGCTCCGGATTCCTGGAGGTACTGGATGCTCAGCGCGCATACTATGCGGCACAGCAGGATATGATTACCTTAAGGCTGCTTGAGCAATTGAACCGTCTGGCTCTGTTCAAAACCCTGGGGGGTGGCTGGCAGCCAGTAGCGGCAAGTTCGTCAAGGCCGACGACCTCGCCCTGACCGACGCAGGGGTTTTTCCGGTACAGGCGCAGGGTCATCGCCCCAACCTATCGATCAGGAATGTTATAACGAGAGTGTTCGTTCCTTTCATGCAGTGACCTAAACAGGAGTCAGACATGGCGGTTGATAAAGTACTTTATGTTGCACACGCGACGGCTACAGGCGGACGCGATGGGCGTGCCGTTTCATCGGACAATGTATTAGACGTAAAACTGACCACACCGAAAGAGCTGGGTGGTGGCGGTGGCACCGGCACCAATCCCGAGCAGCTTTTTGCGGCTGGATATTCAGCCTGCTTTCTGGGCGCCCTCAAACTGGTTGCCTCACGCGAAAAAGTCAAATTGCCGGACGATACCCGGATTGACGGCAGCGTGGGCATCGGGCCTATTGCCCAGGGGTTTGGCATTGAGGTAGAGTTGAAAATTTCGGTACCCGGGGTGGAACGCAGTGTTGCTCAGGCCCTGGTCAGCAAGGCCCATGAGGTGTGTCCTTATTCGAACGCAACAAGAGGCAATATAGACGTGACGCTCACCGTAGTGTAACGCAGACCTTCTCTTGGGGCTACGGCCGTGTCGTCCGGGTGATGGCACGGCCGTTTTGCTTCTTCATGTCTCAATAATGCTGCTGGCCCAATAGCCGCAATCACAGCGGCAACTCGACACAATCAGTTGACGATTCCTGATTTTCGCGCAACAATCCTTTGCCAGACTCGCTATTTTTCTTTCTGATCCAGCCTCTTATACTGTCTTTCGTACACACTAACGCCCGGCAATGAACAGCACAATGATCACTGTCATCGCAGGCAAACCCTGACAACACGTGGCGAGAAAGCGCCTTCGTGTATTTAATATTATCACTGCCATAAGCAGTGGCTTTTACGAGAGATATTTGCATGAACATACCTTCTTTTGGCCTTGGCACCTTTCGCCTGAAAGATCAGACTGTTATTGACTCCGTCACCAACGCACTGGAGGTGGGTTACCGGGCAATCGATACCGCACAAATTTACGGCAATGAGGCAGAGATCGGACAGGCATTAAGCGCAAGCCCCGTCTCGCGTGATCAGTTGTTTCTGACCTCAAAAATCTGGACCGACAACTATGCTGCGGACAAACTCATCCCAAGCCTGAAAGACAGCCTGCACAAACTGCGCACCGACTACCTGGACCTGACGCTGATCCATTGGCCGTCGCCCGGCAATGCCGTGCCGGTCGCTGAATTCATGGGCGCACTGGCGCAGGCACAGCAGCAGGGACTGACCCGCCAGATCGGCGTATCCAATTTCACTATTGCCTTGATGCGTGAAGCCATAGATGCCGTGGGTAGCGACAGGATTGCCACCAATCAGATCGAATTGCATCCCTATCTGCAAAACAAAAAAGTGGTCGCGTTCGCACGTGAACATGATATTGCCATTACCTCATATATGACGCTGGGTTACGGCAAAGTGCTGCAGGACCCGGTGGTGCAGGCCATTGCGCAACGCCTGCAGGCAACACCCGCGCAGGTTGTACTGGCATGGGCGCTGCACAGCGGTTTTGCGGTGATCCCCTCCTCTACCAACCGCGCTCATCTGCAAAGCAATCTTGCGGCACAACAACTGCAGCTTTCAGACGCAGATATGGCTGCAATGGCTGCGCTGGACCGCAACGAGCGGATTACCAGCCCAGAGGGTCTGGCTCCTGAGTGGGACGACTGATCAAATGCACAAGGCTGCCGTTCTGATGACCAACTCCGATGATCTGCTGACTTTCGTTACTGTCATTGACAGCGGCTCCATCAGTGCGGCCGCCGAACAACGGGGGCTGACCCCTTCTGCGGTCAGCCGCACCCTGACCCGGCTTGAACAGAATCTGCAAACCACACTCCTGAACCGCACCACCCGTCGCATGCATCTGACTGAAGAAGGACGGTTCCTGCTGGAACATGCCCGGGCCATTGTGGCGCAGATGCAGGCGATGCAGGAGACGCTGGCTACCCGGCGCCAGTCGCCGGCAGGCCGGTTACGGGTCAACGCCGCCTCACCGTTTATGCTGCACGCGATCGTGCCGCATATTGGCGTGTTTCGACGGAATTACCCCCATATTGAACTGCAGCTCAATACGCACGAGCTGAATATTGATTTGCTGGAGCAAAGCACTGATGTTGCCATCCGGATCGGCGCGCTGCAAAATTCGACGCTCCACGCGCGTCACCTGGGCAACAGCGCGCTCAAACTGCTTGCCAGCCCTGATTATTTATCCCGTTATGGCACACCCGAGACGGTGGAAGCACTGGAAGCACACACGTTACTGGGTTTTACGCAGCCGGAAAGTCTCAATCTCTGGCCCGTCCGCCGTGCTGATACAGACAACCAACTGATGACCATCCCGGACGTGGCGGCCTCCAGTGGTGAAACGTTACGACAATTGGCATTGGCCGGACAGGGCATCGTCTGCCTGTCGGATTTCATGACCTATGAGGATGTTCGTCATGAACGCCTGATTCCGGTTCTTCCTCATTTGACAGAAAAGCAGGTTCAGCCCATACATGCCGTGTACTACAGAAACTCGCCGCTGGCGCTGCGCATTCAGTGCTTCATCGATTTCATACAGAAAACGCTGTCAATCCAGCCCTGGAATGGCAGGTAACAACGGTAACAACGTGATAACAAACTAGTGGCGGATGATGGTTCTGATCCGGCCGGAGCGCATGCGCTGGCTCTGGCCACCTCTTATGATGGTTGTCTTCTGAATCCGGCCGATACCGGCTGCGCCCTGCCCGGTTAGCGGATTGACCGCATAATTGTTATAACGGATCTCATAATGTAAATGAGGGCCTGTTACCTTGCCGGTATCGCCTAAATGGCCGATCACTTCACCTTTGTCTACGATCCGGCCAACGGCCAGGCGCGGTGCAAATTTCTGCAGATGTGCATACAGCGTTTGATAACCCGAGCCATGCTCCACGATCACGGTATTGCCGTAACCACCCTTGACGCCGGCAAACGATACCTTGCCGCCCAGCGTTGATTTGACTTGCGTACCCAGCGGCGCTACCAAATCGACACCAGCGTGAAATCGCAGCTGATTGTATATGGGATGCATACGCAAGCCGAAACGGGAAGACACATAGCTCTTGTCCAGCGGCGACGCCAGAAAGCCCATGATCTTCAAATCCAGTTTCAGGGCCGGGCCGCAACCCTTGCTGCTACATCCCTGCGGGGGTTCCAGGTCATCGTCCAGCCCTCTTATGGTTTTAACATCTGAGTCGAGCGTTGGCGCCTCGGGCGCAGTATCCAGATCCTCATCGGATTGAGCACGCACGGGCATTGCATGCAACGCGGCGACAACGCAGCCAAGCAGCATCAGGGTGTGCAGGACGGTCCGACTTAACACGCCGCGCATGAAAGAAAAGGGGTTCGCATATACATGAAAAGGCATTTTACTTATTTCAACTCAATCACAGCACAAATCCGTGTATAGTTTTTGTTTCTACCCATTTTCCAAACGCATGGCGATGCCCGGGTAATATCCATGACTGAAAGGCGCCGATCACCCCGAACGGCTTCTTCTGTCCGGAATTGTTCCGACGTACGCCGTAAAGACTGCCAATGCTCAGACTTTCCGTCATCCTATCCCTGCTTGTCTGCCTGGGTGCCTGCTCGGACCGGCAAGACGATGAACGTCTGCGACTGGCGCTTACGTCCGATTGCACCGTCACGCGCGCCTCTCTGCTGCTTAGCGGCAAATACGTTGACAAGCAGGCGTTGGCAACCGTGCAGCAGGAGTGCCAGGCGGCCTATGTCACGTTGATGAACACGGTTACTGCGCAGCAGTTGCGTGACCAGCAGACCGAGGTCTATGACAGCTTTCAGCGGGCATACCGCATGAAATATTCACTGCACGACGTTTTTGATAATCTGCCGCCCGCCGCCAAAACCACGTATGAAGAACTGGCAACCATACTCTTTGGGCTGAAAAAAGAGGATATCGACTCATGAGAGATTTCCGTGATCGCATGCGTTTAATAAAATACCTGATTGCCGCGCTGTTCGTTCTGGTTGCGCTGGGCTATCTATGGGCCAGCATGAATCGCCCTGATGAAACAGCCGGCGAATACTCGCAATTTGACAAGGAAAGAGCCATTATTACCTGCATGACGGCCGAGTATGCCACCCGCTACCAGGACGATCCGGCCGAAACCGATATGTTCCCTGAGTGTGAAGCACGCTTCGAAAAACTTAAAGCGACGTTGCCCTATGCCGAATATATTCGTCTGCAGCAGACGCCTGTGTTAGCCGAAAGCGGCCCGGTCCATATGCAGCCTTACGAGCTATTTCTACAGATTATGACCGGCCAGGATCGCTGATTCCTGTGCCACTATGCTTATTGATGTTTGTTCCAAAGGACGTTTTTGAAAAATGCAAAAGAGTAAAAGAAAAACAGTGACGGGTCTGGCCCTGGCTGGCCTGACTGCGGTGTCGCTGATGTTTGCCGGCACGGCGGCACAGGCGGAGGAAAAAAAATGGCCCGAACATTCGCTTACCCTGATCGTACCTTTCGGCCCGGGCTCTACACCAGACCAGATTGCACGCATTATTGCCCGCAGTGCCGAGAAAAAGCTGGGCCAGGCGATCGTAATTGAAAATAAAGCGGGTGCCGGCGGCAATATCGGCACCAACCAGGTTGCCAAAGCCAAGCCTGATGGTTATACCTTTGGTATTTCCATTACCGGCCCGCTGGTCAACAACCAGTTTATCTACGATAAATTACCTTACAACCCTGAAAAAGATCTGGCGCCGCTCACCTTGGCGGTTACGCAGCCGAATGTGATTGTTGTGACGAAGCAGTCTGGCATCAAGACGCTCAAGGAATTGATTGAAAAAATTCAGGCTGAACCGGACAAACTGAATTTTGCGACATCGGGCAACGGCACCGGCTCGCATCTGTCCATAGAGCTCATGCTGCAGGCGGTGAATGGTCAGGCAACCGCCGTGCCGTATCCCTCTTCACCCGCAGCGCTCAATTCACTGATTGCCGGCGATACTCAGTTTACCGCCCTGGCGCCCATTGCCGTGCTGCCTCTGGTGAAAGAAGGGCGGCTGGTCGCATTGGCACAGACCAGCGCCCAACGCAACAGTTCACTGCCGGATATTCCAACGGTGTCCGAAGCGGGCGCACCCGGCATCGAAGGCGCTGCCTGGTCCGGTTTTATAACGTCTTCCCAGGTACCCATCGCCATCCGCAATACGCTTACCGATGCCCTGTTGACCGCACTTCGCGATCCCGAAGTAGGCAAACAGCTCAAGGCGATTTATATGGATCCCATCCCCAGCACGCCGGAAGCGTTTCACGATTATATGAATCAGGAAAAAGCGCGCTGGCAGCCACTGATTGAAAAGCTGAACCTGAAAGTCAACTGACGGTCAGAATAAAACGGACAGGCCACCGTCCACGGCGATGACCTGCCCGTTAATATAGCCGGACAGATCGGAAGCAAGAAACACCGCCAGCCCGGCAATTTCTTCGGGCCGGCCCCAGCGCCCGGTAGGATTGCGGCCCGCCAGCGTTTGTCCTGCTTCAGCATTCACCATCTCCAGATTGGTCTCGGTCGCAAATGTACCAGGGGCTATCGCATTGCTGGTGATGCCGTATGTGGCCAGTTCCACCGCCAGCGCCCGCATCATCCCGGTCAGGCCCTGCTTGGTGATGGGATAGACGCCATCGCCCGGGCGGGCCACCTCCCCTGCTACGGATGTGATGGTGATCAGCCTGCCCCATTGTTGCTGGCGCATCAGCGCTGCTGCCTTCTGTGATAAATACATGGCGCCCAGCAAATTAGCCTGAAGCATCTGTTCCATTTGCGCGAAATCGAAAGCGGCCAGTGGCTGGCGAATGCGGATGCCCATATTGTTGACCAGCACGTCGCAGCGACCATGCTGCTCAGCCAGATCGGTCATGCAGCGATCGATGTCGGCCACAACGGACATATCGCCGACCAGGCCCTGCACGTGCGCACCGGATTTCTGAAGCCTGGCGCAGGCCTGTTCAACAGACTGAGCGCTGCGGCCATTGATATACACCAGCGCGCCGCTACGGGCCATGGCCGATGCCATTTCCAGGCCGAGTCCGCGTGTCGAACCGCTAATAAATACTACTTTATCTTGCAGCCCGAAGCTGTCTGTGTATGAACTTTGTTGTTGCATTGTTGTCCCTGAATCACGACTGTAACGAGTTTTTGCAACACGATCTGAACAATGTCAAACGTTTGCAATGACCCGGTTTACGGTTAAACTTGAACCTATTTTCACCCAAACGCCTGGAAAAAGTAAATGTTTGCCAGAAACACCCCTTTTAATTATGAAAAAATCTTAAAAGCGTGTGCAAAAGGACAAAAAAGTGCCTTGCAGACTCTGTTCAAGCATGAAGCCCCCCTTATGGTGGCCCTCTCACTGCGCGTTTTGGGTAATTACAATCTGGCCGAGCAGGCGGTGGTGTCTGCCTTTGTGCTTATCTGGAATAACGCCGAAGCCTATGACGAAGAGATGGGACCGGCACGCGGCTGGATATTCTCTATCCTGCGCTATCGCATCAGCCAGATTTTCAAGGAACATTATGATGCCATTCAGGCGGCCAGCAAGACTCAGGATGAATCGGTACTCAATGAAGTCTCCAGTAATCTGCATGCCGACGTGCGTGGGGATCTGCCGGTAACGCCGGCATTTTACCTGCATCTGGAAGAGTTGCCCGAAGAGCCGCAAAAAGCGTTGATCAATATGTATTTCAGCGGCATGTCACAGGCACAGACGGCCACCAAAGTCGGTATGCCGCTGGGACGCTTCAAGGAAAACCTGTTTCTTGGACTGCAACACCTGGCCAAGCATCTGCCCGAATTTTCTCCACCTCACCAAGCCACTGAAAAAATGGGTGAATATGTATTGGGCGGGTTGTCTGAAAATGAAGAAAAGCTGGTCTACAAATTAATGAATGATGATGCCGGCGTTTCTCGTATTGCCTTGCTCTGGGAAGCCCAGTTTACACATCTGCTGAGTCAGCTGCCAGCACAGGTGGCCAGTAGCCGGGTTTGGGAAAAAATAAAGACCGCAGCCTTTGCCAAGGCGCCAGTTGCTGTTGCGCCCATTGCCGATGCCGGCGATGAAGACAGTACCGAGCAGCCTTATGTATCGGGAGTGAAAAGTACCCTGCGCAGGTTCTGGTACATGCTGCCCTTGTGGCGTGCACTGGCACTCATACTGGCCGTTGCCGCATTCACGTTCTGGTACACGGGTACCCCGCCAGCTGATCAGCCCAGAAAAGTGGCTGTGCTCGATTCATCCATGAGCAATGCGCAAACTGGCTGGGTGGTGCGCTTCAATGCAGCCGGTGATGCTCAGTTTTCTCCCGTGGTCCGTCAGACCGTCTCGGACGGCCTGGTCCTTCAGGCATGGAAGCGATCCAATGGTACCGACACCGCACTGGGGCTGATTCGTGACAGTAAAGCATTCGTACTGAACGCAGAACGCGTAGGGCAAATCGCCGCAGGCGACCAACTGCTGATCAGCCTGGAACCCGAAGGCGGATCGCGCAGCGACAGACCTTCTGGCTCCATTCTTTACAAAGGCACCGTCGCGGATCTGTAACAGCGTTGCCCTGATCGGGCTTTGTCCGATCAGGCCCCCTTTTCACTACCCTCCCGCAACGTAACGCCGGGGCCAAGATCCGCCGGCCTGGCTTTGGCCGCTTATTTTTTTGTCGCTTCTTTACCGACGATGCACCTGAGTGTTTTGCGGGCTGGCGTCGATTGTACTGCCTGTAATCCATGACACGTCGTATTTTTCAGCGCAAATTCAGGAGCTGACGAAAAATATAAGCGCCGGTGTAAAAAGATAAAGTATCATTGTAATAATTCGCCATAAATCTTCATAAATAGCACTAAATGTCATTAATCCTGCTTCTAATTCTTCCATTTCTGGGTAGTATTCTTGTCGGTCTGCTGCCCGAACACCCCAGATCGCCGGAAGCCTGGATGGCAGGTATTATCGCAGTGATCGGTGCCCTCATTACCCTCTCATTTCTACCGGAAATACTGCAGGGCAACACCGTAGCCCAGACGCTTGAATGGGTACCGTCCTACAAGCTGAATCTCGTATTTCGTATGGATGGGTATGCCTGGCTGTTTTCGCTGCTGATTACCGTCATGGGCGCGCTGGTGGTGCTGTACGCCCGCTATTACATGTCTCCCAAAGATCCGGTCACCCGCTTCTACTCCTTTTTTCTGGCATTCATGGGATCCATGCTGGGCGTGGTGCTGTCCGGCAATATTATTCAGATGGTTATCTTCTGGGAGCTCACCAGCCTGTCTTCTTTCATGCTGATCGCTTACTGGAACCATCGTCAGGATGCCAAGCGCGGCGCCAGGATGGCTCTTACTATTACGGCCGCTGGCGGATTCTGTTTGCTGGCCGCCATGCTGATGATCGGCCACGTTGTGGGCAGTTATGACCTGGATACCGTACTGGCTTCGGGTGACACCCTTAGCACGCACCCCTGGTATCTGGCCATCCTGATTCTGTTCGCACTGGGTGCCCTGACCAAGAGCGCGCAATTTCCTTTCCATTTCTGGCTCCCCAATGCGATGGCCGCACCAACGCCTGTTTCGGCCTATTTGCATTCGGCCACCATGGTCAAGGCCGGCGTGTTTATTCTGGCACGCTTCTGGCCGGTGCTGGCTGGCACCTCGGCCTGGTTCTGGATTATCGGCATGGCCGGGCTGTGCTCGCTGTTTCTGGGGGCCTATGTGGCTACTTTTCAGCGGGATATGAAAGGGGTGCTGGCTTATTCCACCATCAGTCACCTGGGATTAATCACCCTCCTGTTAGGCCTGAACAGCCAGCTGGCACTGATTGCCGCCCTGTTCCACATGATCAATCATGCCACCTTCAAAGCATCGCTCTTTATGGCCACCGGGATTGTCGACCACGAAACCGGCACCCGGGATCTGGTCCTGCTGTCCGGCCTGCGCAAGGCTATGCCGATCACCGCAACACTGGCCGTTGTCGCCGCGGCGGCCATGGCGGGTGTCCCCCTGCTTAACGGCTTTATTTCAAAAGAAATGTTTTTTGCCGAGACGCTGAATCTGCCGGACTATCTTGAAGTGTCCAACTGGCTGCCGGTCTTTGCCGTGCTGGCCAGCGCCTTCAGTGTGGCCTATTCCCTGCGGCTGATCATGCAGGTGTTCTTCGGCCCCAGGGCGACCGAACTGCCCCGCGAGCCGCACGAACCGCCCTTGTGGATGCTTGTGCCCAGCGGTATCCTGGTACTGATCTGTCTGCTGATCGGCATGATGCCGGAAACCATCATCGGTCCGGTGCTGTCGTCGGCAGCCCATTCGATTCTCGGACCAACGTTACCGGCATACAGTCTGGCGATCTGGCATGGTTTTAACCTGCCGCTCACCATGAGCCTGATCGCCATGGGGGGCGGTATTCTGCTGGCCCTGGTTCTGCGACCCCTGCAAAAGCGCGCACCAGGACAAACGCCCTTGCTGTATCGGGTTGAAGGACGTGCTTTCTTTGATGGCGCGATGGATCTGCTGGATACGATCGCCTACCGGGCCATGAATCTGTTTGCTACCCAACGGCTGCAACCGCAGATATTATGGATTGTGGTGATTACCGTGGTGGTCACCATCATGCCGTTGCTGCTGTTTGAAGCCTGGCCGCAACTGGTCATGCGCAATATTGATCTGCCCTTTACCCTGCTATGGATCATCGGCGCATGCTGTGCAGTGGGCGCGGCCTATCAGGCCAAATACAACCGCTTCCGTTCTCTGGTTCTGCTCGGCGGCGCCGGTTTGTGCAGCAGCCTCACCTATCTGTGGCTGTCAGCGCCGGATCTGGCCCTGACCCAATTGGTCGTGGAAATGGTCACGACCATTCTGTTGCTGCTGGGCTTGCGCTGGCTGCCACGCAGAATGTCTACCGAGCCAGCCTCGGACCGCGGGCGCGCCACGGTTCGGCGTTTACGCGATATGACGATCGCCGTGATCGCCGGCCTGGGCATGTCCATTCTTACTTATTTGCAGCTATCGCGTCCCAGGCCGGAAGGCGTTTCTTCATTCTATCTGGAAAAAGCCCTTCCTGAAGGCGGCGGCACCAACGTCGTCAACGTACTACTGGTAGACTTCCGCGGTTTCGATACCTATGGCGAGATTACCGTACTCAGTATCGTTGCCCTTACCGTGTATGCTTTGCTGCGACGCTTTCGACCGCCGCGGGAGAGCCTGAAGGCGCTGGAAGACCGACGCTTTCGCCAGAGCGGCGATACGGCCAGCGTTGACGAAAATGCCGAACTGCCTACCGGAACGATGCTGGTACCCACTGTGATTTCGCGTTTTATCATGCCCATTTCTACCCTGATTGCATTGTTTTTCCTGTTGCGCGGCCACAATCTGCCCGGCGGCGGTTTTGTTGCCGGCCTGATTTTCGCTGCTGCCGTTATCCTTCAATATATGATGGGTGGCATTCGCTGGGTCGAAGACCGCTCTCGCATCTTTCCCCAATACTGGATTGCGGGCGGCCTGCTGATGGCCGGTATTGCCGGCATGTCGGCCTGGCTGGCCAAACTGCCGTTCCTCTCGGCACTGGCCGCAGATCTCGATCTTGGTCCGTTGGGACACCTGCATTTATCCAGCGTTATCCTGTTTGACCTGGGCGTATTTGCGGTGGTCGTGGGTTCCACACTGTTCATGCTGGTCGCGCTGAGTCACCAATCCTTGCGGTTTTACAAAAAAGTATCGGCAGAAACCGCCGAGGAACATACAGGCGGTGATACGTCTCTATCCGATCAGGAAAGCGATAGCAGCGCGTCTGCTGAATCTGCTGCACTACCGCCTAATACCCAGGGAGCCCCATCATGGAACTGATTCTGTCTATCGCCATCGGCATCATGGTCGGATCGGGTGTCTGGCTGCTGCTGCGACCTCGAACCTATCAGGTGATTATCGGCTTGACGCTGGTGTCCTACGCAGTCAATCTGTTCATTTTTGCTACCGGCAAACTGACTACCGGCGCCCCGCCAATTCTGAAAGAAGGGGTTGAGACAACGCTCACCAATTATGCCGATCCCCTGCCGCAAGCGCTGGTGCTGACGGCCATTGTGATCAGTTTTGCCACCACCGCCCTGTTTCTGGTGGTGATCCTCGCATTGCGCGGTTTGTCCAATACCGACCACGTAGATGGAACGGAGTCGCAATGAGCCAGTGGATGAATCATCTTCCTATCCTGCCCGTCGCTATTCCCATGCTGGTGGGTGCGTTTATGCTGGTGCTACGCGATCAGTACCGCAATTTCGGAGTCGTGCTGGGCGTTGTATCCATACTGGCCCAGTTTTGTATCGCAGTTGCGTTGTTCGGCATTACGACAGGCCGCATTCCCAATGATTACGAAAATCATATTATGGTTTATCTGCTGGGTGACTGGCGGGCGCCGTTTGGCATTGTTCTGGTAGCCGACCAGCTCAGCGCCATCATGCTGATACTCACCGCAATACTGGGGTTATGCTCGCTGCTCTATTCCACTGCGCTGTGGGATCGTGCAGGCGTTTTTTTCCACCCATTGTTCCAGTTCATCATGATGGGATTGAACGGCGCATTTTTGACCGGTGACCTGTTCAACCTGTTTGTGTTTTTTGAGATCTTTCTGGCGGCCTCATACGGCCTTGCACTGCATGGCTCGGGAATGGCCCGGGTAGCCTCCGGTCTGCATTACATTACCGTCAACCTGATTGCTTCCTTCCTGCTACTGATCGCGATCTCGGTTCTTTATGGCATTACCGGCACGTTGAATATGGCAGATCTCGGCTTGCGCGCCGCCACCCTGAGCGGCGATGACCGACGGTTGTTCGAGGCCGCCTGCGCCATTCTGGGTATCGCCTTTCTGATCAAGGCGGGCGCCTGGCCACTGAATTTCTGGCTCACCAGCGCTTATTCGGCTGCTGTGGCACCGGTCGCTGCGCTGTTCGCGATCATGAGTAAGGTGGGTATTTACGCGCTGTTACGCATTGGTTCGCTGCTATTGCCAACTGGCGCGCCGGCGGCGTTCAGCGGCGACTGGATGTACGTCATCGGGCTGGCAACCCTGCTATTTGGTACGCTGGGAATTTTGTCGGAAAAGAACAGCGGCCGGCTCGTGGGCTACTGCATCATTATGTCGTCGGGCACCCTGCTCTCTGCGCTTGGAATGCCAAGTGTGATTCTGACCGGCCCTTCCCTGTTCTATATGCTCAGTTCGGTATTGGTAACCAGTACCTTCTTTTACCTGATTGAACTGATCAAACGCACCGAATCTTTCGGTGGAAACGTGCTGGCGGTCAGCCTGGAGGCATTCAGCGCCGAAGACCAGGATAGTTCCGATTATTCGGGAACCGTTGTCGGCAAGCCGATACCGTTCGCGCTGGCGTTTCTTGGACTGGCCTTCTTTATCTGTGCACTGGTCATTGCCGGCATGCCCCCATTCTCGGGTTTTATCGCCAAGTTTGCGCTGTTGTCCAAGGCACTGGACTTGTCCCAGACCAATGCGGCCACGACCACCAGCGTCTGGCTGCTGGTCGTGGCAATGCTGATTTCCGGCATGGCCACAGTCATTGCTTTGGGCCGTACCGGTATTCGCATGTTCTGGAGCAGCGAAAAATTGAAACCGCCAGTGCTCAGTCGGCGTGAAGCCTTTCCCATTACACTGCTGCTGATGCTGTGCATTGCCCTGACGGTGTTTGCCGGCCCGGTCATGGACCAGCTCACGCTAACGGCCAAGCAGCTTGACGAGCCCGGCACGTACATGAAAGCGGTACTTAGCAGTCGGCCAGCCGTCATGTCGTCACATGGAGGTACGCCATGAAGTCATGGTTTTCCTGGTTACCCATGACCATGTTTCTTGCTGTCATCTGGGTATTGCTGGCCGATATGCCTCTGGGCATGGGTACGCTGGCTTTTGCTGGTGCAGCGTCCTTGATCATTGTCCTGATGTCGCGCCGATTGCGACCCTTCCTGGCCAGGCCACGACGCATCTGGGTCATACTGAAGCTGGCAGGTATTGTGCTGGCCGACACTTTCCAGTCCAATGTCGCTGCCGTCAAAATCATACTGGGTTACCCTAAAATCGAGTACACACCGGGATTTGTCTCTGTTCCTCTGACACTGCGGGATCCGCATGGACTAGCTATCCTGGCGGCGATTATCAATTATGCTCCGGGTACTTTGTGGGCTGGCTTTCCTGAATCCGGAGAGTACGTGCAATTGCATATTCTGGACCTGCCACAGGAAACAGACTGGGCAGCCTTTATCACCGAACGTTACGAGAAACCATTGAAGGAGATTTTTGAATAATGGAAACCCTTCTGATGTGGTCCTGCTATTTCACCCTGTTCTGTTTCGCACTGGCAGGCGTTATTCTGAGCCACCCTCTGTTTGTCGGACCCACACCCCAGGATCGGGTACTGGGTATCGACGCCCTTTATTTGATCGGGATGATGATTGCCCTCACACTGGGCATGCTGTATCGCACCTCCTGGTATTTTGACATAGCCCTGCTCGTCAGCCTTTTCGGCTTTCTGAGTACAGCCGCAATGGCGCGCTTTCTGCTGCGCGGTGAGGTGATTGAACCATGATAGATAGCCTGTCGCCCTGGATTGTTATTCCCGCGTCGGTACTGATCGTGATCAGCGGCCTGCTGGTGCTCACCGCCAGCATTGGCATGGTACGTGTCAACAACTTCCTGCCCCGTACCCACATTCAGGCCATCATATACTCTACGGCCCTCTGGGCCCTGTTGCTGGCCTCGCTGCTGCTGACGTTCAACCTTCAGGACCGTACCTTCCTGCATGAAATTCTGATCGGTCTGTTCATCTACATCACCTCACCAGTAAGTACTATTCTCCTGGTGCGTTCCTTTGTATTAAGGGAAGAACGGGCGAGCCTGCCCGATACAACTGTCGCTGCACCCGGCGCGACGGATGCAGACGTAAAAGAACAGGAGAACGATCGTACTGCAGCGAAAGACGTAGCCTCCATCGAGGCAGAACTGGAAATGGACTCGGAAGCTGAGTCTGAGTCTGAATCTGGGGCTGAATCTGGGGCTGAATCTGGGGCTGAACCTGGGTCCGGGTCTGCACAGGCAGTAGAGCACAAACCGGACAATGAAAACGCGCCTGATATGCAACAGACGCCACGCACCGAGCCCCCGCGAAATTGAATGAGTAATGACGCCGGCCAGGCCGTTGGCTTCTCGCCGCTCCTGGCTGACAATTTTGCTTTCGATATTTACTGAATGCTTGCGTGCTGATCGTTCAACTGCCCGAGCCGCAGGCACGCAATTGCTCAAACGTCTACCGGCTCAGTCCACTCGCTGATAAATTGGGTGTAATCCGGGCGTTTTTTCTGCGGGATAGCCATTCTGGGCGTACCAATAGCAATAAATCCCAAAAAGCGATAATCAAGCGAGTCAAAGCCCAGCCCCGATTGAAATTCATCAATATAGGTGGCGATACCGGTACTCCAGAATGCGCCATAGCCCAGCATATACGCGGCGTTCAGAATATTGGTAACGGCGGCGCCGGTCGCCAGCATGCGCTCTGTCTCGCTGATAGCGGTATTGCCATAATCAATATGGCAAGCTACCGCAATGATCATAGGCACTTCGCTAAGCCAGGCACGGGTTGCTGCTTCTTTTTCGGGGGTGAATGGCGTGTCGCTCTGTTGACGCAGGCCAATTGAAAAATCCGCAAATTTGCCAATAGCCTCGCCACGGATAATTTTGAATCGCCAGGGCTGAAGACTGCCGTGATCTGGCGCTGCCATGGCAGCCTGTAGAATCCGGGCCAGATCGTCGTCATTGGGCGCAGGTGCCGTAACCAGTTTCATGGAGCTGCGGGACAACAGAAAATCAATAGGTTGAGTCATGAACAAAATTACCTGAGTTGCAATACAAAGATGATAGCCCAGCAACACGCAAAACAGGCTGATAACCCTGATGGCAAGGGAAGATCAGCAGGACGTTTGAACTGTCCTAACTGCGCAGCAACGCTTTCATATCCCGGACGGCCTTTTCCCAACCGTCGAAAACCGCCTGAGCCACGATGGCATGACCGATGTTCAATTCAGAGATGCCTCCGAGCGCCACAATGGCCTGGACGTTCTGATAATGCAGGCCATGACCCGCATTCACTTTCAGTCCCTGACGCAGTCCCTCAGCGATGGCGAGCCTGAGGCGTTCAAGCTCATGCTGCTGTGCCTCGCCGCTGACTTGCGCGTAAGCACCCGTATGCAGCTCAATGACCCCTGCCCCCGCCTGCGCTGCCGCACGGATTTGTTCAAAGTCGGGATCAATAAACAGAGAGACTCGCGCATCGGCGGCGTGCAGCCTGGTAACCGCCTGGCTGACTGAGGTGAAGTGGGTCATAACATCCAGCCCCCCTTCTGTCGTCAGTTCCTGTCGTTTCTCGGGTACCAGACAGACGTCATGAGGACGCACCTGACAGGCGATATCCAGCATCTCGTCGGTTACCGCACATTCCAGATTCATGCGCGTTTTCAACAAGGGCCGCAAGGCATGCACATCGCTATCCTGAATATGCCTGCGGTCTTCACGCAAATGCAGCGTAATGGCATCGGCCCCCGCCTGTTCGGCCAGCAGCGCCGCGCGAACAGGGTCAGGATAGCCACAACCGCGCTGCTGGCGCAGCGTGGCCACATGATCAATATTTACACCCAAATCAATCATGATACATCCTGCGTTACTGCGGTGTTGAAGGTGCGACTTGTGTAGCGTTGCCGGAAGCAGGTACAGGATTGGCGATAGGCGCATCGGGATTCGCACGCATCGTCGTGTCACGGTTCCAGCCACCACCCAGCGCTTTATACAGTTCTACTTTGTTCAGGAGCGATTCAAGCCCCACCTGCACGAAGCTTTGCTGCACGGTAAACAGATTGATCTGGGCCGTTTGCACCTGCAGGAAGCTGTCTATACCATTCCTGTAACGCAAATCAGACAGATTGAGTGATTCGTAGGCAGATTTCTGCTGATCCCTGAGGGCTTGCAACTGCGCACCATAAGTGGCCTCGCCTGCCAGAGAATCCGCGACTTCCTTGAACGCAGTCTGAATCGTTTTTTCGTATTGCGCAACGGCAATGTCCTTGCGCACTTCCGTCAGTTCAAGATTGTTACGCAGGCGCCCTGCCGTAAAGATAGGCAGTGAAATCACCGGATTGAACGACCAGGTACCCTGTCCCCCGGAAAAAAGCGATCCCAGGCCCAGGCTGGTGGAGCCGATCAGACCGGTAAGTGAAATGCTTGGGAAGAAAGCGGCCCGGGCGGCACCGATATTGGCATTGGCAGCCAGCAAATCGTGTTCCGCGGCAATAATATCGGGGCGCCGTGTTAACAGATCAGATGGCAGCCCGGCAGGAATTTTTGCCATTAACACATCGCTAGCAAACGGGCTGGGTGCAGGCAGGCCGGCAGGAATTGGCGCACCGATAATCAGCTGTAATGCATTGTTGGCTTGTTTTTCACTACGGTCCAGCTCAGCAGAGCTTGCCCGGGCAGCATCCAGCAGATTCTTGGCCTGATTGACATCCAGTGCCGAGGCTACGCCACCACGAAAACGCGCCTGCACCAGGTCATAGGTAGACTGACGCGACTTCAGCGTTCTGGCGACCAGGTCTTTTTGCTGCTGTGCGGCACGCAAATTGTAATAGGCCGTCGCCAGTTGGCCGATCAGGTTGATCTGCGCCGTTTTACGTCCTTCCACTGTAGACAGGTAAGACTGAAATGCTGCTTCTGACAGATTCCGTTGTTTACCGAAGAAATCCAGCTCAAAGTCGGTGATACCAATACCGGCAGTGAAGCTGCGCGAGACTGACTGGCTGTCCGGGCCTGCCATACGCATATTAGGCGGCAGGCGCTGGGCACTTTCCTGAGCCGTTGCACCGATTTGCGGGAACTGGTCACTGCGTGTAATACCGTATTGAGCACGCGCTTCGTCTACCCGTTTGACGGCGATGCGCATGTCACGGTTATTTTCCAACGCCAGACCGATCAGTGCTTTCAGACGTGGTTCACGGAAGAACTGCTCCCAGCCCAGCTCCTGCACCGACGCCTGATTGGCACCGCTCTGGCCCGGATAGGTAGACGGGATCGGCGCATCAGGGCGCGTATAGTCAGGAGACAATGAGCAGCCAGCCAGCAGGACGGCCATGAAAACTGCGGAAAAACGGGGCAATGTACGTTGTGACCCTTGCATGATTAGTCATTTCCTTTTGGAGGTAATCCGTCCTGACGTTTGCTTTCGCCACTGGCGGTCATATCATCTGCCTCAGCCACATCTGTATAGATATGCTGAGATTCTTTTTCGGCTTCGGTGGCTTTTTCATGTTCATCAGCCTGACGGCCCAGCAACCTGGGTTTCACTTTGAAGAACGTCATCACAACAACGAAGAATGTGGGCACAAACAGCACTGCGAACGGGGTTGCCGCCAGCATACCGCCAAATACCCCATAGCCCACGGCCTGTTGACTTGCGGCGCCTTCAGCGCTGGCCAGCATCAATGGAATAACCCCCATGATGAAAGCGAACGAAGTCATCAGGATCGGCCGGAACCGCAAGCGCGCAGCTTCGAGCGTGGATTCGACCAGGCCCTGGCCGGAAGCATAGGCGTCTTTAGCAAATTCCACAATCAGAATGGCGTTCTTCGCCGACAGACCAATTACAGTAATCATCCCCACCTGGAAGTAAATGTCATTGGACATACCCACCAGCGTGACCAGACCTACCGTCCCAAGCATACCCAATGGTACGATCAGCACCGCTGACAATGGAATCCACCAGCTCTCATAGAGCGCCGCGAGCACCAGGAAGACCACGGCAAAAGCCAGCCCAAGCAAGATCGGCGCCTGATTGCCTGCCTGCACTTCCTGATAGGACAAACCCGTCCATTCGTAGCCGATTCCAGAAGGCAATTGACCAATCAGTTTGACGATTTCATCCATTGCCTCGCCGTTAGCATAACCGGCATTGGCCTGACCCTGAATCGTGATGGAGTCGTAGCTGTTGTAACGCTGTACCTGTGTTTCGCCGTGAACCCAGTCCAGGCTCACAAACGACGACATGGGAACCAGTTCGCCATCGGTGTTATGCACACGCAATTTGAGAATATCGTCCGGCGACATCCGTTGTGCCGCCTCGGACTGAATCCACACGTTCTGCATCCAGCCCTGATTCGGGAACTGTCCCAAATAGCTGTTACCAATGGTGCCCGACAGGACATTGCCTACTTCGGTCATATTCACGCCCAGCGAATAGGCTTTGATTCGGTCAACCGTGACTTTCAACTGCGGCCCAGGACCCAGGCCGGAAATACGTACTTGCGACAGGATTTTACTCTGACCCGCCAGCTGTATCAGTTGGTTGGCCGCTTCCCGCAACTGGGTCTGACCCATGCCGCCACGATCCTGCAGACGCAAGTCAAAACCGGTGGCTGTACCCAGTGATGGAATGGACGGTGGCACAATTGACAGCACCATGGCATCAGGAATACCAAATAACAGTTGCCCCGTGGCGCGTCCTGCAACCGACATCGCATTGTGCTCGGCCCCTTTGCGTTCACTGAACTTCTTGAACGGGGTAAAGGCGATGGCGGAGTTCAGACCTGAACCATTGAAACTGAAGCCCTGAACGGTAATGATGTTTTCCACCTCAGGCTGTTTCTTATAGTAATCCTCGACTTGCTTGATGACATCTTCGGTACGCTTGGCCGAAACGCCAGCAGGCAACTCGATATTGGTCACGGCATAGCCCTGATCCTCGGTCGGCAGAAAGGAACTGGGCAGACGCAGATAGAGGAAGCCCAGCAGAATAACCAGCCCCAGATAAATGAACATCATGCGCCCGCCACGCTTGAGCAGGCTGCCCACGAACCCCGTATAGTTGTTCGTGATTCTGGCAAACGTCCGGTTGAACCAGCCGAAAAAGCCTTTTTTCTCATGATGCCCCTTGGGCACCGGCTTGAGCAGCGTGGCACACATGGCTGGCGTGAAGGTCAGCGCCAGGAATGCGGAAAAACCGATAGAAATGATCATTGCCGCTGCGAACTGGCGATAAATCACACCCGCCGACCCGCTCATGAAGAACAGTGGCGCAAACACCACCATCAGCACCAGCGTAATACCAACAATCGCACCGAAAATCTGCGGCATTGCCTTGACCGTCGCCTCCTTGGGCTGCAGTCCTTCTTCGGCCATGATCCGTTCCACGTTCTCAACCACCACGATGGCGTCATCCACCAGAATACCAATGGCAAGCACCATCGCGAACATGGTCAGCGTATTGATCGAATACCCCATATACAACAGCGTTGCCATGGTACCCATGAGCGCCACCGGCACCACGATCGCCGGGATCAAGGTATAACGGATATTCTGCAGGAACAGGAACATCACAACGAACACCAGCAGCATCGCTTCGACCAGTGTGTGAACCACCTGGGTGATCGACGCATCCACGTACGGCGCGGTGTTGTATGGCACCTTGTATTCAATATTGCCAGGAAAATACTTGGCCAGATTCTCCATCTCGGCCTGAACCAGATTGGAGGTTTCCAACGCGTTGGCATTAGGTGCCAGCGAGACGGCGAAAGCGGCCGATGTTTGTCCGTTCAGGCGAGATCCGAACTGATAGGAATCGGCACCCACTTCGATGCGGGCCACATCGCGCAGCCGCACGGTAGAGCCTCCTGTAGTCGCGCGCAGCACAATATCGCCAAACTCCTTGACAGTGCTGAGCTGACCATTAACAAGTACGGTTGCACTGGTGGTCTGATCGTCTGGTGTCGGTGGCGATCCCAGCGTACCACCGGTAATTTGTGCATTCTGCGTTTGCAGTGCGGTCTTGATATCACTGGTGGTCAGACCAAACGAGGTCATTTTTGCAGAGTCTACCCAGATACGCATGGCACGTGGCGAGGCAAACAACTGGAATTCCCCGACACCCTTGATCCGGGAAACCGAGTTCTGAATATTCCGTGTGATGTAATCGCCCAGCCCTGCATCATCCAGCGAGCCGTCGGTGGAGGTCAGGGTAACGATCATCAGGAAGCCAGCAGTACTCTTGGAGTAGGTAATGCCCTGCTGAGTCACCGCCTGAGGCAGCTTGGAGGTCACGCCGGAAATACGGTTCTGCACATCCACCTGGGCAAGATCAGGGTTTGTACCTGGTTCAAAGGTCACGTCGATCTTGGCAGCACCATAGGAATCACTGGTGGAGGCATAGTACAGCATGCCCTGGGCACCATTGAGTTCGTTTTCGATCAGACTGGTAACCGAGCGCGCGACCTCTTCGGCGCCAGCGCCAGGATAGGTAGCGCGTACGGTAATAGTCGGCGGCGCCACTTCGGGATACTGCGAAATTGCCATATTGGGGATAGATACTACGCCCGCAAAGAATATGATAATCGCAATAACCCAGGCAAAAATTGGCCGGTTAATGAAAAAATTTGACATGTTTTATACTCACTGTGCCGGCTTGTCGCCCTGCTGTTCAGGCTTGCTTTCCTGTGCCGGGGACTTTTCACCCCCTTCTTTGGCTTGTTCCTGAGCGCCAGACTGCGGCGGCTGGCCATTGTTGCCGGCTGCCTTATCTTTTTTCCATGGCTGAGGTTTAACCGGAGCACCTGGACGAATTTTCTGGAATCCTTCAACAATCACTTCGTCACCAGCCTTAAGACCCTGCGTGACAATTGTTTCGTTCTTCACTTCGCCGCCTGTCTGAATAGTAATTGCCGCGACCTTGCCATCGCGCACCACCATGACATTATTCAGGCCATCGGTAGAACGCTGGATAGCTTGTGTTGGAATGAGCAATGCTTTCTCATCCTTGCCCTGCTCCAGCTTGACGGTGACGTACATACCCGGCAACAGCAGTTTCTCTTCATTAGGGAAAGTAGCCCTAAGGGTAACCTGACCCGTAGAAGGCTCAACACTGACACCAGTAAAAAGCAACTGGCCGTTTTCCGGATACTGTGTGCCGTCTTCCAGTTCCAGCTGCACCACTGCGGTATTCTCGTCGACCTTGGTTAATTGCCCATCGGCCATCGCTTTGCGCAAACGATAGAGTTCAGAAGTAGACTGGGTAAAGTCTACATAAACCGGGGCCATTTGCTGCACGTGAGCCAGTTCGGTCGCTTCGGTGCCACTAACCAGTGCACCTTCAGTCACCAGTGCCCGGCCGATGATGCCGTCAATGGGCGACTCGACATCGGTATAAGACAAATTGATACGGGCCGCGTCCAGCGCTGCCTGGGCTGATGCGATTGTTGCATCCGCCTGATTCGCCTGCGCACGCGCGTCATCGTATTCCTGGCGGCTTACCGCATTGGATTTAACCAAAGTGGAATAGCGGTTAGCCAGTTGCCGGGCACTGCTTGCCGTTGCTTTGGCCTGGTTCAGCGCTGCTTCGGCCTGTGCGGCCTGTGCCTGATAGGTCGCGGGATCGATGCGGAACAGCACCTGCCCTTTTTTTACCTCGCGGCCTTGTTCAAATTCAATTTTTTGCACAATACCGTTAACCCGGGCCCGAACCTGCGCATCCCGTACGGCGCTGACCCTGCCGGGAAGCGTTGTAAAGATGGTAGTTGGTGTTTCGGTCAGTTTGATGGTGCTGACGGGTGTGGGCGGTGGCCCCCCCTGCGCGCCCGCTTGTTGATCTTCCTTACCGCAACCGCTTAGCGCAACCAGGCACGACAGCAAAACTGTTGCAACATAGCGCTTGTGTAAAAAAAGTCTGTTTGACATTTGACTGGAAACCTTGAAAGCGTGGGCTGATCCTGACGGATAGCTGATTGAACGGTGTTGAAGAAAGGATTATAACCAGAAAATAATTGCCTAAGCAAATACTATTTAGTATTAACCCTTAAGTTATAGGGTTTTTATGTGATTTTCGGGAACAGTGTGAACACAACCGGCCGAAAAATATTCTATAAAATTGACAAATCTGCATCAAACGTCCCGCCTTGCCGCATATCAAAAACACGGCTATACGAAAAAGCATGGTTGTAACAATGACTGCCAGCCCGGCAGATGAGGCAAGCGCCCAGCCCGCACGGGATACTGAAGATAACAGAAGGGACGCCAGCGGCTGGCGTCCGGCAGATAGCCGGCACCAGCCGAGGGTTACTACGGATGCAATAAAAATAACACGAGTATGGCGATCGTTGCCCTAATTACCCGCCGGAAATGAGAAAAATGTGCTTATTTTGACCAGCAGAGTGTCAATCGAGCAACAGGGCGTCGTCGGTAATCTGCTCTCCCCTGACCTTCTCGAACATGTGCAGCAGATCACTTACAGTCATATTTTTGCGCTGTTCACCGGCCACATCCAGTACGACCTGCCCCTGATGCAGCATGACCGTCCGATCGCCAATCTCCAGCGCCTGTTTCATGCTATGCGTCACCATCATGGTGGTCAGTTTCTGTTCAGTCACGATTTTTTCGGTCAGATCCAGAACAAACTGGGCCGTCCGAGGGTCAAGTGCCGCTGTATGTTCATCCAGCAGCAGTATTTTGCTGGGCTGCAGCGCCGCCATCAACAAACTCACCGCCTGTCGCTGACCACCTGAGAGCAGGCCGATGCGATCAGTTAGTCGTGACTCCAGGCCCAGACCCAGAATCGTCAGCCGCTCCCGGAACAACTGGCGCAGATCACTGCGCAAAGCCGGCCGAAGGCCTCGTTCGCCGCCACGACAATAGGCCAGCGACATATTTTCTTCGATGGTCAGATCTTCGCAGGTGCCGGCCATCGGGTCCTGAAACACGCGCGCCACATTGAGCGCCCGCTGCCACACGCTTTTGCGGGTAACGTTCTGGTCGTTGATATGGATGGTGCCGGAGTCGACCATCAATTCACCTGACACCGCATTCAGGAAAGTGGACTTGCCGGCCCCGTTTGAACCGATGACGGTCACGAACTGCCCTTTCGGGATGGTAAGTGACAAGCCCCTCAGGGCGCGGGTTTCAATAGGTGTGCCCGCATTGAAGGTAATGTGCAGATTCTGTGCGTTCAACATATCAGGCGCGTCCTTTGAGTCGCAGGTTACGACGCAGCTTGGGCAGAATCAGCGCAATGGCAACCAGCAATGCAGTAATCAAATTCAGATCCTGTGCCTTGAGCCCGATAAAATCGCTGTTGAGCGCCAGTGCGATAAAGAAGCGATAGAGAATGGCGCCCACAATGACAGCCAGCGTAATAAATAGAAAGCGCCGTGCAGGCAAAATGCTTTCTCCCACGATAACGGCTGCCAGGCCGATCACAATGGTGCCAATCCCCATGGAAATATCGGAACCGCCCTGCGACTGGGCAAACAGCGCGCCCCCCAGACCCACCAGCGCGTTGGACAGGGCCATACCAATAAGCACCATGCGGTCGGTAGAAATACCCTGCGCCCGTGCCATACGCAAGTTCGAGCCGGTTGCACGCATGGCCAGCCCTGAACGGGTGGAAAAATAGACATCCAGCAGAATTTTGGCCACAACCACGACAATAAACAGCAGCGCAGGCCGCCAGATAAAATCGTCCAGCGATGACGGTTGTGTGAGCGAAAACACGGTGTCGCTGGTGATGAGCGGAATATTGGGTCCGCCCATGATGCGCAGATTGATCGAATACAGGGCGGTCATCATCAAAATACTGGCCAGCAGATCCATGATGCCCAGTTTGACGTTGAGCCAGCCGGTAATCATTCCCGCAAAGCCACAGGCAATCATCGCCGCCACACTTGCCAGAAAGGGATCGTAACCACTGCTGACCAGCAATGCGGACACTGCGCCTCCCGTGGCAAACGTTCCATCCACCGTCAGGTCAGGAAATCGCAAGACACGAAATGAAATGAACACGCCTAGCGCGACCAGACTGTAGATAAACCCCAGCTCCAGCGCACCAAGGGAAGAAAAAAGAGACATGTTAAGAACTTGAGATCAAATAAAAAAGCCTGAGATAAGCCCAGGCCGGTAAAAATAGTGCAAACGGGTTATTTCACCACCACTTTGGCGCTTTTGACAAAGTCTTCGCTCAATGTGACGCCTTGCTTTTCGGCAGCGCCCGGATTAACGAAAAGCTCCAGCGTTTTGCTTGTTTCGGATGCGATGCTGCCTGGCTTTTCACCCTTCAGGATACGCGCTACGATTGTACCAGTTTGAACGCCTAGATCCTTATAGTTGATGCCCAGCGCAGCAATCGCGCCACGCTTGACGCTATCGGTATCCGAGGCCACCAGCGGAATCTTGGATTCGTTGCCGACCTTAACCAGGGCTTCGTAGGCCGAAACCACGTTATTGTCGGTATTGGTGTAAATCACATCTACCTTGCCGGCCAGGCTACGTGCCGCCGTACCCACATCAACCGAACGGGGTGCGGATGCTTCAACAAGCGTCATGCCAGACTTGGGCAGCAGCTCCTTCAGACGTTTAACGACCACGCTGGAATTGGCTTCACCTGGATTGTAGACCATACCTACCCGCTTGGCCTGAGGCACGACCTGCCTGATCAATTCAATTTGCTTTTCCAGCACCAGTTCATCGGAGACGCCGGTCACATTTGCGCCCGAGGCATCCATCGACTTGACCAGCTGGGCCGCTATCGGATCCGTGACGGCAGAATACACGACCGGAATGGTCTTGGTTGCCGCGACCACCGCTTGTGCCGATGGCGTAGCAATCGCTACGATGGCATCGGGTCGTTCACCGATAAACTGGCGTGCGATCTGTGCAGCGGTGCCGGTATTGCCCTGCGCGCTCTGATACTTCCATTTCAGATTCTTGCCTTCTTCAAAGCCTTCTTTGGCCAGACCTTCCTTGACACCATCACGCACTGCATCCAGAGCCGGATGTTCAACAATGGCTGTAACAGCAACAAATTTGTCTGCAGCCTGGGCTGCGCCTGTAAGCAGCGCAGAGGAAACCAGCGCGGCGGAAAGACAGAAAGTAAACGTGCCCTTGATCATAACTACTCCTGATTGACATGTTCGGTACTCGGCGATTCTGTCATAGCAAACCGCTTTGTACCAGTGGTATTAACGAGAATAACAAGACTGGGTGCATATACACAGCATCATCCGGCCACACAATCATCCGGCCGCGCAGTCCCCTCCAGCCGGTCACCTAAAAACGGACCAAACTGCCGGTCTTGCCATTTTCCTGAAGCAGCGTTCGCAGCCAGCCGGTAGCCGGCAATCGATACAGGCTTTGTACTCGTTTGGCCCGCTGCCGCAATTGCTCCAGCGTGACCTCCAATGGCGGACCAGTGAAGGCAATGACGATACGATTGCCATCAACGGTTTCAGGAAACAGGATCACGCGATCATCGAAAGCACGCCGGATATTGCGTATATTCTTACGAAAACTGCCGTGATGGCCGAAAAGATTGATGGTTACCACGCCCAGTTCAGCGCAGACGCGCCGGCATCCCTGGTAAAACCGCTCAGATGAGCACACCGGCCCCTGGGCGGTGTAATCGTACAAATCCACCATGAGCGCACCGTAACCGTTTTCATTGAGCGGGTCCAGTACCCAGTCATTGGCGTCTTCGTGTACCACCCGGCAGGATGCTGTTTGTCGCAATTCAAACGCCGATTCGCAAATAGCCGTCACCTGCGGATTCCACTCCACTGTCACGATATCGCTATCAAAATGATGCTGACAGAAACGCGTCAGGGACCCGGCCCCCAGACCCAGAATACCGACACTGCGATCAGCCGGCGGCGCCAGAAACAGCAGCCAGGCCATCATTTGCTGGGTATATTCGAATTCCAGTTTTTCGGGACGGGCGACCCGCATGGCGCCCTGAATCCACTCGCTGTTGAAATGCAGGTACCGCACACCCTGAGACTCGGAAATGATAGGCTCATCGTAGTCAGGGTGTGGTGCTTTTTTCTGGTGCTGCATGCGTGATTAAACCCGTTCGAAGATGGCGGCAATGCCCTGCCCGCCGCCAATGCACATGGTTACCAATGCATAACGCCCGCCAATACGTTGCAGCTCGTACAAAGCCTTGACGGTAATGATGGCGCCGGTTGCGCCAACCGGATGGCCCAGTCCGATACCGCTGCCATTGGGATTGACTTTAGCCGGGTCCATTCCCAATTGCTGCGTAACCGCGCATGCCTGGGCGGCAAACGCTTCGTTGGCTTCAATCACGTCCATGTCTTCGATTTTCAGACCAGCTTTGGCCAGCGCGTTACGGGTTGCAGGAACCGGGCCAATGCCCATTAGCCGCGGATCAACGCCGGCGTGACCATAAGCCACCAAACGACCCAATGGTTTTACGCCGCGTTCTTTGACCATGTCACCATTCATCAGCACCAGCGCTGCGGCGCCGTCGTTAATACCCGACGCATTACCGGCCGTGACCGTTCCTGCCTCCTTGACAAACACCGGTTTCAGGGCAGACAAGCCCTCCAGCGTAATGTCGCGACGAACATGTTCATCGGTATCGAACGCGATATCGCCCTTGCGCGATTTCATCACGATCGGCACGATCTGATCTTTGAAATAACCCTGGTCAATGGCGTTGGCCGCGCGCTGATGCGAAGCGATGGCCAGTTCGTCCTGCTGCTGACGGGATACGCCGTATTCCCTGGCAACGTTCTCGGCAGTCACGCCCATATGCATTTTTTCAAACGGATCGGACAGCGCACCGGTCATCATGTCCTGCATCACGCTGTCGCCCATTCTGGCGCCAAAACGGTGGGCGGGTGCAATGTAAGGCGCGCGGCTCATATTCTCAACACCGCCGGCAATAGCGATTTGCGCATCGCCCAGCAACAATGTCTGAGCAGCAGATACAATCGCCTGCAGACCGGAACCGCAAAGACGATTAACGTTGAAGGCCGGTGTCCCCTGTGAAACGCCGGCCGTAACCGCAGCATACCGGGATACATACATGTCCCGTGGCTCGGTATTGATGACATGCCCAAGCACAACGTGGCCAATGTCGTCACCCGTCACCGCCGCACGTTCCATGGCTGCCCGGATGACTGTTGCTCCCAGCTCACCAGGGCTTGTATTTTTCAGACTCCCGCCAAAACTGCCAATAGCTGTACGAACACCGGATACCACGAAAACGTCAGGCATGATAATTCCTATTTTTTATTGAAGAGAAGCGAATCATAACGCATCCGGCATACAATAAAAGCCCGCTGTTTGGGTTCAACGGAAAATCAGGATCGCTATGAAAATCGCCACTTGGAATGTTAATTCACTTACTGTTCGCCTGCCGCAGGTGCTGGCCTGGCTGGATCAGAACAGTATCGATATCCTGTGTATTCAGGAACTGAAGCAGGTGAATGAAAAATTCCCGAAGGATGCTTTTCAGGAACTGGGCTACGACGCCGTCTGGACCGGCCAGAAAACCTATAACGGCGTGGCCATTTTGTCGCGTTCTTCGCTCGAAGACGTGATCGTCAACAATCCGCTCTACCCCGATACGCAGCAGCGCCTGATCACGGCCACCTGCCAGACCACCGAAGGACCGCTGCGGGTTATTTGCGCCTATTGCCCTAACGGCAGCGCGCTGGATAGCGAAAAATACGAGTACAAACTGGAATGGTATGCCGCGCTCAACCAGTTCGTTGAAGCACAAATGAAATTATTTCCGAATCTGGCCATTTGCGGTGACTACAACATTGCACCCGAAGATCGGGATGTCCATGCCAAATATGCAGGCGATATTCTGATTTCACCGAAGGAGCGCGCTGCCATGCAGGCGCTCAGCGGCCTTGGCTTGTCCGATTCGTTTCGCCTGTTTGAACAGGAAGAGAAACTGTTCAGCTGGTGGGATTACCGCATGTTGGGATTTCGTCGCAATGCAGGCCTGCGCATCGACCATATCCTGCTCACCGCGCCGCTCGCGCAGCATTGCACTGCCTGCGTGATAGACAAGGCGCCACGAGGCAATGAGCAACCCTCCGATCATGCTCCGGTTGTCGCCACCTTGTCCTTATCGTTTGCCTGACTACACGGGCGATGTTTGATTAGCCGGAGGCAAAAAACAAAGGGCCGGAATATCACCCCAGCCCTTTGATCGCCTGAACACGGCACGCTTAACTGAGCCGCTGCCCTGGCATTTTTAGTCCTGCGCCCGCAGCATCATTCGCCATCCAGAATCTGGTCTTCAAAGCTGGTGGCCGCCTGTTCGCTGGACATCGGCACATACAATACACCCGACGTAATCGGTTTGCCGATGTTAATGATTGATACCAGACGGTTTTTTTGCGTCACGGCAAAACTCTTGCCGATATTGTTGCCGGTCAGACTGGCCAGGCGCTGGCTGCCGGACGGAGAAAACTCCAGTTTTACAAACGCCTTACCGGCACTGTTACGCGTAGCAACGGCGTTCTGCAGATCATTGCGGGTCAGCGTCTGGGTAGGATCTACATAAACAAGCACACCGTTCTGACGCACCGCCGTGAAACCCTGCGTTGGTGTCCGGGCGGCTATATACATAATCAGCGAAGATGAGGCAACAGCATTTGACGGCGCTGGTGGCGTTGATGTCGCCGGGGTGCGGCCCTGCCCGGATGGTGGCGGCGTGGTAGGCACATCGCTTACTCGGGTGCCACCGCCGGAGCGATTCTTGAGCAAGTGATCCATAGTGTCACAGCCTGCCAGGGTCAGCGAAGCAGCGAGTGCGACAAAGAGTGCCCCTCGTTTAATGTGCATGATCGGTTTCCTTGATTCTGGTGAAAGACTTATGGCGCCATTATAAGATATTGTGGAAAATTCGCATGGACACTTATCCCGCCGTATCACAAAAATCGTTCATGGCTTTTAAGATAGCGCCATTTGCCCGGAGGCAGGTCTGCCAGCGTGACATTACCCATACGAACCCGTTTCAGCCCGACCACAGTCAGGCCCACCATTTGGCACATACGGCGAATCTGCCGTTTCTTGCCTTCCTGCAAAATGAACTTAAGCTGATCGTCATTTTGCCAGCTTACTTGAGCCGGTCGCAGCACATCGCCGTCCAGCGATAAGCCGTGATTGAGCAACTGCAGTCCATTACCAGCGATTTTGCCTTCAACCCGGACCAGATATTCCTTTTCCACCTCGGAGTCTTCGCCAATCAGTTGCCGGGCAATTCGGCCATCCTGCGTGAGAACCAGCAAGCCCTGGGAGTCGATATCCAGTCGGCCGGCCGGCGCTAAGCCACGCAAATGGGAAGGATTGAACGTATGTTTGTCGCGGTCAAACTGCCTATCGGGCGTAATCAGCGTCGCCGCAGGCCGATAGCCATCTTCCGCCTGGCCGGACACATATCCCACCGGCTTATTCAGAATGATGGTCACCCGCGCCGTCTGGCGAGCCTGGGCCGATTTATCCAGTGTAATAGACTGGTGAGGAAAGGCCTTTTCACCCAGCGTGGCGACCTTTCCGTCCACGCGCACCCAGCCGCGCTCAATATACGCGTCGGCCTCCCGGCGGGAACACAGCCCCCGCTCGGCAAGCAATTTAGATATTCTTGTCTTTTCCATTTGATTCCGTTTGCTTACGCAAATTTGCTATAGTGTATTTCTTTGTCCGGACACGCCGGACGTTTTCGTTTGACCGTGGTTATTGCAAGACCACAATCTTTCCGCAGACGCTTATATTTGCAGGCTGTCATCTATCCCACGACCCATGAAGCATGAACCACATTCACCTGGCTGGCTGAAACGGCCTCCACCTAAACTTGATCCTGTCCAGAAGTACTGGCTGTCCCGTCCCGGTCCGCTGACTGAGGGCTTGCGCAAACAAGGTGAGGTGCGCATCCGGGTCATTGGTGAGTTTGCTGAAGTGGTGAGCGCAGACGAAGCGCGGACCATCAGCGTAGCGGCCAACACGGTCGTCTGGGTTCGGGAAATATGCATGTCTATTAACGGTACGCCCGCAGTCATCGCCCGCAGCATCACGCCGCTGGATGCGGCCCGATCTGTATGGCAGGCAGTACGGCGGCTACGCACACGGCCACTGGCCGATATACTCTATCATGACCCGGCTATTGTACGATCAGTGTTCGAATCCTGCATAGCAAAATCGCCGATGCCGATATTTAAGGCAGTCGTACGCTCAGGCCAGCTCCCCTCTCCTTCGTCGTCCAGATTGCCCACCCGACGTTCGGTTTTCTGGAAAAATGACCAGCCACTACAGGTAACCGAATGCTTTTTACCCGCATTCTGGTCGCCATTGCTCGTGTACCCGAAGGTTTAGCGCAGCCAGCAACGATCCGACTTCCTGACCATGGTCAATGAAAATACGCCTGCGTATGCAACAGCAGGCGTAAGAACACATGTGCGGTCCGGCTGATACTTAATGAACTGAATGATTAACGCTTACCGATTAATGATTAACGATTAATGATTAAAGTGACCTGCTGCCGCCGCTTGCGACAAATGCGGTCGTTCAGCGCGAAACGATCAGGTAGATAAAGGCAATGTACGTCGCTGCGGCCACAGCCGACCCGGTTTCCCCTGAATTACAGCGCGTTATCGTCCTGCTCACCGGTGCGGATACGAATCGCACGCTCAACCGGCGTCACAAAAATTTTCCCGTCCCCGATCTTGCCGGTACGCGCCGCCTTAATAATGGCTTCAATAGCCGAGTCAACCAGACTATCGGCAATGACTACTTCTACCCGAACTTTGGGCAGGAAGTCCACCACATATTCGGCACCGCGGTATAGCTCGGTATGCCCTTTCTGACGCCCAAACCCTTTAACTTCCGCAACGGTCAGACCGCTAACGCCGATATCTGCCAAAGATTCACGAACCTCATCCAGTTTGAAGGGTTTTATAATGGCTGTTATTAATTTCACGTGGTTTCCTTTACTTTACGGGGCCTTGCCCCGCTTTTTTACTGGAAAAGAATAGCATATTTTTTTATAAAACAGCCTAGAATCGATAGCCGTTCGTTATCGGAAAGCGCCAATCGCGGCCAAACGCGCGCGTGGTGATTTTAGGTCCCGGGGACCCCTGGCGCCGCTTGTACTCATTGATTCGCAGCAGCCGGGCGACCTTTTCCACGTCTTCCCTGGCCAGGCCGGTACTCACGATGGCTTCCACCGAATCATTATGCTCCATCAGATGCTCCAGGATGGTATCCAGCACGTCATACTCAGGCAGGCTGTCCTGGTCGGTCTGGTCTTCGCGCAACTCGGCAGAAGGCGGACGCGTGATAATACGTTCCGGAATGATTGCAGACTGCGTATTGCGCCAGCTGGCCAGACGATACACCAGCGTTTTGGGGATGTCTTTCAGGGGCGCATAACCGCCCACCATATCACCGTACAGCGTGCAGTAACCGGTGGCCAGCTCAGACTTATTGCCTGTGGTCAGCACGATGGCATTGAATTTATTGGACAAGGCCATCAGCAATGCGCCGCGAATACGTGCCTGCAGATTCTCTTCGGTCGTGTCCTGGGGCAAATCCCCAAAAACAGGCGACAATGCATCCAGATAACTATTGAACATGGGGGAAATGGCGATTTCGTCATAGCGCACAGCGAGCCGTTGTGCCATGTCCTGCGCATCATTCACCGAGATGTCGGCCGTAAAGCGCGATGGCATCATGACAGCATGCAAATTATCTGCCCCTATGGCATCGACGGCAATGGCAAGCACCACGGCCGAGTCAATGCCGCCGGACAGGCCGATGACGGCTTTCTTAAAAAAATTCTTACCCAGATAATCCCGGGTTCCCATCACCAGCGCGCGCCAGACTTCGGCTTCGGCGGCCTCATTTTCCTGCGGTTGCAGGGACACGGCATGGTCAGTCCCGAAAGACACCGGAGCCAGAGCTGCAAGCGCGCCCGACGCGATCTGAACGCTACCCATTGCTTCGCAAAAACTATTGAGTTCAATCACCACCTCACCGTGCCGATCGACGACGAAAGAATGTCCATCAAACACCAGTTCATCCTGACCGCCTACCAGGTTGCAGTAGATGGCACTCATGCCGGCATCACAGACGTTCCGGCGAACGACCGCCAGTCGCGTCTCGTGCTTGCGCATCATATAGGGTGAAGCGTTGAGAACCAGCAGGGTTTCGGCCCCTGCCTGCCTTGCTGCGGCGGCGGCACTGGCGAACCAGACGTCTTCGCAGATGGTCACGCCAAATACTTGTTCCCGAACAGTAAAGACCAGTGGCTTGCGGCCTGCCGAGAAATAGCGCTTTTCATCAAACACCGAATAATTGGGCAACTCCTGCTTGAGATACGTTCCCAGATTATCACCATTCAGAAACACACTGGCGGCATTGAATGTGCCTTTGTCGTTGCTGACAACGTGCCCCAGCACGACGTGCAGATCCTGAAAACCCGACAGCGCTTCCTGCAGTGATTGCAGCGCGGCCTGCTGGTCTGCAAGAAACTGGCAGCGCAACAACAAGTCTTCGGGCGCATAGCCTGAAAGTGCCAGCTCTGGCAGCAGCAGAACGTCGTGCCCCTGCTCATGCGCCAATGCCGCGGCCTGGACAATGCGCGCTGCATTGCCGGCCAGATCCCCGACTTTCTGATTGATTTGTGCAAATGCGACACTGACCGTTGGTTCCATTATCCCGCTCTGTTTCTTTTGCAAACTACCGATTATCACACAAGCATCTGGAAGGAGCGTCTAAAATACCGCTGATTATTGCAAAATACCGACACTGGACAGATCAGCATATACTATGACAGACAGCCCCAACCCAACCAATCAATTCGATAAAAAAGCCCAGGCCTGGTCGGCCCGTTTCTCTGAACCCGTATCCGATTTGGTTAAACGCTACACCGCCTCGGTTGATTTTGACAAGCGTCTGGCCCGTTTTGACATTCAGGGTTCGCTGGCCCACGCCACCATGCTGGCAACCACAGGCGTTATCTCCGACGACGATCTGACCGCAATCAACAAGGGCATGCAGCAGATTCTTCAGGAAATCGACGCCGGTACCTTTACCTGGTTGCTGGACCTGGAAGACGTGCATCTGAATATCGAAAAACGTCTGGTTGAACTTATCGGCGATGCCGGTAAACGCCTGCACACGGGACGCTCCCGTAACGACCAGGTTGCAACCGACATCCGCTTGTGGCTGCGTTCAGAAATTGATGGATCGCTGGAACTGATCACGGCACTGCGCCGTGCCCTGGCACAGGTGGCACTGGAACATCACGACACGATCATGCCCGGCTTTACGCATTTGCAGGTAGCCCAGCCGGTTACCTTCGGCCATCACCTGCTGGCCTACGCCGAAATGTTTGCCCGGGATGCAGAGCGTCTGGCCGATTGTCGCAAGCGCTGCAACCGCCTGCCATTGGGCGCGGCTGCACTGGCCGGCACCTCATACCCTATCGATCGCGAGCAGGTCGCCTCACTACTAGGCTTTGACAGCGTTTGCCGCAATTCGCTGGATGCCGTATCCGATCGCGATTTTGCCATCGAATTCTGCGCCGCCGTCTCTCTGGTCATGACCCATATTTCCCGGCTGTCAGAAGAGCTCATTTTGTGGATGAGCCCGCGTATCGGCTTTATTGATCTGGCCGATCGTTTCTGCACCGGTAGCTCTATCATGCCGCAAAAGAAAAACCCCGACGTACCCGAACTGGCCCGGGGCAAGACCGGCAGGGTGAACGGTAACCTGATCGGCCTGCTGACATTGATGAAGGGCCAGCCACTGGCCTACAACAAAGATAATCAGGAGGACAAAGAAGGCCTGTTCGATTCGGCCGATACCCTGCGCGACACATTGACGATCTTTGCCGACATGATCGGCGGTATCCGGGTCCGCAAGCAGGCCATGCGTGATGCTGCCCTGATGGGTTTTTCCACCGCAACCGATCTGGCCGATTATTTGGTCAAAAAAGGACTGCCTTTCCGCGACGCCCATGAAACGGTCGCCCTGGCCGTACGCCATTGCGAAGAGCAGCAATGCGATCTGGCCGACCTGACGCTGGAAGAAATGCGCAAATTCAATGCGTCCATTGATAGCGATGTGTTCAGCGTTCTCACTCTGGAAGGATCGGTCTCCTCGCGGGCGCATACCGGCGGCACCGCGCCGACGCGAGTCAAGGCCGAGGCTGAACGCGTTCTGGCCGAACTGGGCTGAGCCACCAATCTGCCCTGGCCCCAAAAAAACGGCGCTCCGATTGTTACGAGCGCCGTTTTTTTCATCTCTGGAGGCAGGAACGCGCATGGCGTTCTGCTGCCCATTATGACTCCGTGGAACTGACGGTTGCTGCTGGCACTTTACCGGCACCGCTTTCGAATACCGCAATCGATTCAACATGTCCCGTATGCGGGAACATATTTACCACCCCTGCCGCACTCAATGTATAGCCACCCTCGTGGACAAGAATACCCGCGTCCCGTGCCAGGGTCGCAGGATTACAGGACACGTACACGATTCTGGTTGGACGCTCCCGCGGTTCCAGTTGCGCCAGGGCCTGTGCCACGGCCTGCGCGCCTTCTCTGGGCGGATCGATCAGCATGCGGTCGAAATGGCCCAGATCGCGCAGCCAGGCCACGTCGACCTCAAACAGATTTAGCGTGGCAAAGCGGGTTTTAGCCTGCAGGTCGTGCTGGCTGGCTGCCTGCAGGGCCCGGTCGGTAAGGATGCTGCTGCCTTCGATCCCCACCACTTCACGCGCGACGGTCGCCAGCGGCAAGGTGAAGTTGCCCAGGCCACAGAACAAATCTGCCACGCGATCATTGGCCTGTACATCCAGCAGATTGAGCGCTTTGGCAATCAGGGAACGATTAATAAAGTAATTGACCTGAGTAAAATCCGTTGGCTTGTACGGCATTTTCAGCCCGAACTGCGGCAACAGGTAGTACAGTGAATCGGCCTGTTCTTTGTGCAGCGGTTTGACCGTATCCGGTCCTTTGGATTGCAGCCACCACACCACATTGTGGTGCGCCGAGAAAGCGTCCAGCTGTTCGATATCGGCAGCAGTCAGCGGTGCCAGGTGACGCAACAGCAAGGCGGTCGTATCCTCGCCCACAGCCACCTCAATCTGTGGAATTTGCTCATCAATGCTCAGATTACCGATCAGTTCACGCAGGGGAACCAGCATATCGGAAACATAGGGCGGCAGCACATGACATTCAGTCATGTCGGTCACATACCGGCTCTTGCGCTCGTGAAAGCCGACAAGCACCTTGCCCTTCTTGATCACTTTACGTACCGACAGTCGCGCGCGGTAACGATAGCCCCAGGCCGGCCCCTGCAGCGGCGGCAATACCCTGGGTATGGTGATTTTGGCGATATGCCTGAAACCGTCTTCCAGTGCCCGCTGCTTGATCGCCACCTGAGTAGTGACGTCCAGATGCTGCATAAGACAGCCCCCACAGGTACCGAAACTGGGGCAACGCGGCGTGACCCGCTGGCTTGATTCCCTGATGATTGACGTCATGCGGGCAATCTCGTAAGAGGGCTTGCGGCGAACAATATCTGCCGTTACCTTTTCTGCAGGTAGCGCACCTTCAACGAAAATGGCCTTCCCCTCGCGCCGGGCGATGCCGCGTGCTTCCAGGTCAAGGGATTCGATGGTAAATATTTCCTGCATGTCTGGCCTCTGTATTCTGAAGGCGTTATTTTAATGAGCCTGCCTGCTCTATTGGCGCGAAAAGGTGACATTGCCAAACATTTGTACAGAAAGCAAGCAACCGGAACCCGAAGCTACCACTTTTCCCGTTTAGGTTCTGCGGATCTCACACTGGCGCAGACACAGCCTTACGGCAGCTGCGACGTCTATGGCCCCTGTCGTGCTGCCCAGCCGTACAGCCCGCCTGAATTCAAAAAAAGCCCGCCAGGGTTGACTGACGGGCTCACAACAGTGACGTCCTGCTGCCCTGCTCCGCCTCACTTCCCAAAAAGGCGGGTCGGACAACGGCAACGTTTACTGTGCTGGTGCTGGTGCCGGCGGTGCTGGTTTGTCTGCAGCAGGCGTCGCAGGCTCAGGCATTGGCGCTTTGTTCATATCTGCGTGTTCCTTTTGGAATTGCTTGCGATGCTCTTCCCATTTGGCTGAACGCTCTTTGAAATATTTAACAACAGTGGTTTTCTGCTCAGGACTGAATGTGTCCCACAGGCCAAGCCATTTCGCCTGATCGTCTGCCATTTTCTTCTCAAAGCCGTCATGCATTTCTTTCTGTGCTTCCAGCAGCGCTTTTGGATCGACATTGCCGGATTCCAATTGCTGGCGACGCGTTTCCTGATACTTACGGAATGCCTCGCGATTCGGTTCGCGGGCAGCCTTGTGTTCGTCCTGGATGGTTTTTAGTGTCGTTTTTTGTTCATCGGTCAGTTTAAGGTCGTCAACCAGCTTCTGGCTGCCGGGGCCCAGGCCCGGAATCATGATCGCAGCATTGCTCATGCCTCTGCGGTGATGTCCATGTTTACGACCCTCACCTTTATGGTGTTTCCGGGCGCCATGATGTGGTTTGGCTTCACCAATGCGATGGTGTTCCATTCGTGTGCCTTCACTTTGTACGGAAGGACTGATCGGATTGGATTCAGTGTCGGGTTTCACCGCCTGCGCCATTGCGGTGGTGGCAATCGTGGCAGACAGCGCGCTGGCCAGAAGAGATTTTACGAGGAAAGAACCTGAAAATTGAACAGCCATTTGTTTACTCCTTGTTTAGTCTGTCGGTGACTTTGTTAGCCTATCGGTGACGCCCCTATTCTGGGTCACAAGCAATTACAAGTATGTTTCAATAACAGTGGAGTTCTTTCAATACATTACCTTTCGCATGGCCCGGCAGCCTTTGTTGCTGTCCTGCCGGCCATTCGCATGACGCAGACGGCGCGCTAGCGGTAATCCCAGGCAGCCAGGTATTCCTGCCACTGCGGTTTGTTTAAAGCAGTCAGGCTGCTATGCACCAGCGCAACCTCTTCTTCGTATGCGGTCTTGTCCAGCTCGCCTTTCATAAGTCGAAACCGGCAGTACACCAGCCAGGTATTAACAACATCAGTTTCACAATAAGCACGCACTTCATCAGCCTTGCCATCGCGCCACGCGTCCCATACCTGGCTGCCGTCCATGCCCAGTTTTCCGGGAAAGCCACAAAGCTTGGCCAGTTGATCCAGCGGTGCATTCGCGCGGCCATTGAACTTGGCCAGCAGATCCATCAGGTCTATATGGCGGGTGTGATAACGGCTGATATAGTTGTTGTATTTGAATTCGCGGTCATCTTCACCCATATCCCAGTACCGTGGTGCTGACAGGCCATGGATAAGGCATCGATAATGCAAAACAGGCAGGTCAAAGCCCGATCCGTTCCAGCTGACCAGCCTTGGCGTGTACCGTTCAATGGTTTTGAAGAAACCGGCAATCAGCACGTCCTCTTCATCGCCCGGCTCCCCCAGCGTGCGCACGCGAAAGCCGTTGTCATCGCGGAAAACACAACCGATAACAGCTATTTTCTGCAGGTGCAGAGGAAAGAAATCATTGCCGGTCTGCTCAATACGCAGCGCCTTCGCCCGTTCGACCACTTCGGCATCGGAAAGGGAATCATCCCAATCATTCAACGCGCGCAGGCCCTTGGCATCGGGGATGGTTTCAAGATCGAAAACAAGCGTAGGAGTCATTGCGCGCGCCACTTTCAGAAAGGATTTGCCACTTAGCGGCGTGGCAGGTAAGACAAGGGATTGACCGGCTGGCCACGACGGCGGATTTCAAAATGCAGGCGTGGTGACGCGGTATCTGACTGACCGACTTCGGCGATTTTCTGACCCTTGGATACTTTCTGGCCGTTTTTGACCAGCAGTTTGCTGTTGTGAGCATAGGCAGAAATAAAGCCATTGCTATGCGAAATCAGAATCAGATTGCCCAGCCCACGCAAGCCATTGCCCACGTACGAAACTGATCCTGAAGCTGCAGCGGACACAGGATCGCCCAGCTTACCTTCAATATCGATACCGCGTGTGCTGGATGAGAACTGAGTGATGATCTTGGAGGTTGCCACTGGCCATCCCCAGGACACGGCTGTCGCATCGCTGGCGGGTGCAGCAGTGCTGCTGCTCCCGGCCGCTGGCGTTGCACTGCCTGCGACGGTTGAATCTGTGCCGGCGGTACCGGAGGATGTACTTGCGCTTGCAGATACGCGCAGACGTTGACCCACCTCAAGCGACGGAGAAGACAGGTTATTCATAGACATCAGTTGGGAAACGCTGACGTTATTGGCACGGGAAATTTTATAGAGCGTATCGCCGCGCTGTACGACATATTCTCCAGGGCCGGCCGGAGCACTGCTGCCGGAACGGCCGGAACCCAGTTCAGAGACCGGCGCACGAGAAGAAGTTCCGCAACCGGCCAGCGTTGCTGCCAGCACCAGGGAGCCTATTAAAACGGGGAAGTTTCTTTTCATTGAGTGAATCTGCATATGTTTTACCTACCTGTTCAATGGATGCGTAACACGTACGCAAAACGGGTATTTTCTCCTGTCACAATTGTATGCCTGCACGCAGTGGAACAAAGCGTACAGGTTCTAGTTCCTTACGATCCCAGCTGTTTACGCCGGTTCTTTCAATCAGCACCAATTTCTGCTGATCAGAACCTTCAGGCGCAATCAGGCGGGCACCTATGTCCAGCTGGTGCAGCAATGCGGTCGGTATCTGCAACCCGGCCGCGGCGATGACGATCGCATCAAAAGGGGCAACCGTTGGCATACCCAGCATGCCATCGCCATGAACCAGACGTATGCGGGAAACCAGTTTGAGTTCACGCAACGTACCTCTGGCCATTTCATACAACGGCTTGATTCGTTCAATTGTATACACTTCATGGCACATTGCCGCCATCACGGCAGCCTGGTAGCCACAACCGGTACCAATTTCCAGCATTTTCTGCGGCTTGCGGTTTTCCGCGACGGCAGCGAGCATACGTGAAACGACCCATGGCTGCGAGATGGTTTGGGAAAAACCGATGGGCAGTGCTGCATCATCGTATGCCCGGCTGGCCAGCCCCTGGTCAATAAAAACATGTCTGGGTACTGCGCGCATGGCGTCCAGCACCCGTTCATCGGTAATACCCTTTTGCCGCAAGCGCTCCACCATCAGTGCACGTAACCGGTCAGAATTTAAGCCGATATTCTGGCTACTTCGTGCCTCGGTCGCAGGCATAGCCGAGGCCGGGCGAGCAGCGTTTCCCGCAACAATAATACGGGTATTGCTATTGGTTGGCGTAATTTTAATTTTGTTGGACGGAAAAGAAAGGCGCGAACGGCTATCGTTAACATCATTTACATTTCCGGCATTTGTACCTGGGCCAAAGGGGGGTTTACGCATTGCTCAACTCCACCCAGCTACGTGCCTGGTTCAACTGCTTGTAGTGTGTCAGATCCAGTTGCAAGGGCGTCATGGAAATCAGCCCCTGGCTGATGGCGCCAAAATCCGTATCATCGGCAAAGTCTGCAACCTCGCCCACCATGCCGATCCAGTAAATGGGTTCACCTGCCGGATTGGCGCTTTTGATGACCGGTTGCGACGGATGCCGCCGCCCCAGTCGCGTTACGCGCAGGGAATCCCAATGATGTTCAGGCAGCGGCGGAATATTAACGCTCAGCAGCATCGGTGCCGGAAACGGGTTGGCCAATTGATGCTGCACGATTTGCACGGCCATTTTCGTGGCCGCTTCCAGTTCCGGCCAGTTCCTTTCCGTGAGCGAAAAGGCAATTGATGGAATGCCGAAAAGAAAACCTTCTGTGGCCGCCGCTACGGTGCCGGAATACAGTGTGTCTTCACCAAGATTGGCACCATTATTAATGCCCGAAACAACCAGATCGGGGCGATAGTCTAGCAGACCGGTGAGCGCAACGTGCACACAGTCTGATGGCGTGCCATTCAGATAATAATCGCCGGATGATGTACGGCGCACCGACAGCGGCCTGTTCAATGTGAGTGAATTGGAAGCGCCGCTGTGATTGACTTCAGGTGCAACGACCGTGACCTGGGCAATATCGCGTAGCGCCGCGGCCAGGGCCTGCAGACCCTCGGCATTGTAACCATCATCGTTCGACACCAGTATTCGTTTCATTCAGTTTGCAACCAGACATTATTCCCCCTGTATTGTACATGGATCAACCGATACGCGGGACGCGATATCCGCTTGGGCAATACGAAAGGGAACTGTATATAATCGTGTCTTCCGGTAATAACAATGACGACGATGAACAATCTGCCCTGGATCATTCTTACCCTGCTCGCCGCCTACCTGATTGGGTCGGTCTCATTCGCCATGGTGGCCAGCCGCCTGTTCGGCCTGCAGGACCCTCGCACTTTCGGTTCCGGCAATCCCGGCGCCACCAATATGCTGCGCACAGGTAACCGCAAGGCCGCCCTGCTCACCCTGCTGGGCGATGCTTTCAAGGGCTGGCTAGCGGTGGCCCTGGCCATCTATCTTGCTCCTCGCGCAGGCTTTACCGAGAGCACGATTGCATTGGTCGCCATCGCGGTTTTTCTCGGCCACATTTATTCGTTTTTTCTTAAATTCAAGGGTGGCAAAGGCGTCGCGACAGCAATCGGCGTTCTGTTCGCCCTGCAACCGTGGCTGGCCATTGCCACCATCGCTACATGGGTCATTATTGCGATTTTCTTTCGCTACTCATCCCTGGCCGCTCTGGTCGCTGCCGTTTTTGCACCGTTTTATTATTATCTTGGCGGCCGGGTCGCCTGGCCGTTTTCCATGCCCTGGTTTCTGGCCATCTGTTTCCTGAGCATTGTCCTGATCATCAAGCACAGGAAAAATATTCAAAATCTGCTGGCCGGCACGGAATCACGTATCGGCCAGAAAAAGAAAACCTGAGTCGCGCAACTCACACGCTGATATCGGCCAGATCCCAGCGGGGATGGACGGCGGCATTGTCCGGACGGCGCATTTTCTCTACCAGTCCGGCCTTAACCCGCTCGGCAGCAGCGTGAGCAATCATTGCTCCATTATCGGTGCAAAGCGCCAATGGCGGGAAAAACACTTCACCGTTACGTTTCTGCATTTGACGCGTCAGATAATCCCGCAACTGCCGGTTGGCGCCTACCCCCCCGGCCACTACCAGGCGGTTGCTGCCACTGGCCTTGACTGCCTTGATGGCCTTATAGCCCAGCACTTCCACAATCGCAGCCTGCACCGAAGCAGCCAGATCCTGTCTTTGCTGCTCAGTGAGCGGCCCTTGCTGTTCCAGCTTGCGCAGCGTAGTGAGAACCGCGGTTTTGAGGCCCGAGAAACTGAAATCCAGGTCGCCGCTATGCATCATGGGCCGAGGCAGATCATAGGCCGTCGGATCGCCCTTGTCAGCCAGGGCAGCCAGAGCCGGCCCGCCCGGATATGGCAGCCCCATCAGTTTGGCGGATTTGTCAAAGGCTTCGCCGGCCGCATCATCCAGGGTCTCGCCCAGTAACGCGTACTGGCCAATGGCCTTCACATGCATCAGCTGGGTGTGCCCGCCGGAAACCAGGAGCGCGACATAGGGGAAATCAGGCACCGCTTCGGCCAGCATCGGCGAGAGCAAGTGTCCCTCCAGATGATGGATTGGGATCGTGGGGATATTCAGACTCCATGCCAGGGATCGGGCAACCGAGGCGCCCACCAGTAACGCACCCGCCAGGCCAGGACCTGCCGTGTAAGCGACCGCATCGATGTCCTTGAGAGTCAGATCGGCGTGATGCAGCACTTCCCGCGTCAGCGGCAGAACACGCCGGATATGGTCGCGTGAAGCCAGCTCAGGCACTACGCCGCCGTAAGCCTGATGCATGGCAATCTGACTGTGCAGCGCGTGCGCCAGCAGACCCGATTCTGTACTGACCAGCGCAACGCCGGTCTCGTCACAGGAGCTTTCAATGCCAAGAATGATCATAAATTATCCGTTCGACGACGCTGATACGTGCCTGTAGCGCCGTGCTGGCGCAAGGCGAAGCCGCCGTCGGTGTGATTACATTGCCTTCATACAGGAAAGAATGTTGCAGATTAAAGACGATATCGGTGTATTTGCCGATAGGGCACGTTGTGCGCTCGTCATCAACTGTAAAGAATACGCTACAGTTGCAATTGTACATGTATCTGTTTATTAGGAGTTATGTTCATGCTGGAATCACTATTCAAGCTCAGGGAGCATGGCACGAATGCCCGTACGGAAATTCTTGCCGGTCTGACGACCTTTCTGACGATGTCTTACATCATATTCGTCAACCCCGACATTCTGGGCACGACGGGCATGGACAAAGGCGCGGTTTTCGTGGCAACCTGCCTGGCTGCGGCGCTGGGCTGCCTTATCATGGCTTTTCTGGCCAACTGGCCAATCGGCATGGCGCCGGGCATGGGGCTGAACGCCTTTTTTGCTTTCGGCGTGGTTGGCGCCATGGGCTATTCGTGGCAACAGGCGCTAGGCGCCGTTTTTGTTTCCGGCGTCATCTTTCTGATTCTCTCAGCTACCGGTGTACGCAAATGGCTGATCGAGGGGATTCCGAAATCGCTGCGCTCCGCCATCGTTGCCGGTATTGGTCTGTTCCTGGCACTGATTGCCCTCAAATCAGCCGGTATTGTGGTTGGTAACCAGGCCACACTTGTCGCGCAGGGTGACCTCAAATCGCCCACTGTCCTGCTGGCCATCCTGGGCTTCTTTATTATCGTGTGTCTGGACAGTCTGCGAGTAAAAGGCGCGATTCTGATCGGCATTCTTGCCGTTACCATTTTGTCGGCGCTGCTTGGCTATAGTGCTCCCATCACCGGCATCGTGTCTGCGCCGCCCAGCATTGCACCTACTTTTATGCAACTGGATATTGCTGGCGTTTTGAACGAGGGCTTCCTGCATATTATTCTGGTTTTCGTGCTGGTGGAAATCTTTGATGCAACCGGAACATTGATTGGTGTGGCACGACGAGCCAACCTGCTGCCTGAGGACAAACCCAATCGCCTGGGGCGCGCCCTGTTTGCCGATAGCACAGCCATTCTGGCCGGCTCTGCGCTGGGTACCAGCAGTACCACTGCATTTGTCGAAAGCGCGGCAGGCGTGCAGGCGGGTGGTCGCACCGGAATGACTGCACTGGTCGTGGGTGTGTTGTTTCTGCTGTGCCTGTTTTTCGCACCGCTGGCCAGCGTTGTGCCGTCTTATGCCACCGCCCCTGCCCTGCTTTATGTTGCGGGCCTGATGGTACGCGAGCTGGTTGAAGTGGAATGGAACGATATCACGAACGCCATACCGGCTGCGCTTACTGCCATTATCATGCCGTTTACCTACTCTATTGCAGAAGGGATTGCTTTCGGCTTTATCAGCTATGTGGTTATTAAAGTATTCACCGGACGTTTTCGTGAGATTCACATTGCGACATTCATCATTGCTCTGCTATTTGTTCTGCGCTTTGCGCTGGAATAATCGGCAATGACCTGTGGGCTTTCGGCGCCGCGCCTGACGTTTCTCTATGAAAATGGCAGCCGCGCCCCGCAAGCCAGGCAGATACCTGTCACGCCGCAGGCTGATTGCCTGCGGTTTTATTTTACGTTCAGGTTTATATCGTTAACAATTGAATTACACTTGTAGTTGATAGGCATTCATAATGAAAGCAATAAAAATATTCAACTAGTAATTCATGGTCGCCGCCCCTATATTCAATGAAGCACATCAGTCTGCTACTTAAACTGGAGAAAGAATTATGCCCATTACCGAACTGACCAAAGACACCTTCCAGCAAGCCATCAAAGAAGACAATACCCTGATTATTGACTTCTGGGCACCGTGGTGCGGTCCCTGCCGCCAGTTTGCCCCAACATTCGAGAAAGCTGCAGAAGCACATCCCGATATTGAATTTGCCAAGGTCAATACCGAAGAGCAGCAGGAACTGGCCGGTGCTCTGGGTATCCGTTCCATTCCAACATTAATGGTATTTCGCGAACGCGTGATGCTGTTCTCACAGGCAGGCGCACTCAGCCCAGGCCAGCTGGACGAATTGCTTGAAAAAGTCCAGGCTGTTGATATGGAAAAGGTTCATCAGGAAATTGCCACGGCAGAAGCCAAGGCCGCTGAAGAAAACGCCTGATCGCAGCGATGGTTTCAGGATGCGAAACAGATCGAATCAGGCCGTATGATCGCGTCAGGCCGTAGACCCAATGCAAGGCATTGCGCCTCATCAGTCTGGCTTGATTTGAGAACGGTTCGGCATCCTGGAGCTTGCCTGCCGTAGCGTTAGACCGGGCATCTGCCGTATCTATGGCTCACAGCAGGAACGCCATGCGATGCGTTACCGAATCAAGGGACAGTCCACTGTCCCTTTCCTTTTGTCTGATCGGTGTACAAGGCCTGCACCGCCTGCAGATCACTAACGGGAATGAGCAGTGTCCAGCTTACCCCCTCCGCGCCGAAACTTTCATCTGAAATAACGGCACCCGCCTGCGTTAAACGGGCTTTAACTCTTTCGGCATCAGAATAATTACATGTGCAATTGACGGTCGCTGAAGGCACGATGACCTGTTTGGGCGCGACATCCAGGCACTTGGCCGCACAACCACCATAGGCTCTTACCAGGCCACCGGTACCCAGTTTGGTACCGCCGAAGTAACGGATCACCAGAACCGCCACATCGGTGAGGCCTTTGCCTTCTATGGCCTGCAGAATCGGCCTGCCCGCCGTCCCGCCCGGCTCGCCATCATCATTGAAACGATAGCCCTCCGCGGTTTTATATGCCCAGCAATTATGCGTAGCCGTCGGATCGCCGACTTCAGAAAAAAAAGCCAGCGCCGCTGCCGCACTGGCTGCGGGCGCGGCGTGCGCAATGAAGCGGCTCTTTTTTATTTCTTCTTCAAAACTGCACGCGGCCGTCAGGGTTGACAATAAATCGGCCATCGGTTTGCCGCTATCCTACTGCTCGATACCACGCGAACTCAGGTAGTCGTCGTAACTGCCCTGATAGTCATTCAGTGTCCCGTCTGGCATGATCTCGATGATTCTTGTGGCCAGTCCGGAAACAAATTCCCGGTCATGGGAGACAAAAACCAGTGTGCCGGCATACTTTTCCAGCGCAAACTGCAATGACTCAATCGATTCCATGTCCAGGTGGTTGGTGGGCTCGTCCATCAGCAGAACATTATGGCGTCCCAGCATCAGCCGGCCGAATGTCATGCGATTTTTTTCTCCGCCAGACAGCACTGGTACGTCTTTCACAATGTCGTCTGCAGAAAACAGCAGGCGGCCCAGTACTGAACGTATGGCCTGGTCTTCGTCGCCCGGCTTGCGGTGCTCGCCCATCCAGTCAAATACATTGACATGCTTTTTGAAGTCTTCGGACACATCCTGCGGCATATAACCGATATCGGCATTCTCGGACCATTTGACTGAGCCGCTATCCGGTTCCAGATCCTGAGCGAACAACCGCAACAGGGTCGTTTTACCGACACCATTAGCACCAATAATGGCAATTTTCTGCCCCGCCTCTACCATTGCAGAAAACGAGGTAATGACCGGTTTGTCATACGCCTTGCTCACTTTGTCCAGCGTAACGGCCAGACGATGTAGTGGTTTAGTCTGTTCAAAGCGAATATAGGGGTTCTGGCGTGAAGACGGCTTGACTTCAACCGCATCTGCCTTGATACGGTCAATCTGCTTTAGACGCGAAGTGGCCTGGCGGGATTTTGATTTATTGGCAGCGAACCTGCGGACGAAATCCTGCAATTCGGCAACCCGTTCCTTGGCTTTGGCATTATCGGCAACCAGACGCTGGCGAGCCTGCGTTGAAGCCAGCATGTAATCATCATAGTTACCGGGATACAAACGAATTTCACCATAGTCCAGATCGGCCATATGCGTACAAACCTGATTCAGAAAATGCCGGTCGTGACTGATAATAATCATGGTGCTTTGGTAACCATTAAGCACTTGCTCAAGCCAGCGGATGGTATTGATATCCAGGTTATTGGTGGGCTCATCCAGCAACAACACGTCAGGATTGGAAAACAGCGCCTGGGCCAGCAATACCCGCAGCTTCCAGCCGGGCGCAATCTCGCTCATAGCCTGATTATGCTGTTCTACCGGAATCTCCAGGCCAAGCAGCAATTCCCCGGCGCGCGCTTCAGCCGTATAGCCATCATATTCGGCAAACTTGGCTTCGAGCTCAGCCGCGCGCATATAGTCGTCATCGGTCGCTTCCAGATTGGCATAAATGGCATCACGTTCGTGCATGGCTTGCCACATTTCAACATGCCCCATCATGACCACGTCCAGCACCCGCATATCTTCGAAGGCAAACTGATCCTGGCGCAATTTACCCAGGCGCACACCGGGATCCAGCGCTACATTACCCGACGTAGCCTCCAGATCTCCGCCAATGATTTTCATGAATGTGGACTTGCCGGAGCCGTTCGCACCAATCAGGCCGTAGCGATTGCCTCCTCCAAACTTGACACTGACGTTCTCGAAAAGAGGCTTGGGACCGAATTGAATGGTTAAGTTAGCAGTAGAAATCACGACTGTATTAGATGCCTTGAATGGGGGTTATAAAAAATGCCAAACGCGTTCGTAACAGCAGAACGCGTTGTTCATATCCTGATGCACCGCCTATTGCAGTGCCTGCGACCATCAATGTTAATGATGGTCGTGATGGTGATCGTCAATGACCAGATAAGCCATGTCTGCCTCGGTGGCCAGACCGACCTTTTTACCAATCGGCAGCGTGACACGCACGTCGCCATGGCCATAAGGCAGGCCGCCCACGACGGGCAGGCCGGTATTGGCGCGCAGCCAGCGCACGACCTCTGGCATATCGAAGCCCTTGTCCTGAGCACTTAGCTTGTACTCGGTAAAATGCCCCAGCACGATTGCCCTTTGCCGGGCAAACACGCCAGCGTGCAGCAGCTGTGTGAGCATACGCTCTACTCTGAATGGATATTCACCTACATCTTCAAGAAACAGAATGCCATTCTTGATTTTGGGAAAATAAGGTGTGCCCACAAGGGATGCAACCATGGCCAGATTGCCTCCCCACAATGTACCGCGTGTATCGACGGCATCCGAACCTTCAGACTCGAAACTGAGAATTTCCAGCTCACCATGCATGACTTCCAGAAAGATGTCATAGGTGAGTTCGTCTACCGTTTCCCTGCCAAAATCCAGCATATTGGGACCGGTATAGCTGCTCATGCCGGTTTTTGCCAGCAGGGCCAGATTGAAGGCGGTAAAGTCGCTGAAACCGACATAACGCTTGGGATTACGCTCCAGCAGCTTCCAGTCTATACGGTGCAGGATTCGGCTTAGCCCATAGCCGCCGCGCGTGGGCATGACAATATCGCTGGCGTGCTTTGCCGCGCGGGCGATGGCAGCAATCCTGCCGTCATCATCGCCGCCAAATCGCATGTCCCGGGACAATGCGTTCTTGTCGACAATCACTTTGACTTTGGATTTTTTCAGGTTTCTGACAGCGCGCTTCAGCAGTTCAGGATCCTGTACATACCCCGACGGCGATATCGTATAAACCTGCAATTTATTGGCGTAACTTGCCGGCTGATACGCAACATCATCGGCCTCATCGAACAGAATCTGTGCATCATTCAACTGTTCTTTAATACTTTCCTTTTTACCACTGGAAAAAGCATTGTTCATGGTGAGGATTTCCTGCGTTCCTGAAAAAAGCGGCGAAGCAACTGGCCGCACTCTGTTTTCAACACACCCGACACAATGACGGTGTGATGATTAATCTGTTTGTTGTCCTGCACCGCCATCACGCTGCCGCAGGCGCCGGTTTTCGGGTCTGCTGCGCCATATACCACCCTGCTTACTCTGGCATGCGTGATGGCGCCCATACACATGATGCACGGTTCCAGCGTAACGTACAGCGTAATACCGGGAAGGCGGTAATTGTCCAGACTGCGGGCAGACTGACGCAGAGCCATAATTTCGGCATGCGCAGTAGGATCGTGGTCTATGATCGTCCTATTGTACCCTTTTCCCAGTACATTCCCTGAAGAATCGACGGCTACTGCACCAACCGGCACCTCACCCAGCGCATAGGCAAGTTGAGCCTGCTCCAGCGCCAGCGCCATAAACCGGGCATGATTCAACAGTGTGGTTTGCATATTTTCGCAACAGTGGCGGCAATAATCAACATGGGGGTATTTTATCCGGGTACGGGCACAAACGTGAAGCAAAATCAGCCAGATGCTTCGATAAAGCCGTAAATCCGGCTTAAATACACCTCGCACCGCATCAGCCACAATAACATACACGGGGCGGCAAGAATGCAGGCCGGTGTTGCTCCTGCATACCTGTCAGCCTGCCTGCCGTCGAACTGCCTGCTCCGGCCCCCCCCGACTGAATCAAAGGCCGTCAGCCGCGACGGGCTGGCGCGGCCGGGCTACCAGCGATGGGTATAGCTCACATTCAGCACAGCACCGGCTGCCGGCAGTCGGCTGGTGTTGTTGCTATTGCGCATCAACTGGCTGTACAAGGGATAGTAATGGCGATTCAGCAGGTTCTGCACGCCGAATGTCACTTTGTTTTTATCATCAATTGTCCAGCGACTGATCAAATCGACGGTTGTATAGCCCGAGGTCTCCCAACGGCCAAAACTGGTTTTTTCATCGAGTCGATAGTCTTTGGACGCAAAATACGTAGCCTGAATCCGATGGCTCCATTTTTCCGACGGCGTGTATTCAACATAAGCAGTCAGTTTCAACGGGGGAATACGATACCCAGTCATATTCTGATAGCTGTCCTGGCCTTCCGGCTTTTCCTCGCCTTTCATCCAGGTGAACGTACCGCCCAATGCCCATTGATTATCGTCACTGAAATAATCCAGCCCGCCTTCGATCCCATAGATACGCTCTTTGGTTCGCAGCAATGTCAGGCCATTATTGAAGCTTTGCAGCGCGCCCAGATCTGATTTCGAATGAAATACGGTCAGATTGGCCGCAACATTGGAAAAGGTGCCACGCCAGCCCAGCTCAAACGTATCGGTTTTTACCGGTTCCAGATTTGACGCGCCGAAATTAAAGGCAGGCGTCGCGTTGCGCACCTGCACGCCCACATCAGGAAGTTCAAACCCCTGGCTGAAGGACGCATAGATCTCCTGGCCCTTGACCGGTGTATACACCACACCGGCGTTATAACTCCAGGCACCATAGTGAACGGTTCCACCGGACACCTGCCCCGGATTGGCAACACGCGATTGCGACAAGGGGGTAAAGTCATCAAAATAGACACTGGCCCGATCATAACGCGCCCCACCCTGCACAGCCCAGTGTTCGTTAAAGCGATGTTCAAGCTGGGCAAACGCACCGATACTGCGGGTTGTGATGGGCGGCATGTAGGTCAGCGAGCCGATTTTGCGAAAGTGCAGACCGCCGCTACGGTCGTATTCGTTGGGATCGAATACGTCCAGTGGCATTTCACTGCGTTCCTCATTGAAATCCGCCCCCCAGGTAAGCTGGGTATTTTTATCGGCCGTCAAGGGCGTCCTGACCGTCAGGCGGCCTCCGAAGACGCTGGTTTTTTGTGTAACCTGATCCACGTTGGCGCCCCGCACAGATACGGCGCGGGCATCAAACGGCGCGAAGCGCGTAAAGAAATCGCGATAGTAAATTTGTGCTGCCAATGTACTTCCCGCAATATCGCGGTTCTGATAGTCCAGACTCACCAGCGTATTGCGGATGCGATTCTGCTCATCCAGCTCCAGGCCCCGAATGCTGCGCGCAGCGGTACTGCCGGCCGCCTGCCGGGCAACACTGGGATCGGATGCATAGTCTGTATCCTGTTTTGCGTCATAATGGCTCAGAGACAACTGCAGGCGTTGCTTTTCATCAATTTTCAGCCCTACCTTGCCCGATATATTGTAGACATTTGAATCAAAAAGGTCGCCCTGGCTGGGTTCGGGTGCCAGGCGCGCGCCGCGTGCATCGTATGATCCGCCGGTATGACTGGCACCCAGGCTCAGCGAGTAATCGATTTTGTCATTCCCGCCGGAAAAATAATGTTGCACACCACCGCCCAGACCGGCGGCGCGCAGGCGGGACAGCGGCGTGGTTGCGGACACAGTCGTTTCGGCCCGCGGCTCGCCGTCGAATTGTCTGGTACGGATGGAGACAATACCGCCGGCCGCACCACTACCGTAGATGGCGCTACTGCCACGCAATACTTCAATTTCCTCAATATCCGCAGGATTAATATTGGCAAGATTGCGCGACGAATCACGATTGGTATTCAGGGGAATACCATCAACCAGAATCAGCATATTGCGACCACGCAGGGTTTGCCCATAATCGGTAATGGTATGGCTTGAATCCGCCATGCCCGGAAGCACTTTACTTAACACGGTGGCCACACTATCGGATCCGGCACGCAAGGTATCCAGTTGCTCACGCTCAATAACGGCGATTTGCCGGGTGGGCGACATCAAATCACTTTGCGTACGTGCTATCACGTTAATGGCAGACAGTTCGGTAACCGGCGCCGTATCCGCTGTCATTACAGGCGTTGCAGTTGTGGCCTTAACAGGTGCCACATTGGTATCCAGTGTGTAGTTACCTTCACCGACCTTGCGGATGCGCAGGCCGGTCCCTGCCAGCAGTTGCTCAAAACCGCTATTCACAGAATGCTGGCCACTCAGGCCCTGCGTTTTCAGGCCACGCGTGGCGTTCATATCGATGCTCAGATTAACCCCGGCCTGCCCGGCAAAACGCAACAGCGCGGGTCCCAGCTCCCCGGCGGCAATATTATAGGTGGTATGGGCCTGTACCGAGCCCGACTCTACGGCCCAGGCGGGGGTAACTGCCAGGCCAGCGCCCAGGCTCAGAGCAGGCAGCGCACCCAGCACCGCGGTGGAGATTCGGCTGTGCAAGCCACGTGAAGCGTCCGGCAATTTGCTATCTGAAAATAATTCAGCCATGAAGAAAAGTTCCTGTCACAAAGTCAGTCAATTGAAGTTCTTATAGACATGACAGGCGAGACATAAAAACAGGACAACAAAATTGAAATTTTTTATTGCCCGCAAAAACCATCGCTATTTTGCAGCGACAGTGACCCAGTAACGGGTGCGGGACCGGATCTGCACCGGCAGGGTCTGAGCAAGCGCCTGTAGAATGCGATCCGTATTGTTCAATTGGAACGCGCCGGATACGGAGATGTTGGCCACAGATGGATCACAGCGCAGTATACCCGGACGATAGCGCCCAAGTTCAGCCACAAAATCGGCCAGTTTCATCTGCTCTGCATAAAGCACGCCCTGCACCCATTGCCCGGCACCGGGTGCTGCAGGCGCGCTGGCGCTAATAATATCTGTGCTGAAATCCACTTGCTGGCCGGCCGATACTATACGCGTGTCAGACGAACGCAGGGGTTGCACCCGAACCGCCCCCTCCAGCACGGTCAGGCGCGTACGGTCAGGCAAACAGCGCACGACAAACTGCGTGCCTAATGCCTGCAGGCTGCCTTGCTGCGTTTTAACGACAAAGGGACGATCCGCTGCCCCTGCACCATGCGCGGTCTGGATATGGATTTGTCCGGAACGTTGCAGCACCACTCGCTCGGTGGCATCAAAAGCAACGTCTACCGCACTGGACGTATCAAGAGTTAACTGGCTGCCGTCTGCCAGCATCAGGTCGCGGCGCTCGCCGGTGCCAGTGCGGTATTGGGCCGTGAGCATATCCCATGGGGCCGCCCGGTAACCCAGCCACATTGCCGACGGCGCGGTAATGGCGACGGCAACCGACTTCATCAACATGCGACGATTATGGGATACGCGAGGCCGGTTCAATACAGGCATCGCCAGCGGTGCCGGCACAGAATCGAATTGTTGATTCAGCCTCTCTACGCTCTCCCAGATCCGTTGATGTTCGGGACTTTGTCCGCGCCAGCGGGCGCAACGCTGTGCATCTGCCTCATTGAAATGCCCTGAATGCATCAGCACGAGCAACTTGACTGCCTCGTCTACCAATTGCGCTTGCTGCGACTGCGCCGCGCCCGACGTATTCACGCCGCTTGCGCCAGCATCAGCATGAGACATTGCCTGAAGCCCTGTGCCATATAACGTGTGACCGTACGCACACTGACATCCAGTTGAGCAGCAATTTGTTCGTAGCTCAGCCCCTCGAGCTGACTCAGCAGAAATGCAGTACGCACACGCGCAGGTAAGGCATCCAGCAACGCGTCCAGCTCCTGTAGCGTCTCCAGAAGCATCGCCCGCTCTTCCAGGGAAGGCGCGTGCTGAGGAGGCAGCAGCAGTAAAGATGCCTCGTAGGCGCGCTCCAGAGACTGCCGTTCATAAAAATTGATCAACAGCCGCCTGGCGACCGTCGTGAGGTAGGCACGCGGCTCATTCATTACCGGAATAGCATCCTGTCGATATCCGGCCAATACCCGCGTAAATGTGTCATGGGCAAGATCAGCAGCATCAAAACGATTACCCAGTTTTCTATGCAGCCATTGGTACAGCCATCCATGATGATCCTGATAAAGGATATGGATTTCCTGCTGCAAAGCTGACTGACCTGCGCTCATGAGCCCTCTTTTTCGGAAAATTCCGCTACGCTATAAAAAACAATGATAATGACATTTGTTCTCATTATATATAACAAATAAAGATTATTACCGGCCAAATGAGTGTAATCAACACAGAAAACATCAGGCGCGTTGCACTCACTGCATTGCCGGGATGCCTGGGAAGTTGTATTCTGCGGCCCCTGATGAACAGGCAGGCATCGAATATTAGCTATGGTGCACTTCTTACTTGAATTAAGGGTAAACCCGTAGTAACATACTTTGCATGCAAACTAATTCTCCCAATAACCAACATTCCACGCAGGAACCGTTTCAGGCACGTAGCCGCTTTGGTTTTCTGCTTGGCAGCGTTTACAGACAGTGGCGTCGCGAGATCGATTTGAATTTCAAAGATCTGGGACTATCGGATGCCACGCGCATGCCGCTGCTGGTGCTGTACGTGCAGGACACCGCCCTGCGCCAGAAAGATCTGGCGCAGGCACTGTTTCTGGACTCGTCATCGCTAGTGCGCGTGCTGGCGCAATTGCACAAGGCGCAATTGGTGCAATGGGACAACGACCCGGCCGACCGTCGCACCAAGTGCATTGCCCTTACCCCCGCTGGTCGTGAAGTAGCAGCCTTGATCCTGAAGAAAAGTATGGAAATCGAGCAATCGATCCTTGCCGAGCTCTCTGCAAATGATATACAGGTTACCCGCCTGGCCCTGGAAAAAATCTCGGCGAGACTGGCGTCTCGACAAAAATAGACAAATAGACAAATGACGCAGCACTTGCCCTCCTCTCGCGATGCCCTGTTCTGCGCCAGAAAACTTACGGTTGAAAAATGAAATTAAAAGTATCGCCCTTTGCCTGGGTGAGTTTTGCCATGATCGTCGGCGTGATGGGCACTGCACTCATCAGTCCTCTTTACGCGCTCTATAAGGAGACCTGGCAACTGCAAACGAGCGATATATCGCTTATCTACGTTATGTATATGGGTGGTGCACTTTGCGGCTTGCTGTTCCTGGGGCGTCTGCCTGATCGCGTGGGTTTTCGACCGATGATGCAACTGGGCCTGACGCTGGTTCTGCTCGGGACCGCCATCAGCATGCTCGCATGGGACATTGCCAGCCTGAATATCGGGCGCTTTCTCGTGGGAGTGGCGTCAAGCATGGTAACCACCAGCGCAACCATGGGACTGTCCAAATTATCCAGCCACGGCAGCGTACAACGCGTGGCCATGATGACCGGCTTTTTAATGGCGTTTGGCTTTGGCCTGGGACCATTGGTAGGCGGTATTATCGGGCAATGGGTGCCGTCGCCCTTAACCTTCGCCTACGTTCCAACCCTGATTCTGGGCACCCTGGGTCTCACCGTACTGTGCTGCCTGCGTCTGCCTGAAACAAGTAAACCCAAGGCCACGCCCCGTCTGACCCTGCGCGATATTCTGCCTAAACTGGTCTGGCCCGATGCAAGTGCTTCCGGCGCATTTGTGCTCACCTGTTGCCTGCCATTTCTTGCATTTGGTGTTTTTGGCCTATATGCCTCTATGGCCCCGCTGTTTCTGGGCAAACTGGTGCCCTGGGACGGGCCGGTAGTCAGCGGCACTGCTATTGCATTGATTCTATTTGCTTCGGCAGCCGTGCAAGTGATTGCCGGGCGGATGCCTATTCACTGGTGCGGCGCGTCAGGCACCATCGCCCTGGTGCTGAGCAATGCCATTCTGATTCTTAACTTGCGGGCCAGCTCTGCCACGTTATTTGCTCTGGGCGTCTTATTGACAGCCGTGGGGCACGGCATGACCATGCTCGCCGGCATGAGTATGATTACCCGTCTGGCCGGGCCGGGCAACCGCTCAGGCTTACTGGCTACCTATCTGGTTGCCGGGTATGTCGGCAGCATGATTCCCATGATGGGCATCGGCTGGATTGCCGATCATTGGGGCATTGAAATCGCCATTTATTCGTTCTGCACCATGGTCATTGCGATTGGCTTACCGGTGGCGGTGCTATTTCAACGCCATCCGCGCATTCGGCCTGCCATCACGCAGCCCTCACTGCAAGAAGCGAAAAATAAATAAAATAAAAGCTAAAAGCCTGAAATCGAGGCTATATCGTTTATGCCGGGGGCGGATCAGGTACGCCCTGCTCAAGCAGCGATCGGTGAAGCATCGCTGCTTGAGCAACTGCCTATACAAGTTATTAGCGAGAATTTATTCGACACGCTTCCATTGGATATGGCGAGTCGACTCCGTATCTGCATTCAATTGCGAGAAGCTTTCGAATACGGCGCCATCTGGCTTGACCAGAAAACTATGAACGCCTGACACGCCATACTCTGCAGGCCAGGTTGGTGTCCAACTTGGGGGGTCAGTTCAATGACGCGGGCCTGAAGGTACTTTAGATTTTCTTCACAAACTCCGACTTCAGACTCATTGCCCCGAAGCCGTCGATTTTACAGTCAATGTCATGATCGCCATCGACCAGACGGATATTCTTAACCTTGGTTCCGACCTTGACAACCCCGCCTGAACCCTTGAGTTTCAGATCCTTGATAACGGTAACGCTATCGCCATCCTGCAACACGTTGCCGACGGAGTCGCGGTGAACACGTTCATCGGACTCGGCCACGACCTCGCCCTGAACCGGCCATTCGTGACCGCATTCGGGGCAGATGTAAAGACCGCTACCATCTTCATAGGTCAGGCTGGACTGGCATTGGGAACAGGGAGGTAAAGTAGTCATATCAAAAAATCCTGGAAACGTACTATCGACCGGCTGAAAAATCAGGCAAGGTCATAGAATAATAATCTAACCGCTAGGCGATCTCCCGGGGGATCATACCAGATTCATGCATATGCTGAAGCATGCGCTTGTCATCGATACTCATTGCATCGCTGTCGGGAAGTAGCACGGACAATAATCACCCCCCCAGATACGCAGCAAGACAGTTTCAGCTTAACCGTTGGCGTGTTATGATGTACTATACTTGTAACACATCCTAAAGGAACGACATGAGCGACGCCACATTCACTTTTAGGGTCGATGTAGCACTGAAAAGCGACTTTTCTACCGCCGCAAAAGCCCGCGACCGCAGTGCTGCGCAGCTACTACGCGACTTCATGCGGGATTTCGTCCGACAGCAGGAGGAAGCGGCCGCGCATGACGCCTGGTTTCGTCGTGAGGTACAAACAGGTCTGGACTCAGCCAATGCCGGCGACGTCATTCCGGCAGCCGAAGTGGAAGCCGAAGCTGAAGCCTGGCGGGCTGAAACACGCCGGAAAATGTCCCGCGTTACCAGATCGTGAAGTTGGTCTGGACAAGGCCGGCGCACACTGACAGAAAGAAAATACGGGAATACATCGCGCAGCACGCACCGATGGCAGCATTGGCTCTCGATGAACTTTTTTCAGAGAAAGCAGCCCTGTTGCTCCACCATCCCGGCTTGGGGCGGACCGGCCGGGTACCCGGCACCCGCGAACTAGTCGCGCACCGGAATTACATCTTGATTTATGACACTGCCAGCGACACTGTACGTATTCTGCGCGTGCTACACGCTGCCAGACAGTGGCCACCACACCACACAGCAAAGGTGCTGTTGGAAGGGGTTGACGCGTTCGGCGCTTACTCACTACTGCCGGAAGAACGTGAATGGATCGACGCGCCACCCGCTGGCCGGGAATGGCTCCATGACGAAAATTGAAGGGCATGGAAAATATAGTTGATCAAGGAACAAACAGTGAAAATCGAAAATGCGAAAAATACGGAGTATCAGCAGCTTATCGAAATATGGGAATCCTCGGTCCGGGCAACGCACGATTTCCTGGATGAGAGTGACCTTATTGAGCTGAAGTCTCTTATTCTGGATCAGTATTTCGACGCGGTTGAGTTGAGCGTTGCCAGGGCCGATGAGGGCGAACTATTAGGGTTTTGTGGCGTGCGCGATGGCAATATTGAGATGCTATTCGTTGCTCCGAAAGCACGCGGTAACGGCGTCGGGCCGTTGCTTATCCGGCATGCGATAAGCTCCGGGGGTGCTACCAGGGTGGATGTAAACGAGCAGAACGAGCAAGCGCTGGGATTCTATAAGCATCTTGGCTTTGAGGTGATTGGGCGTTCCCCTTTTGATGGCCAGGGCAAGCCTTATCCGCTTCTGCATATGCGACTGGTCGCGTGAAACGCCATTGCCCTATAGTCCGGATACCGGACCTGAAAAGGCGGTCAGGTCAAATTGGCCGTCTTTATCATTAACTCAATTGCTCATTTACTGTGAGCGCCCGGTCCAGATCGTTCAGCCGGATTGCACCGAGATATGTGTCCGTGTATTTGCGATGAACACGATATGTCAATGAACGATTCTGTTTCGTTTATTGTGATTTCGTTTATTTCGAATAAACTTAATCTTGAGGTTGTCCCACTACTCAGGATTTAAAATGGTCACGGTCAAAAACCGCCATTTCTTCGTCGGTCAATTTCACCTTGCGCCCGATGTCTGCCAGCAGATCTCCCAGCTTTACCCGACCTTCCGGCTTCACTGCGGTAGCCAGAATTTCGCACATTTCAGCTTGCAATGTACGACCGTTCTGCGCCGCCCTAACCAGGATGGCACGATGCACCTCTTCCGGCACATTCCTTATCGTTACCGCTCTCATGTCTCCAACTTCCTATTGATTGCTGTGAAATCAATTGTACCAACTGCATAAGCATATCAACGGCAACCGACCACGTCCCTTTCGCTGGCTCATCCTTCTTTCTTCGCGCTCAACTCCACTTGTAGCTTAGCTTTGCGACGGGCACGTATAATCAGGATTACGGCGACAAGGAGACCAAATATTGAAATTCATTCTGGCAATACTGCCGTTAGTGGCGCTTATCGCGCTGGCCGTCACTTTCCCAAAATGGCGACGTCGAAACAAAGGTGCAGAAGGATCCAGGGAGCTGCGCAAGATATCGCAAACCACCAAAACCTTTCGTCCAGGCAAAGATTGGCAGTTATTACCCACGAATTATTACTTCGATGATGAAAATTTCTATGAAATTCAGGTGGAGGTAAATACGCCTGTACCACTGAGCGCGATTACCAAAGTCGAGCGGGACAGTATCAAAGTGAACAACCGTTCTTTCTGGATAGTCACTTACACGGTCGATGGGCGGACGAAACAGGTGCGGTTTAGACACAACTACACGCTGTTCAATACGGCATTTGCCGATTTCCTCGATGCGGTTAAACGCGCAAATCCTGAGGCCAGCGTGCGCGAATTGAGCGCGTTTAGCTTCTAACAACAATACGGTGCCAGCCGCGTCGGCACCGTTGCCAAAACGCATTTCCCCAACACCAAGAAAACACCATGCACCGCTGGCAATTCTGCGGCATGCGTTTAATTTTTCTGAATTTTGGTCACTCATAGTGAGTAAAATTCAGTTTTAATAAACCCTTGTCGAGTGGAAAGAGTTTATTGAATATAAAAAAGATCACGCTAAGTGACTTTTTTAGAAAAAAACAAACGCAACAATATTCAGAAGCAACTGCTTTGCCAGAGGTTTCTCGATACCGTGCCTGGCATCACCCGCGCGATCATGATATCGGCGCTTTTTCGAGATATGGCTTTCAAATACTATGAAAAATGCCATTGATGATGTAAGCAATATCATCAATGGCATTCAATTTTATTTATTTAAATCAATAAATTAGAAAACAGCCCTCACTCCCACTCAATCGTCGCCGGCGGCTTGCTGGACACATCATAAACAACCCGGTTAATACCGCGCACTTCATTGATAATACGAGAAGACACGCGCCCCAGTAGTGGATAAGGCAGTTGCGCCCAGTCGGCCGTCATGAAATCGGATGTTTGCACCGCGCGCAGCGCTACGACATAATCATAAGTACGACCATCACCCATCACGCCGACCGACTTGACCGGCAGGAATACAGCAAACGCCTGAGAGGTCAGGTCGTACCAGGATTTGCCTGATGCTTCATCAACGGTATTGCGCAGTTCTTCAATAAAGATTGCATCGGCCTTGCGCAGCAGATCAGCATATTCTTTCTTGACTTCACCCAGGATACGCACGCCCAGACCCGGACCGGGGAATGGGTGACGGTATACCATATGGTGCGGCAAGCCTAGCGCAATGCCCAGTTCGCGTACTTCATCCTTGAACAGTTCGCGCAAAGGCTCCAGCAATTGCAGGTTCAGCGTTTCAGGCAGGCCGCCCACATTATGATGAGATTTGATGGCAACAGCCTTACCGGTTTTGGCGCCGGCCGATTCAATCACATCGGGATAGATGGTGCCCTGAGCCAGCCAGCGTGCACTTTTGCGTTTACTGGCTTCATCCTGGAATACTTCAACAAATTCCTTACCGATAATTTTGCGTTTTTTCTCAGGATCGGTTTCGCCGGCCAGTTTGCTCATAAAGGCTTCAGTGGCGTCCACATGAATCACGTTCACGCCCAGATGCTCACCAAAAATCTTCATGACCTGCTCTGCCTCATTCAGACGTAGCAGACCGTGATCCACAAAGACGCAGGTAAGCTGATCGCCAATGGCTTTGTGAATCAGCGCTGCGGCAACCGAGGAATCCACACCGCCAGACAGACCAAGAATGACATCATCGCTTCCCACCTGCTCACGAATACGCGCGACTGCCTCTTCCACATAGTCGGGCATGTTCCAGTCATTAGTGCAACCACAAATGTCATTGACAAAACGGTTCAGCAATGCCCGGCCCTGGGTTGTATGCGTGACTTCAGGGTGAAACTGTACGCCGTAGAAATGGCGGGTTTCATCGGCCATACCGGCAATTGGGCAGGATGGAGTAGACGCCATCAGCACAAAGCCCTGGGGCAGCTCGGTCACCTTGTCGCCATGACTCATCCAGACCTTGAGCATGCCATGGCCTTCTGGCGTAACAAAATCGGCAATATCTTTAAGCAGAGCAGTATGGCCATGGGCGCGCACTTCCGCGTAACCGAATTCGCGATGATCGGACCAGCTAACTTTACCGCCCAGTTGCGACGCCATGGCCTGCATGCCGTAACAGATACCCAGCACAGGTACACCCAGCTCAAATACTTGTTGCGGTACTTTGAGCGAGGCTTCATCATAAGCAGATGAGTGGCTGCCGGACAGAATCACGCCCTTCAGGCCCAGGCTCTGCTGCTCAGCCAAAAAAGCCGCATCAACATCACCGGGATGAATTTCACAAAACACCCCGGCTTCGCGCACGCGCCGTGCAATAAGTTGGGTAACCTGTGAACCGTAATCGAGAATCAGAATCCGCTGATGCATGCTATATCCGCCTGAGGACAAAAGAAAAGAAATTGGAAGACGATATTATAATGGCTGCGCGCCCCAAATCCGTGTCAAACCCTGACTGCGCATAAGATGGAACAGTATCAATGACGAATGATCGAAATCAACCTCTTGCCAACCCTGCTTCTCCAGCAAAAACCTTTATGCTGGTGCATGGCGCCTGGCACGGCGCGTGGGTCTGGCATGAGGTTGCGCAATGCCTGCGAAATCAGGGGCATATTGTTTACACCCCCACACTAACAGGCCTGGGAGATCGTGCCGCCGAGCTTTCGGCAGATATTTCACTCGAAACGTTTATCAAGGATATAGAAACAGCGATATTACATCCGCAATCAGCACCTGCGCTTGTCGCTACACCCGACGCCGACGCTGCCGAAGCACTTAGCAATGTCATTCTGGTCGGCCACAGTTTTGCCGGTCTGGTGATCAGCGGTGTGGCCGATCACATTGCCGATCACCTGAACCGCCTGATTTACCTGGATGCGTTTGTACTGCCCTCGGGACAATCCACTTTTGCCACCTTACCCGAAAAAGTAGTCAATGCGCTGACGGCATCTGCCCAGGCTCATCGTGGCTATGGCATTCCCGTACCTGATCCGATACATCTGGGTATTCCGGCCGACACAGACCAATATACCTTTGCTCGCGGGAAATTAACGCCACATCCGATCAACACCTACGCCAGCGCACTCTCACTGAACGCACCATTAGGTGCCGGCGTGAAAAAAATCTATCTGGCCTGCACCGCTCCACCCTATAAGCCGGTGGCCGCAACGCATGACTGGGTCAGGAGTCAGCCCGACTGGATATGGGATGAGCTGAGCAGTTCCCACTCCGCCCCTTTACTGGCGCCGAAAATGGTGGCTGAAAAACTGCTGGCGCTAACGGCGTTGTGATAAAACAGCGGACAGCAAAAAACCCGGGACTGCTATAAACAATACCGGGTTTCGATGCCAAACTATCCAGATAGCCAGTGAGCCACGATCAGCGCAGATACGCTGGCTGCACGCCATTTATTCGGCGCGGTAGTTTGGCGCCTCTTTAGTGATTTGTACATCGTGGACATGCGATTCACGTACACCCGCAGAGGTAATCTCCACAAACTGCGGTACTGTGCGCATATCATCGATTGTCGCGCAACCACAATATCCCATTGAAGCACGGATACCACCCACCAGTTGGTAAATGATTGCCAGCACACTGCCTTTATATGGCACGCGGCCTTCAATACCTTCCGGTACCAGTTTATCTGCATTGTTGGCAGGATCCTGGAAATAACGATCGGCAGAGCCTTTTTCCATGGCACCCAGACTACCCATACCGCGGTAGGACTTATAGGAACGCCCCTGGAACAAGACCACTTCGCCAGGAGACTCTTCAGTACCGGCGAACATGCCACCCATCATGCAGGCAAACGCCCCGGCAACCAGCGCCTTGGATACATCGCCGGAATAACGAATACCACCATCGGCGATAAGCGGCACACCTGTACCTTCCAGTTCCTTGGCCACATCGGAGATGGCAGTGATTTGAGGCACGCCGACACCGGCCACGATCCGCGTGGTGCAGATTGAACCCGGGCCAATACCTACTTTGACACCGTCAGCACCGGCTTCAACCAATGCTCTGGCGGCTTCGGCGGTCGCAATATTGCCGCCAATTACATCAATTTCAGGGAAGTTCTCCTTAACCCAGCGCACGCGATCCAGCACACCCTGAGAGTGGCCGTGTGCAGTATCCACAATAATGACGTCGACATCGGCAGCAGCAAGCTTGCGTACGCGCTCTTCTGTACCCTCGCCCACGCCAACGGCCGCACCCACACGCAATTGACCGAATTCGTCTTTGCAGGCGTTGGGATGTTCCGTATTCTTGACGATATCCTTGACCGTCGCCAGGCCACGCAATTCAAAATTGTCGTTGACGATCAGAACCCGTTCCAGACGATACTTATGCATCAGGGCCTGAGCTTCACTCAGCGTACCCCCTTCATGCATGGTGATCAGCCGTTCCTTGGGCGTCATCACAGATGTGAGTGGCACATCAAGCCGATCTTCAAAACGCAGATCGCGATTGGTCACAATACCAACTACCTTGCCGTTATCCACCACGGGCAAACCGGAGATGCCATGCTTTTTCTGCAGAGCAATCGCGTCGCGTACCTTCATATCGGATGTAACCGACACTGGGTCGATAACAATGCCGAATTCATGGCGTTTGACTCGGGCCACTTCTGCTGCCTGCTCGTCTGCAGTCATGTTCTTGTGGATAATCCCGATTCCGCCTTCCTGAGCCATTGCAATGGCCAGACGTGATTCGGTAACCGTATCCATGGCAGCTGAGACCAGCGGAATATTCAGAGTGATATTACGGGTAAGTTTGGTTTTGAGAGACGTGTCGCGTGGCAACACATTTGAGTACGCGGGTACCAGAAGAACATCGTCAAAGGTAAGCGCTTTTTGAATGAGACGCATGAAATAACTCCGGGCGCAAAGCAAAATTATACGCTTGCGCCCGGACGGAATCAACCGCGTTCGCCCAAACAGCGAGAAATTTCCCGCTGCGGCCGCCGCTTTCTATCCAATTGCCACACGGGCGTTCATGAACATCCGCATCCAGGGTGTGTAGTCGCCACCGGAATCCTGCTCGCCCCAGCTGTCCGGGTGCCAGGACATCATGACATTGCGCGTTACCCTTTCCGGGTGCGGCATCATAATGGTGAAGCGGCCATCTGCCGTGGTAACCGAGGCAATCCCCTGCGGACTGCCATTGGGGTTGGCCGGATAGGCTTCTGTGACAAAGCCCGCGTTCGATACATACCGCAAGGCGGTTTGCACCGTGTTGATATTACCCTGCAGGCCAAAATCAGCAAAACCTTCACCGTGCGCCACGGCTATCGGCAGACGGCTGCCCTGCATGCCGTTAAAGAAGATGGATGGGGAGGCTTCAATCTGCACCAGACTCAGACGGGCTTCGTACTTGGCCGATTGGTTATACGTAAACCGCGGCCAATCCTGCGCGCCAGGAATCATATCGGCCAGCGTGGCCAGCATCTGGCAACCATTGCACACACCCAATGCAAATACATCGGGCCGTGCAAAGAAAGCGGCAAATTGCGCAGACAAGGCCGAATTGAACCGGATGGTGCGTGCCCACCCTTCGCCGGCGCCAAGCACGTCGCCGTAACTGAATCCCCCTACTGCCACCATGGCCTGATAGTCGTTGAGCGAGGTGCGGCCGGACAGCAGGTCTGTCATGTGCACGTCGTAGGCATCAAAGCCAGCCTTGTCGAAGGCCCAGGCCATTTCTACCTGGCTGTTGCAGCCCTGTTCGCGCAAGATGGCAATTTTCGGACGTATGCCACTTGAAATAAACGGTGCGGCAAGCGGCTCTTGGGGGTCAAAGCCGATAACAGTATTCAGCCCGGGATCTTCGCGCTCGTCCCAGCTATTGAACTCGGCCAGGGCGCTGGCCGGGTTATCACGGCGCTTCATGATTTCATAAGTAACCTGACTCCAGGCCTTGCCCAGCTCCACACGATCCAGACCAAAAATGCGGCGTCCATCACGGTAAAACTCGATCTGATCAGACGTATTCGGCGCACCAATTACATTTGAAATACGGGACAGCCCCGCTTCACGCAAGGCCTGCAATACCAGGTCGCGCTGTTCGGCACGCACCTGAATGACCGCACCGGCCTCTTCGTTGAACAGCGCCTTGACCGTCAATTCGTCGCGCTGCACCGCCACCTGTTCAGGGCGAATTTTATAATCACCCCAGTCCGCTGAGGTTTCGTCAAACGTCAACATATCCAGATTGATGGATACGCCCACATGGCCCGCGAAAGCCATTTCGGCGACCGTGGCAAGCAGACCGCCATCGGAACGGTCATGATAGGCCAGGATCATCCCGCGCTCAACCAGCGAGCGGATGGTAAGGAAAAAGGTTTTAAGCAGTTCAGGATCGTCCAGATCGGGCACTTCAGAACCGTATTGGTCAATCACATTTGACAGCACCGAGCCGGCCAGACGTTGCCGGCCCTGCCCCAGATCCAGCAAAATCAATGCCGTGTCGCCCTGATCTGTCACCAGCTGCGGCGTCAGGGTTTTGCGTGTATCGGCCACCGGAGCAAAAGCAGTGATAACCAACGAAACCGGCGCAACCACTTCTTTAGCCTGATCCTGCTCATCCCAGCGGGTGCGCATGGATAAGGAATCCTTACCCACAGGAATGGACAGACCGATAGTCTGGCATAGGGTTGACACAGCGTTCACCGTATCAAACAGCGCTGCATCCTGACCCTCGAAACCGCAAGCAGCCATCCAGTTGGCGGACAGCTTGATATCTTCCAGTGCTGCCACATCTGCAGCAGCCAGATTGGTTAACGCTTCGGCAACGGCCATACGGCCGGATGCGGGCGCGTTACCAATGGCCAGCGGTGTGCGCTCGCCCATCGCCATGGCTTCGCCGCGCACGGATTCATAATCAGCCAGCGTAACGGCGCAATCGGCTACAGGCACCTGCCATGGGCCAACCATCTGATCTCTTGAACACAGCCCGCCCACCGTACGATCGCCAATCGTAATCAGAAATGATTTGCTGGCCACCGTGGGGTGACGCATGACCTGCAATGAAATGTCTGCCAGATCCAGGCCGGTCACGTCCATTGGCACCAGCTTGCGCGCTTTGTGCTCGGCCTGGCGTTGCATACGAGGCAATTTACCCAGAATCACGTCCATTGGCATATCAACAGGTGCGGGGCCCGCTGCCTGCGAATCAGCCTTCGTATCGGCGAACCCCGGCAGGCCCTGACCGTCGGAGACGGTAAGCTGGCGCTCTACCGTGGTGACGCCAACAACGGCGAACGGGCAGCGTTCGCGTACGGCAATGGCTTCGAAACGCGCCAGGTCGTCTGGCAGAATAGCCAGCACATAACGTTCCTGTGCTTCATTGCTCCAGATTTCCGCAGCCGATAAACCGGACTCTTCCAGATGAACCCGCTGCAGGTCAAAAATCGCGCCGCGACCGGCGTCATTGACCAGCTCGGGAAAGGCGTTAGACAAACCACCCGCACCCACATCATGAATCGCAATGATCGGGTTATTCTCTTTCAACTGCCAGCAGCGATCAATCACTTCCTGGGCACGGCGCTCCAGCTCCGGGTTGCCGCGCTGCACCGAATCGAAATCAAGCTGTGCGGTATTGGCGCCAGCGCTCATGGACGAGGCCGCACTGCCCCCCATCCCAATCCGCATGCCGGGCCCGCCAAGCTGGATCAGCAGTGCCTGCCCCGGTATGACGTCTTTGTGTGTGAGTGCGGCATCAATGCTGCCCAGGCCACCTGCAATCATAATGGGCTTGTGATACCCCCAGCGTACGCCATCAACCGTTTGTTCGAACGTACGGAAATAGCCCAGCAGGTTCGGTCTGCCGAATTCGTTATTGAATGCAGCGCCGCCAATAGGTCCTTCAATCATGATATCCAGCGGACTGGCGATCCGGTCAGGCAGCCCATAGGGCGTGGCTTCACGCGACTCGGCAATGTCCGGCAGATTCAGATTGGACACGGTAAAGCCCGTGAGGCCTGCTTTAGGCTTGGAGCCCCGCCCGGTTGCGCCTTCGTCACGGATTTCGCCACCGGCACCGGTAGCCGCACCCGGAAATGGTGCGATGGCCGTTGGGTGATTGTGCGTTTCCACCTTCATAAGGGTGTGAGTGACGCGTGTTTCGCTACCGTACCTGGGTGCCGCGGCAACCTGGCCGTTTGCGCTGAAGCTGGCAAAAAACCGGCTAGCGGGCCCGCCTTCCATGACCGCAGCGTTATCGGAATAGGCAACCACAGTGCCTTTGGGCTGCGCCGCATGTGTCTTGCGGATCATGCCGAACAGGGTGTCTTCTTTTTTCTCGCCGTCGATTTCCCAACTGGCGTTAAAGATTTTATGGCGGCAGTGTTCGCTGTTTGCCTGCGCAAACATCATCAGTTCGACGTCGGTGGGATCACGACCTAAATCACTGAACGAGGTAAGCAGATAATCTATTTCCATGGGTGACAAGGCCAGGCCCAGACTGTCATTGGCCTCTTCCAGCGCTGCCCTGCCACGCGCCTGCAGCGGAATGTGCGCAAGCGGCTTGCCCGGCAATGTCTGCATTAATATTGAAGCATCAAAGGCCGCGTCCACGACCGTTTCTGTCATTCGGTCATGAACAAGCGCCGCAATCTGCGACAACTGCTCTGGTGAAAGTTTTTTGGCGCCCAGCAGCCCTTTTTTCGGAACAAAGCGGTATTCAATGCCCCGCTCTATGCGCCTGACGGCTGATAAACCACAATTGTGGGCAATATCGGTTGCCTTGCTGGCCCACGGTGACAGCGTCCCCAGACGCGGCAGCACCCGCAATACCAGCGCATCCTGCGCCGCCTCGCTTGCCACTGTAGTACCATAATCCAGTAATTGGCTCAACCGCTGCTGGTCTTCCTGCGGCATGACGCCCTGAGTGAAAACGTGATGTTCGTAACGGGCAGTCACGTCCTGCACAGGCAACCCGGCCTGGGACAGCGCCGCCAGCAGGCGCTCTTTCTGAAACGAGGTCAATGCGGCACAGCCGTATGCAATCTGGTGCTGATGTTGAGTATCTGACACAATAAAAACCGGAGTAAATGAAAATTGCCTGAACAGGAAAGCGCTATTTTATCGCCCCTGACCCTCACTCATGCGCAATAACCATGCAATTGCGATATTTACCGCAGCGCCTGAGCAAAAAAACGCCCCGCCGGCCGCCCGTTTCCCACAAGAAAATATTTGATACAATTTAACCAAATTTAGCCAAATATAGCTGAATTTGCAATCAATTTCCCTCTTCGTCTTTTAAAGCGGACCTAAAACACAAGCCGCCACCTGCGTCACCTACTTAACAGTAAATTTAGATATCGCCTCTAACTCATTAATAAATATATTTTTTTTCAAATCTTATTTATAATTGCGCTGACCCTGATCTAATTTGCTCGCGACGAACCTATGCAAAAATTTCTTAAAAAAACCCTGACCGCATGCCTGGCCGTGGCGCTGGCTACCGGTTCTATTGTACCTGTTTCCAGCTTCGCCCAGGAAGACGACGGCAGCCAGGGCTATGATGTACTGCCATCAGCCGCCACCGTTGTGGGCCAGGCAGACAATGGCGGCATTGTTCGTTCCCAGGTCGCCTATGTCGTCGACCTGACCGATAACCGCATACTATATTCAAAAAATGCCGATGTGATCCGGCCCATTGCGTCGATCAGCAAACTGATGACCGCGCTGATCATCACCACTGCTAATCTGAACATGAACGAACAGATTATCGTTACGGCAGATGATATTGATCGCGTCAAAAAATCATCCTCGCGCCTGTCAGTAGGCACAATATTGACACGTACTGAACTGCTGCATCTGGCCCTTATGTCTTCGGAAAACCGGGCGGCTCATGCACTGGCCCGAACCTACCCGGGCGGCATGGACGCGTTTATCCGCGAAATGAATGCCAAAGCGCGTCAATTGGGCATGACCCGAACCCGTTTTGTTGAGCCCACGGGATTGTCGCCGCAGAATGTATCCTCTCCCCGCGATCTGGTGCGATTGATGCAGGCAGTACACCAGCAGCCGCTTATTCGCGAATACACAACCAGCGACAAGTATGAAATCGTGACCAGCAATGGGCGAGAACAGCGTTACCGCAATACCAATCGCCTGATCCGCAATAGCAACTGGAATATCCACATTTCAAAAACCGGCTACATCCGTGAAGCCGGCGACTGCCTCGTCATGATGACTGAAATGGATCGTCGTCCGGTAGCCGTGGTATTGCTCAATGCAGATGGCGGACTGACCCGTTTCGCAGACGCGGTTCGAGTACGCCATATGGTGCAGCAGGATTACCCCACCCTGCTATAACTGTTCTTACAGTCGAGCCGGATGGCAACCACAACCCCTGCCGTCCGGGCGCATTATTTAATGCAATGATGCAGGCGGCACCTCGTCCTGTTCCTTATCATCGCCAGACTCCGCCGCGTAACGCCAGTATCGCAATGGCACGCAGGTTTTGAGTCTTTCAAACATTTTTCCAATCAGCACCTCACTAAACGAATCAGCCGAATTCATGGCGATGTCAATCGTCGCATCGGCCTGCAGCAGCGCCATTCGTTCGTGCGCCTCGCGAGCCTGCGTGGACGGCACTGCCATATCCCTGTCCGCATGCAACAGATGAATCGTTGTATCCAGCGACAGATCCAGCGGATACGCCGGAAATGCCGCGCCAAACGTAATGATCCTGCCGGCTATTGGCTGCTCCAGCAAGGTGAGACCCAGCACCAGCGATCCCGCAAGGCCCACGCCGACCACGGCTGTAGCTTCACTCAATACCCCCTGCTTGTTCTGACCCATCTGAATGTCATGTTCCAGCGACTTGATGCTTTCTGCCAGGCGTGGAGCCAGTTGCACCGTAGCAGACACATCCGCTTCCGAACTTTCGGCGGCGGGCCATTGCAGGTCCTCTTCCAGGGCAACCACAGCAAGCTGAATCACAGCATCAGGAAATTCAGCCCGGATAGTGCCTAACAAAAATGGCATATTCGTTAACTGCTCGCTCTCTTCATGCAGTATGTAAAACAGCTGACCGTGGGCGCCGCCTTCCGGGAGAAGAATCTGGGAAGTCTTTATTTCCGTCATATATATCTCCGAAAAAGTTATGCCATAATATGAAACTAATCTTACCATTCCCGGAATAAATTCATGTCTTCTTCCCTCAAAATAGCAATATCAGATGCCGTCAAGGACGCCATGCGCGCCAAGCAGACAGCACGACTGGGCACACTGCGATTTCTGCAGGCCGCTATCAAACAGAAAGAAATCGACGAACGCATTGAACTGAATGACGACCAGGTGCTGGCCATCGTCGAAAAACAGGTCAAGCAACGCAAGGAATCTATCACCGCGTTTGAAAATGCCGGTCGTACTGAAACCGCCGAAGCAGAAAAGGCCGAGCTTGAAGTGTTGCGGGAATTCCTGCCGGAAGAAGCATCAGAACAGGAAGTGACCGAGGCAATTGACGCTGCGCTTACGCAGGTGACAGCTGACGGCGTGACGGGTCCGGCAATCATGGGCAAGGCCATGGCCGTTCTCAAGCAAAAGCTGGCAGGCCGCACAGACATGGCGGAACTGTCAAAGCGCCTGAAAGACCGGCTTAAACCCTGAATCGCTTCATTGAAAAATCACACCCGGTCGTTGCTGCGATATATGGCTTATCTGTTTGCACACACCGGGCGTCCCCATACTCCCCGGCACCCGCCCTGCCGCCACTAAAGTCCGGCCGCAGACAACCCCGCTACAGCAATAATAGCTGCGCCTCCACTTCGTCAATATCCGCAAAAGCGCTGATACCCAGGCCAATCAGCCGATACAGCGACTGACGCTTATCCAGCTCAACCCGTTCCAGCAGCGAGGCTGCGGCCTGCCTGACTTCATCCAGCGAATAAATCGGACTGGAATAGGTCTGCGATCGGGTCACGATCCTGAATGATGCGCTCTTGAGCTTGAGCGTGACGGTGCGACCAAACTTGCGTTTGCGCAGCACCTGATCCCATAATTTTCTGGCAATGGCATCCAGCGGATCCTGGAGCTGCAGATAAGGTAAATCCCGGTCAAAGGTCGTTTCTGTGGAGATCTGCTGCGACTCCTGATTGGTATCGACCTCACGTAAATCGATGCCGCGCGCCAATTCGTATAACCGATGGCCATAACGTCCGAAATGATGCGTGAGCTCCCACTCACTGCGCAGGCGCAGGTCTGCAACGGTCTTCATTTGCAGCCTATGAAATTTTGCCAGCGTCACCCGTCCCACGCCCGGAATCTTTTCAAGGGGCAGGTCCTGCAAAAACGCCATGACTTTGGAAGGCGGAACCACACAGATGCCATTAGGTTTATTCCAGTCCGAGGCAATCTTGGCCAGAAACTTATTGGGTGCCACCCCGGCCGATGCGGTAAGCGACGTCTGCAGAAAAATCTCCTCCCGTATCCGGTTGGCCACTTCTGTCGCAGACGCGATACCCTTGTGATTCTGCGTGACATCCAGATAGGCTTCGTCCAGCGACAGCGGTTCAATCCGGTCAGTGTATTGCTGAAAAATGGCGCGCACCTGCCGCGACACGTCGCGGTACAATGTGAAGTTGGGGGAGATATAAATCGCATGCGGGCACAGCTCCCGTGCCCGCCTGACCGACATGGCAGACCGCAAGCCATATTTGCGCGCCTCATAAGAAGCAGCAACGATCACCGAACGAATGCTGTCCCAGGCAACAACCACAGGCAACCCCTTGAGTTGTGGATTTTCCCGCAACTCAACAGAAGCATAAAATGCGTCCATATCAATATGGACAATTTTTCGTGTCATGGTTCCAGACGGTCAGTTCGTATTACAATGACATTGTAGCGATTCCCGCTAGCCCTCATTCCTGGTACTTCAAACTAACATGCAAAAATTTTTCGCAGTGACTGCCCTTCTCATTGCCCTTGCCGGTTGCGGTGTGCACCAAGGCCATTACAACGGTGCCCCGGCTTTGCCCAGCGATGCGCCACCTCCAACTTCTTTGCTTTCTGAATAAATCATGACGGGCGAACCTGGAATACAAACAAGCCTGACCCGGCCAATCCATAATGGGATTGAAGTACTGGCACAAGTCAACGGCCTGGCGCTGGACATCTATCTGATTGTGGAAGAAGTAGACTTTGACCGGATCCCGGATATTCTCCCAAAAGCGCGTTTTGAGCAGGACGGCCAGATCCATGTCTCCAGCCTGGGCCTTGAAGATGAACCAATAGAAGACGAAATGGAATCCATTCTGGCCAATATGGATTCAGACGACACGGTTCTTTTTTTCTGCGCGGATACCGAGGCCTTTAATATAGCGCTTGATTTTATCAATTACGCCGGCTCTCGGTCGTTTCTGCCCGTCAGCTAACACAGCGCTACCCGCCCACGGACACCAGGCATTACGAGAACGGCACGCCCTTTTAACCGCAATGCAACGAGATACGCCGGCAACAGCAGACTGGCCCATCGCATTCCACCAGCCGACTATGCTGGCAGCAACTGCACCCGGGCGGCGGACCGCCACTTTATTATCACGCAGTAGTTCCTGCACAAACACCGACATGTTTTTCCGATCTTGCGGCACCAGCAACCACACGTGTTTCCTGGCGCGCGTGAGTGCGACGTAAAACAATCTGCGCTCGTCAGCATGCTCAAAGCGCTCCGGCTGCGGCAGAAAGGATTCGATCACAGGATCAGCTTGCCTGCCTGGCGGAAAGCCATAAGTCCCCGCAGCCATATTCAAAATCAAAACATAATCAGCTTCCAGCCCCTTGGATGCATGCACCGTGCTGGCGCTGATCCGCAAGCCAGGATAATGCCTGGCATAAGCGTTCAACTTGTGACTGTCCGGCAGCAAATGCGCAAATCGCGCCAAAATAAGCACCGCGCTTTTTTGCGTCGATTGCGCCTGCTGCAGCCTTGACAGGATAACCGCCAGGCCATCCTGCTGCCGGGCAACCGTAATGACGTGTGGTTTGTCGTTGTTCGTAGCAAACAGCTGCTTGCGATTCTGGGATGGGTTTTTCATCAGAAAGCCGCTACTGACTTGACACAAGGCCTGATTGAAGCGAAACGTACGACTCAGGGGCACGATTCTGGCCAGAGGATGAACCTGTTCAGCGAACTGCGTACTGTATCGAATCTCACTACCGGCAAAACGATAAATGGCCTGCCAATCATCGCCCACGCAAAAAAGCCGCAAGTCCGGTCGTTGCCGCAGCATAGCCGCAATCAGCGCAAACCGTGGTGACGAAATATCCTGGAACTCATCAATCAAAATATCACGCCAGGGAACCATAAAGCGACCAGTGGCGACATACTGCGTTGCCCTTGCGATCATCTCATCAAAATCAATATCGCCATGCGTATCCAGACGTGCCTGATAGGCACTCGCCAGCGGCTGCATCAACTTCGTGATCACCGAGAGACGACGCCGCTGACAAGGGGTCTTCAGTTCAGCCGGTTCGGTGTTGGCAACCGCTAGCGACCTGAATTGACGATAGAGCGGCAACACCGTTGCCAGCATCTCCACCAGCGATGACCAGCGCGCAGAATCAAATAAGCCTTGCAGGCAGGCACGATACCGGCTTTGCTGCCACTGCGTGTTTTGATATGAATTACTTTGACTTTGCCCATTCCCGGTGCGACATGATGTCTTGTCTACCGCACTTATCTGTGCAGGTTCATCACATTCCCACAGCAAGCGATTTAATCGCTCAATCAATTGCCAGATATCGAATACATAGCCCGGCTCTTCCCAAAGAATAATATGACGAGTGCCATAAGTCTGGTGAATGCCCGCAAGCCGATGCGACAGCACAGCGGCAGCGCATTGCTCATCTGCAGGCCTTGCACAATCGAATACATCAATATATACGGCTGTATTTCGCAGGTAAAAAGTGCTCCGATACGGGCGGCGTCGGGCCAGGAATACTGAATGCGGATAATGTTTACGATAATCGTATTCAACGCCCATCAAACACAAGGCATTGGCCACCAGACAATCAAATGGATTACGCACAACTTCGCCACGAAGTGTCTGCAAGAGACCGGCTGAACATGCGCTCAGGTAATGAGTGCGCTTCGTAAACTCGCAAGCCAGTACAAGATCAGGTTCCACTATCGCAAAATACTCAAACAACAAGCCAGCATAGTCTGCCGAGTTCGTCGCCAGCTGCAGCATTTGCTCATGAATAAAACCCGTCAACGCCTGCGGGTTACTGCAAAGCTCAGTCAGCACAGGCTGATTGCCTTCGACCTCACGCACGATGCGCAGACCGAGACTGTGAAAGGTGCTTGCCGTAAAGCCCTGTATTGGCCAGCGTGCTGCCAGGCGGCGTTGCAGGCGATCATCGATTTCCAATGCCGCCTCTCGGGCAAATGCAAGGCAGAGAATGTCCGCAGGCCGGGCCAGCCCATGCGCAATGAGAAACGCCACACGTCCCGTCAGCGTACTTGTCTTGCCTGTGCCTGCCCCCGCCAGAACCAGTGTCGCAGGCGCATCCGATACACACGCCCGACGCTGCTCCTGCGTCAGTGGAGTACGCTCAATACTGTCGAACAAATCCGCGTAGCGCGCCAGACATTCGTCCGGGTTGTCGTTGCTGGTCGTAACTTCGTTGCTGGTCGTATTGAGTGGTTGCATTCGGTGTCTGGGTTGATATTGGCCAATACCAACAGATTAATGAATGCAAGCCAATGCCGGCGTTATATGCGGGCTTTTTTATCCTCTGTGCTATTCGCACATTGGTTGATCTTTACTCGGCGGATTGAACTGGTATGGCTTTCCTGAACAAGGATCACGCAGAAAAAAAACCGATAGCGTCGTAACGGTATCGGTTTTTCTATAGCAATTGGCAGGCAGATCTGCATGATGACGTAAACAGCTGTCGAAACTGCTCGCGCTATTTATGCCTGCAGATCACGCCTTTGGCCAGGCAACATGACACCGGCCACGCGCCAGCGATTAAGGCTTGGGTCGGGACAGATCCTGAGCAGGTTGAGCGTTACCACCCTGTTGCATAGGCACTGGCTGACCCGGCGTGGCAGACTGGTTCACTGGCTGACCATTAGGGCCATACACTGTGGTCGTGCTGGTACCCCCTGGAGGCACAGTGCCTGCAGGTACTGCTTCAACAGGTTGATTTTGTTGTGGAACCTGACCTGGTGTGACAGGTACTGTTGTTTCCGTCATACGCAGTGTTGGCTCAACATACATATCCTGGGATTTGGCCCAAGCCGAACGGGTATCCTTTGCCTCGCCCAGCGCATGCCGGGACAGATTATCTGACGGCTTAGCGGCGTGTACGTTTACTGATGCTGCAGTTGCGAGAACGATCATAGCGGGAACGAGAAATTTTTTCATAGAAGTACCCCTTTAAAAGACATAAACAAAACTTATACGACTCTCATAATAACAACAGAATCACAGTTGAATGTAACGGAATGCATACAAATTGAACATATCACTTCTCGCAATGGAAAAAATGCTTACGCTCAACTCAATACGTTACAGGATATTCTTTTATTACTATAACTGAATTTAATTAAAATAAAAGTGCATGATTAATAATCCGATACAATACAGCCACCAGACAATACAGCCTCAAGAGGAGTTCGTGAATGAAAAAACTGCTATTGCTTCTTGTCCCTATCGTGCTGGCCGGTTGTGCATCCAGTGGGCTGGACGTAACAGATCGCGGCAATTACGGTGTTAAATGCTCGCCTGATGCAAAAACGCCACCGAACTGGGAAATGTGCATGCAGACTGCCCAGAAAACTTGTGGCTATCAGAAACCTGTCAATATTTCACAACACAATCCTACTGGCACCGGTTCACCAGAAGACACCTACTTCATCAATTTTCAGTGTCAATAGGCGCCAGACACCATAGTGATGTCGTCTCGCGCGCACGCGCTTCATGCAGTGGATCGGAACTATCGCTTGCGCGAGCGTGAGTCGGTTTGGTCTCATAAACAGCCATGACGCGCAGACCATTATTGCTGAAGTGCCGCGCCATTGCGTTCGGAGCGCGTAAACCCAGCAACTGGGCAAGGTCTGACATAATCAGCCAGATCTGGCCACCCGGGCTCAAATGCTGCCGGGCGTTTTGCAGATAGCCCTGCAACATTTGTTCATTCGGATCGTAGACGGCCGCATCAAGCGATGAGGTCACTTTGCCCGGTAACCAGGGGGGATTGCATACCAGCAGATCTGCCCTGCCCTCGGGAAAAAACGGCCGCTGCTGCACAGATATCTGAGCACCCAGCTGCAGCCTGTCCACATTTTCCTGCGCGCATGCCACCGCAAGCGGCGAAGAATCGGTCGCAACGATCTGTGCGATGCCTCGTTTAGCTAACAGAATAGACAACACACCGGTCCCGGTGCCAATATCAAATGCACTGTGGCATTTTTCCGGCAATGCTGCCTGCATGACCAATGTAAGATACTCGGCCCGGGAAGGTGAAAATACGCCGTAATGCGGGTGGATCCGAAAATCACAGTTGGCAATGGGAACGCCTTTGCGGCGCCACTCATACGCGCCAACAACGCCAAGCAATTCCCGCAGTGACACCAGCATGGGCGGATGTGCAGGCCCGTATACCTGAAGCAGCGCCTGCTCCCAGTCTGGTGCCCGGCGTAGCGCAATTGAATTATCCGATTCAATCCTGATAAGGACCAAGCCCAGCAAACGCGCCCGCTGCGCCTGCTGCATCCGATACCGATGAAAGCGTGCGGCCAGCGGCTCGTCAGCGGAAAGACGGGCCGTTTTGGTTTTGCGATCCAGGCGACGCCCCAGAGCCTGCAAGAGCTGCCTGCCATTCTGGAAATCCCCGCGCCAGAGTAAACCGATGGCATTGCGCATTTTTTTCAACGCCTGATCAGCCCGTATCGTATCGTCGGCATACTCGATAGCTGCTGGCGCAGCAAAACCGGCTTCTGAATGCCAGACAGCCGCGGGCTCGCCCTCAGGCAGTTGTTCGCACCAGGCCGGCGCGCCACCTGTCGTCTGTTCCGTATTCATCTAGTTCATTTCCCCTGGATTGCAATCCTGTACTGTTTATCACCGGTAACATGCTTTTTATCGCTCTCAACAACGACGCACACACATACGCGCATATTGTATTGAGCACGCTGCCAGTGAAAGCGCAACTTAACGCGAACAACAACGCATTGTGCCATAAAACATGTCCTATACCAGCCTTGTATAGATAGCGGTGGTCCGTATAGCCAGACGGTGCACTTACATCCCGGCCTGGCACTCCGCCAAACTGGCAGCGCTTACGCCGACCTGTCCAGAGGATGAATACAGCGATATCTCTGCTACTTACAAAATACTGAATGCATTCATGATAAATTATGAAAATAATTTACACACCAGGTCATCCTGAGATTACCTGGTCATTTTTTCCGGGAGTATATTCAATGACATCTGTATTGCGTAACGTCGCCATTTCTGCAGCCCTGGTCTGCGGGATCGCCGGCACGGCCCAGGCCGAAACAGCCAACTACGAAGTCGAGCCCACCCACACATTTGTGACCGTGGAAGTCGTACACTTTAATACGTCGACACTGCGTATTCGCTTTGATGATATCCAGGGCACGATCGCCGCCGATGCCAAACAGAATAAGGGAAATGCGGATATAAAAATAGTAACCGGATCAATCAATTCAGGCACCAAAGCGTTTGATGATCATTTGAAATCAGCGGATTTTTTCAATGCCGAAAAATACCCGGACATCACCTTTGCCGGCAAATCGTTTGAATACAAAAATGACAAACTTGCCACAGTAGGCGGCGATCTCACGCTGCTGGGCCAGACTCACCCGGTCACGCTGAACAATACCAATTACAATTGCTATTTCCAGCCGGTTCTGAAAAAGAACATCTGCGGCGGTGATTTCGAAACCACGATCAAACGTTCAGAATGGGGTATGAACTGGGGCATCGACATGGGCGTTCCCGACGAAGTGAAAATACTGGTTCAGATCGAAGCCATTGTCAAATAACCACGATGAACATTTTCAGAAGAGATGGAAACGTGCGCTGATCAGCCTAGCGCGCCTTGCCTGGCATTTCTCTGTCACTTCACCATAGCCGTTGGCCTCGTCAACGGCTGTTTTTATGCCCTGTATTTTTACTGCCTGACTTTACTGCCTGACAATCCCAACCCATTCTGAGCGGCAGTACTTCGGATACGGACCGTTAATCTGTCCTTTACCTGCACCCGGCAAGCCGCGACCGGACGGCCCTCCCTTCGTATTTCATTCATTATATTTCTCTTTGTAGCCGTTCTAAAGTTGTATATACTTTCGCGCAGGCGGGCGTCTCCCCGGCTAATATTTCTCGCTTCTGGAAAATTCGAACATGCATTCAATAATCAAAAAAACCACTGTTATCACATCGCTGATTTTGTTGGCCGCCTGCTCCTTCGGCCGGACTGACCCCTACGCCGAATTCACCGCGCAGGAACAGGAATCAGACAAAGCGGAAACCGCAACCGCCGCCGACTTCGCCAATAAATATCCGCCCGCCTCGGTAAGCCGCTGTGAAGCCATGACGCAGGAATCCTATGAAAAAGGAACGCGATGCTACCGGGTCATTAATCGCAACTGGGAACGCGACTATAAACAGGCTTATGATAATGCAGACAAACGCACTCGCCCCGTGTTAAAACGGTACTACTCCAGTTTTTCCTCGTATTATCTGGCCCCAACAACGCCAGCAAAACAAAAGGCTGCTGAACGTGCCTATGTGCAACTGCAACGCCGCATAGGCTCCTGATCACGCAGACCAGGCGGGCTGTACGATCCAGATCGGGCCGCCTGCCCATATCGAGCGTTGCTATTTAAAAGGAGCGGTGCAATGTCATATCAGGGAAGCTGCCACTGCGGGGCAGTCACTTTTACAGTTAATGCAGAATTACCAACGCAGGCGCTCAGTTGCAACTGCTCCATATGCAGACGCAACGGCTCTCTCCTGACCTTTGTTTCCGCCGATCAGTTTCAATTGCACAGCGGCAGTGATCAGCTAACAACGTACGCGTTCAATAAACACAAAGTCCAGCATCAATTCTGTAAAATTTGCGGCGTTCAATCCTTTTCGTCCGGCCAAAAACAGGATGGCACAGTCGCTTATGCGGTCAATTTGCGCAGCGTACCCGAGGCAGACCTTGACGCACTGGTGCTGAAAAAACACGACGGCGCTGCGGCTTAGCGTTACTACGTTGCACTCACCCATCAATCATTGGTCAGCTTTTTAACGAAACCGGCCACATAAGATTGAAAAAAATTCGTCACAATGCTATGATGCACGACTTAGCTGAATCGTATTACTAATCAACCTCTTCCCCAAAGATTAGCCAGATGTGATTTTCCGAAAATAGCTAAATGACAACATCGTCGGGGCGTAGCGCAGCCTGGTAGCGCACTTGCATGGGGTGCAAGGGGTCGAAGGTTCGAATCCTTCCGTTCCGACCAACAAAATCAAGGACTTACGAGAAATCGCTAAGTCCTTTTTTGTTTTACTGCACCAATTTCACCCGCTGCAGCACCGTGGCAACAGTGCGGTCGCAGTTATCGCCGTCAAATTCAAACATATCACGCGCGCTCAGATCCAGGTCACGGGCCAGCAACTTGCGCAACATCGCGTTGGCGCGATGATGGCGGCTGCGTACCGTCGCTTCAGGAATCCCCAGGCACAACGCCGTCTCCTCTACCGACATTTCTTCTACCGACCTCAGGACAAATACGATACGAAACGATTCCGGCAACTGATCCAATCGCGCCTCCAGCAGTGCACGCAACTGCCCGCGCGTTGCTTCATGGTACGGTGGGTTGCTATCGTTGATTAACATGGCATGTGTCTCGTTTTCGATATTGTCAGCCACGGAAAACAGCCTGCCACGTCGTTGCGTCTTTCGCTGGCGAGCAAAACACTCATTGAGCAGCATCCGGGAAAGCCAGGTGAAAAGTGAGGCATCGCCGCGGAAATGGTTTATTCCGCGATATGCAGCAAAATAGGTATCCTGCAAAACCTCTTCAGCCTCTGCATCGTTACGCAATATCGCTCGGGCCAGCCTGTACAGACGCCGGTTATGGCGACGCATCATCAACTCCAGTGCCGCCATGTCGCCTGCTGCGATTCGCTGTGCCAACACGATGTCCGTATTTTCGTCCGGATCGCCCGGTGCCAATGCTTCTCGTGCCATTTCGCCACTCCCCGAATACCTATTGCACCTTCAGTGTCGCCTGCATGCCAGGATGGTATCGGCACGCATAGCCGAGTGCTCCCTCCTCTTTGGCAGTATATGTCCAGGATCCACCGACCGGGATATTGCCCGAATCAAACTGCGAATCGCTAGCGCTTGCCGTATGTCGCACCAGATCATTATTAACCCACGTGACCTTATCACCCAATTGGATCGTCAGCACGGCCGGCACAAACTGCATATTCTGAATCGAGACGATATGTACTGTTGATGCCACCACTTTACTTGCGCCATGCGCCAGCGGCATCTGCAACAACCATACCGCCAGCAATGCAATGATCCATCCAATCGATCGTCGAAAGCCGACTCCCCCGATTAGGCCGGCTTCGCTCAGAGCTGGCTGGCCGTTCATTATTTCAATTGTCCCTGAAGATGTTTTGCGTGCGCCAGATGCGCAACAAAGGCTGGCCGCACTTTGATCAACAGCGCTTTCAGCTCTGCATTGTCTGCGTCGGGAATCAGGGTTTTATCCAGCGCATCAAGCACCGCTTCATGATAGGTTACTTCGTTATCAATATAAGCCTTGTCAAATGCCGCCCCTTTCAACAATTTAAGCTTTGCCAGATTACCGTCCCCAGCCGCCTGCAGCTCGCTGCTGGTTTGACTGGGCTGAGGCTTCACGTTTAATTTCTGCACAAGCTCAGTCGCCGAACGATTCACCGCGCTGTGATCAGCAACCATCAAATTGGCAAATGACCGCACATCCTTCGACGCAGATGTCGATGCCGCCAGCTTGCCCGCATCCACGTCTACCTGGTTAGCGGTGACAACAATCGCAGCAATTTGCGCGTCAGTAGGCCCGCTGTCTGTTGCTGCCGACGCACAACCTGAAAGGGCCGTAACCAGAATCCATCCCATATATAGTGATTTCATTTTGCATCCTTTAGTATATATTTATGACAAAACGAATTGGCAGCCTAGCCGGCCGCAATAACGCCGTTCATTACATTGGATGTCACCAGAATCGCTGGCGTTCCGGATATTAAAAAAATCCAGAAATATTTCAGCCCGCATCAAAACGGCTTTTGCTGCGGCTTTTATGTTTACACTGACTTGGCTGTTCGGGATTGATATATGCATGAAAGTAAATGCGCCCGAATCAGTTTATTAAGGAGTATCAGAATGAACACACAGTTTTCCATCCGTCACATTCAAACGTTTCTGGCCACCTCTGCCCTGGCTCTGGGCCTGACTATCGGCTGCGCCAATGCCGTATTCGCACAGGTACAGCCGCAAAGTTTCGAGTCGATCCAGTACATTACGGGTGGCATCGGTAACGCTGAACAGAATGAAATGAAAAGCGCCGAGAAAGACTATAACCTGCTGATGACATTTTCGGCAGTGAAAGATCAGGCATTCCTGTCCGACGTTGCCGTGCAGATTGTTGATAAGGACAACAAAAAAGTATTTGATGTGACCAACACCGGGCCTTATCTCAATGTGAAGCTGCCCGATGGCAAGTATGAATTGACCGCCACCTATAAGGGCGAAACGCGCAAACATGCCTTCACGTTGACCAAAGGTAAAACCGAAACGGCGGTATTGCGCTGGCCAGCTGAATAACGCCACCCGCTTCCTTTATTTTAATTTTAAGGGTGAAGAGACAGTGGTTTCTTCACCCTTAATCCGTATAATTGACGCTATTGTTTGTATTCATGGAAATGAAATAATGGCTGATCTGACCAAAATCACCTGCCTGGACGACTTGCAACGCATCGCGCGGCGTAAAGTGCCGAAGATGTTTTATGACTATGCGGACTCGGGCGCATGGACTGAATCCACTTACCGCGCCAATCAGGAAGATTTTCAAAAGATCAAGTTCCGCCAGCGTGTCGCTGTTGACATTGAAAACCGCAATTTGCGCAGCAAAATGCTGGGGCACGATGTGACCATGCCCGTGGCGCTGGCGCCCACCGGCTCAACTGGCATGCAGCATCCCGACGGGGAAATTCTTGCTGCGCGCGCTGCAGAAAAATTCGGTGTGCCCTTTTGCCTGTCTACCATGAGCATCTGCTCCATTGAGGACATTGCCGCCCATACCTCTGCTCCCTTCTGGTTCCAGCAATACATCATGCGTGATCGCGACTTCAACGAACGCCTGATTGATCGCGCCAAGGCAGCCAACTGCTCGGCTCTGGTGGTGACGCTGGATCTGCAGGTACTCGGACAACGCCACAAAGATATCAAAAACGGCCTTTCTGCGCCGCCTAAACCAACCATCCCGAATCTGCTCAATCTGGCGTTAAAACCGGAATGGGTATGGAAAATGTCCAGGACGCAGCGCCGCACTTTCGGCAATATTGTCGGCCATGCCAAGGGGGTGGATGATTTATCCTCGCTATCTTCATGGACGGCCCAGCAGTTTGACCCCAGCCTGAACTGGAATGATATTGAGTGGATCAAAAACCGCTGGGGCGGCAAACTGGTGCTCAAGGGCATCCTGGATCCGGAAGATGCACGCCTGGCCAAAGAAACCGGCGCCGATGCCATTGTTGTGTCAAATCACGGTGGTCGCCAGCTTGATGGTGCTTCTTCGTCCATCGCCATGCTCCCGTCCATTATCGACGCGATCGGCACGGAGGGCCCGGAAGTGTGGCTCGACAGCGGCATTCGTTCCGGTCAGGATGTACTGCGGGCGATTGCGTTGGGCGCCAAAGGCACCATGATCGGACGCGCCTTCCTGTATGCGCTGGGTGCCTACGGCGAACAAGGCGTAACCAAAATCCTTGAGATTATTCGCAATGAGCTGGATATTACGCTGGGGTTCTGCGGGCAGACCGATATTAATAAAGTCACTGCCGATATCTTGTTGCCTGCGCAGCGGTAATCTGCAAGTACACGCTTTGGGCAGCCGGGTTGCCTAAAGGCAAAAAAAAAGCAAAAAAAGGCAAAAAGCCGTGATTGACGTTAAGTGAATCACGGCTTTTTTGTGTGGCTCTTATTCGTGCGGCTCTTATTCGTGGGAGGCTTTTTCGTGGGAGGCTTTTTCGTAAGCAGAATGGGTGGCATTCGCCAGAACAGCGCAATGCTGCTCTGGGCAGTGATCACACTGCAACGGTGTAATCGAGCCAGAACCCACCACGGCAAAGAAGCAATCAGGGCGCGACCATTTGGTCGAAAATTTTCATGACGCTATTGAGTTCTGAGCGGATGTATTGCAGATCCTGCGCAGACAAACGAACCGCAGCGTCTTGATCGTGCTGGGCATCGCGGCCGTCGCTCAGGCGATTGCGTGCCCCGCTGATGGTAAATCCCTGTTCATACAGCAGATCACGAATTTTGCGGATGAGCAGTACTTCATGATGCTGATAATAACGGCGGTTACCGCGGCGTTTAACCGGGTTCAGCTGCGTAAACTCCTGTTCCCAGTAACGCAGAACGTGAGGCTTGACGCAGCACAGCTCGGATACCTCACCGATGGTGAAATATCGCTTTGCCGGAATCGGTGGCAACGCAGTGATGGAAGGTATTTCAGTCTGATTCATGCGCAGATTGTAAACCCAAACCGTCTTTTAAGGAACTACTTTAATCGATGAGCGTAAGATCCGGATTATATTCATCCCCCTGCTCCACGATTCCCTTGAGCTTCTGACTCGCGTGGAAGGTAACGACCCGGCGCGCAGAGATAGGGATGACCTCGCCGGTCTTGGGATTGCGACCCGGTCTGGCGGGTTTGTCGCGCACCTGAAAGTTGCCGAAACCAGACAGTTTTACTGAATCGCCCTTGGCGAGCGACTCGCGGATTTCCTCAAAAAAGGTATCCACAATATCCTTGGCTTCCCGTTTGTTCAATCCAACGCGCTCAAACAGCAACTCTGCCAATTCTGCCTTGGTTAAGGTATTGTTTTCTTCCAACATGCTCTTTCCCTTCCTGTTCTATCTTTTACGAACGCCATGCTTTTGAACCAGCAATTCAAGTACTGCATTCATGCACTGGTCTACTCGTGTGTCTTCCAAGGTTGCCACCGGGTCCTGCAGCGTAAACCGCAAGGCCAGACTACGCTCCTGCTGCGCTGACTGAGGATCCTTCCAGACATCAAATAATGCAATATCCTTAATAATATCAAGGAATTGCCCATCTTGCTGATTATTCTCCAATGTGTCAAGCAAGTCCTGCAATTTCACGGTCACCGGTGCCCAAATCGCCAGATCCCGGAACACGGCAGGCTGTTTTGCCACTTCCGTATAGTGGGCGAACCGCATTTTCTGCAATGCTGCAACATCCATTTCGAATACCACCGGCGCGTGAACCAGCTCATTGTCCTGTACCCATTGTGGATGCAATTCGCCCACAAAACCAATCAGCTCGCCGTTAAGGAGGATACTGGCACTGCGCCCCGGATGCAGGGCGGGATGGCTGACCGGCTCAAAACGCAGGTGCTGCAGCTGCTGGCTGCACAGGCGCTCGATATCGTTCTTGACGTCGAAGAAATCGGTCTGACGCACGGGCAGGCCCCACTGCTCCGGCTCTGCCGGACCCCAGGCCGCTCCGGCCAGATGTAACGGCTGGCGTACCCCTGCCACGCTCAGATCACCATCGGTGACGGCGCTATCACGAACAAAGATACGTCCCAGCTCAAAGACCCGAACCCGGCTTTGCTGGCGCTTCTGGTTATATTGAATATTGGCTATCAGTCCACCGATCAGGCCCGAACGCATCACTTCCAGCTGGCTGGCAATGGGATTGAGCAGTACGATCGGATCGCTGTTACCCATGTAATTGCTTTCCCAGTCTTTCTGCACGAAGCTGAAGTTCACCACTTCCTGGTAGTCCAGCGCAGCCATAAGATGGCGCAACTGGTGCTGGGAGCGGCGGGTTTCGTTCGTGGACAGCATCGTGGCGGATGTTTTCGGCGGAATACTGGGGATATTCTCGAATCCGTAAATACGGGCAACCTCTTCGATCAGGTCTTCCTCTATTTCCAGGTCAAAACGGAATGACGGAGGAATCACGGAAAATACACCGTCCTGCTCAGTAAACTGAAAATTCAACTTGGTAAAGACATCACGCACCTGCTCCTCGGTGACGTTCACACCCAGCACCTTGCGGCATCGGGCCAGGCGCATAGACACGGCAGGCCGCGGCGGCAATGCGATCGTTTGATCGCTGACAGGACCTGCCTGCCCACCACAGATTTCGAGAATCAGACTGGAAATATACTCGATGTGCTCAACCACGTTCTGGAAATCAACACCACGCTCGAAGCGATGGCTGGCTTCGGAACTGAACTTGTAGCGACGAGCGCGACCGGCAATAGCATCAGGAAACCAGAAGGCGGCTTCCAGGTAAATATCCGTTGTATCCAGAGAGACGGCTGTTGCCGCCCCGCCCATGATGCCGGCCAGGCTTTCGATCGTCTCACCCGCAGCGATCACGCCCACATCGGGCGCCAGCTGCACTGTCTGATCATTCAGCAAAGTCAGGCTTTCCCCTTCTTTTGCCCAGCGCACGGTAAGCCCGCCATTGATTCTGGTCAGATCAAATACATGACTGGGCCGGCCCAGTTCCAGCATGACGTAATTGGAAATATCCACCAATGCCGAGACCGAACGCTGGCCTGCACGCTCCAGCCGGCTTTTCATCCAGTCAGGCGTGGCCGCTCTGGCATTCACACCACGGATGATCCGGCCCGCAAAGCGACCGCACAGATCCGGTGCGTCGACCGTGACCGGCAATACGTCCTGATGCGTCACGGCCACTGGTGCGCAGACGGGCTCGGTCAACGATGCGCCAGTGAGCGCACGCACTTCGCGCGCCACCCCCAGAATGGACAGGCAATCGGCACGATTAGGCGTGAGCTTTATTTCGAAAATAGTGTCGTTCAGATCCAGCGCGCTACGGATATCCTGGCCGATTTTGGCATTGGCGTCCAGCTCCAGCAATCCGCCATGATCCTGGGACAGCCCCAGTTCACGCGCAGAACACAGCATACCGAAAGAATCTTCGCCGCGCATGCGCGCCTTGCTGATCTTGAAATCGCCTGGCAGCACTGCGCCGATCCGCGCCAGAGGCACTTTCAGTCCTTCAGCAGCATTCGGCGCACCGCAGACGATCTGCAGGGGCTCGCCAGAGCCATCATCTACGGTACAAATGCGCAGTTTATCTGCATTGGGATGGGGCCTAACCGCCATGATATGCGCGACCACGATCCCCGAAAATGGCGGCGCGACAGGTGCGGTCCCTTCGATTTCCAGACCCGCCATCGTTAACGTATGGGACAGCTCGTCGGTGGAAATCGATGGATTAACGAAAGATCTTAACCAGGATTCAGGAAATAACATGATGTCTTTTTTCTAGGTTCAAAGAGAGAGTAAAAGCGTAGGGATCAGCGATTGAACTGACGCAGGAAGCGCAGGTCTCCCTCGTAGAACTGCCGCAGATCATTCACGCCATAGCGCAACATAGTCAGACGCTCAATGCCTGACCCGAACGCGAATCCGATGTATTTTTCCGGATCCAGACCGAAATTGCGCACCACCTCCGGATGCACCTGACCTGAACCGGAAATTTCCAGCCAGCGGCCCTGGTTGGGGCCGGAGGTGAACATCATGTCGATTTCAGCAGACGGCTCGGTAAATGGGAAAAAAGAAGGTCGAAACCGCACGCTCAGGTCGTCGGTTTCAAAAAAAGCTTTCAGAAAATTCGTATACACCCCTTTGAGGTCAGCGAAAGAGATGTCTTCCGCGATCCACAGGCCCTCGACCTGATGAAACATGGGTGAATGCGTTGCATCGCTGTCCACACGATAGGTACGGCCGGGCGCGATTACTTTGATCGGCGGCTTGTTCATGCGGGCGTAACGCACCTGCATGGGACTGGTGTGCGTGCGCAGCAGAAAAGGCAGGCCCCCGGCATCATTCATGTCCACGTAGAACGTATCCTGCATGGAACGCGCGGGATGGTTCTCCGGATTATTCAGAGCAGTAAAGTTGGTCCAGTCATTTTCGATTTCGGGGCCATCTGCCACATCAAAACCGATACTGTGGAAAATTTCTTCGATACGCTGCCACGACTGGATGACCGGATGGACGCCACCCATGGCACGCCCCCTGCCGGGCAGCGTCACGTCAATGGTTTCCGCAGCAAGACGCTGGTTCAATTGATCCCGTGCGAACTGTTCGCGACGCGCAGTGAGCATTAATTCAATTTGCTGCTTGACGCGATTGATGCGGGCGCCTTCGGCCTTCTTCTGATCAGGCGGCAGCTGTGCCAGCCCTTTCATGAAACCGGTAATAACCCCGTTTTTCCCAAGAAATTTTGCTTTTTCATTTTCAAGCGAAGCCGAATCGGCTGCCTGCTCGAATTTGTCTTTAGCCTGAAGAATCAGATCGTCCAGCGATTGCGTCATGAAATGTCCATTCTTGAAATAACAAACGGGACCCGAAACGAGCCCCGTTTGTAATACAGCACAAATTTAAATCGTCAGTGGATCAGGCGCCCAGGGCAGATTTGGCCTGTTTGACAACAGCGGCAAAACCCGCTTTGTCGTGGACAGCCATATCAGCCAGAACCTTGCGGTCCAGTTCAATAGCGGCCTTTTTCAGTCCGGCGATAAATACACTGTAAGTCATGCCGTTTTCACGGACTGCCGCGTTGATACGGGTAATCCAGAGAGCACGGAATGTACGTTTCTTATTGCGACGGTCACGATATGCATACTGACCAGCACGCATGACTGCCTGTTTGGCAATACGGAACACATTGCCGCGGCGGCCACGATAGCCTTTAGCTGCAGCAATAACTTTTTTGTGACGAGCACGTGCGGTAACACCGCGTTTTACGCGAGGCATAATTTAACTCCTATCAAGCAAAAGGCATCATGGCTCGTACAGAAGCCACATCAGAATCATGGACGGCTGTTGAACCGCGCAGATGACGTTTGTTTTTCGTGGTTTTCTTTGTCAGAATGTGGCGTTTGAAAGCCTGACCACGCTTGATAGAACCGCTACCGCGTACGATAAAGCGCTTGGAAGCACTTTTCTTGGTTTTCATTTTGGGCATAACTAATACCTGCAAATGTGGATAAAAGGTGCCTAATAACCGTTTATTAAGACTTTGCTAACCCGTATCCTTCTTTCCCGTCACGATCCGCTCGAACCCCCTGGCTCACTGCCACGCTTCCGGATACCCGAAAAGCAGTTAATCCATGGCGCCTACGGTCTGCGGGAAACCATTGATTATACGATGATTTTTTCTCCACCGCCAGCAGTTCAGCCTACCAGAGCTGATAGAAATGCCGAATAGGCAATAAATGTGGTCGTCAGGCGACGGATTCCCGGAAAAGCCACGCTACCCTCCTGCGTTTGCTCCCTCCCCTGTTGATTGCCTGTTAGCGGGCCAGCTGCTGGCGAAACGACATCGCTTCGGTCAGATCGGCCGCACGAATCTGCTCTGCCCCCGCCATATCCGCGATCGTGCGGGCAACGCGTAACACCCGATGCATCGCTCTGGCCGACCACCCCCAATGCACCCCTGCCCTGGCCAGCAGTTGCGCAGCCTCGGCGTCGGTGACACAAAACGTATCCATCCGATCCGGCGTGAGTTGGGCATTCAACCGCCCCTGGCGCTTCAACTGCCGCTCACGACACTGTATGACACGCTGCCGCACGATGCCTGATGACTCGGCAGGCGGCAACTGCTGCCAGCCCTGCGGCGGTGGTGATAACTGTAACAACATATCCAGACGATCCAGAAACGGCCCCGACAGGCGAGCCCGGTAACGTTCAATTTGCTCCGGTGTACAGCGGCAGGTCTGGTGGGTACTCCCCAGATACCCGCAAGGACAGGGATTCATGGCGGCCACCAACTGGAAACGGCAGGGATAGCTCACCGAACGATTGGCACGGGCAATATGGATTTCTCCTGTTTCCATGGGTTCGCGTAACGCCTCCAGTACATGCCGCTGAAACTCGGGCAGTTCGTCCAGAAACAAGACCCCATGATGGGCCAGGCTGATCTGGCCTGGCCGTGGATTGCTCCCGCCACCAATCAACGCAGCCGCAGTGCTGGAATGATGCGGCGCCTGTATCGGAACGCTCCGGGAAAATCGCAGCGTACGTTGCCGCAAGCTATGAATCGCTGCCACTTCTATGGCTGCATTTTCATCCAGGGGCGGCAATAGGCCCGGCAGCCGCTGCGCCAGCATGCTTTTGCCGATACCCGGCGACCCGGACATCAACAATCCATGACTGCCGCTGGCAGCCACCTCCAGCGCGCGGCAGGCCACCTGCTGTCCCCGCACATCGGATAAACAAAGCGCTGGCGCTTCTGTGCCGGCAGCCCCGTCCTGGTATTCCGGCGTTGACTGGGTTGATGCTATCACGGGTGCCAGCTCCGCCGTCTCGTCCAGATGGCCTGCCGCCTCTCGCAGCGTACGCGCGCCGATCACCTTCAGTCCTGGTACAGCGGCAGCCATACAGGCACTCTCAATCGGCAGCATAAGGATGGGACCGCTGCCTGCCCCGCCCGAATCACCAGTCCTGGCAGCGGCAAGGGCAATCACCAGCGGCGCCGCAACCGGCACGAGTGCGCCAGTGAGAGACAGCTCGCCTGCGAAGATAATGCCGGGCAAGGTTTGCCGGGACATTTTCTCGGATAAGACCAATTGCCCCGATGCCAGCAAAACGCCGAGCGCAATCGGCAGATCAAATCTGCCTGATTCTTTTGGGATATCGGCCGGTGCAAGATTGGCCGTCAGCCGCCCGGCAGGAAAAGTATAGCCACTACTTAATATAGCGGAACGTACCCGCTCCCTGCTCTCTCTGACGCCCGCATCCGGCAGCCCGACAATGGTGAAGGACGGCAACCCCTGGGCGAGATGGACCTCAACCAATACTTCTGGCGCATGCATACCGCAAAGCGCTCTGCTGGCCAACACCGCTAAACTCATCTGTTCCTCCTGAATGCACAGAGGCATTCTGGCAGAAAGCAGATACGGCTACCGTCATTGCGGGACAGATTGATCTATGGTGAGTAGCGACAACGGCCGCCAGGCGCATTCACGCCACCCCGCGTTTTTCCCGAGGCGTCTTATCGCGAAAAGCCAGACACGATGCACGCACATGCCAGTCGCTGTGAAAGGACTGCGTACCCGGCGGGCAATGAGCGTATTCTATTGACTCAGTCGACAACCGGACCCGTAGGTGTCGTGTCTGCAGACGAAGGGGTGATGCCCGCCTTTTCTTCCAGCGCACGAACGCGCGATTCCAGCTCGAACAAACGTTCGCGCAGCTTTGCCGACAAGGCAACCTGGACGTCAAACTCGTCCCGCGTGACCAGATCCAGCCTGGAAAAACCCTGGGCCATGAATGCTTTCACATTCTTTTCTATATCGGCCGCCGGGCTGTTCTTGATCAATTCCTGAATATTCTTCTGAAAATCTTCAAACAACTGGTTAGATTTCATGATGGTGATTCCTGTTTGTGTACGCGGGCACCAGTGCCACGTTCTGTTCTTCATATTGTACACATTCGCGCATGCCCCTATAGCATCAACCCGCCGTTTGGCGGGTTGACAGACCATTGCTTATTGCGGTTTTGACTCACTTTCAGGCTCAGTTGCGGCCGGAGCACTTTCTGCCGGCGCAGTCTCAGTTGGAGCAGTCTCTGCGGGCGCACTTTCAGTTGGCGCGTTTGCAGCTGGCGCCGTTTCAGCCGGAGCGCTCTCGGCTGGTGCAGACGCAGACGTATCACCAGCCGGCTGAGTCACTTCAGCTGTTTTCTCTTTGACCGATTCCACGACGTCAGAAACCGCCTGCTTGCCTGACTCTGTCGCTTCTTTGACGGACTCCATGGCGCTGTGAGCGTGTTCCCGGACCGTTTCAGCGGCATTTGAACCCGCCTCTTTAGCTGACTCCAGCGCATTACCGGCCGATTCTTTAACAGACTCCATCACGTTACCGGCTGATTCGCCCGCCTTATCTGCTGCCTCCTGAGTCGCATCGCCGGCTTTATTGGCTGCCTCTGAGGCAGCTTCAGCTGCTTTCTCTCCCGCCACTTTTGTCTCGTCCACTGCCTTATCGACAGCCTGCTGGGTTTGTTCCGCAGCCGAATTGCTTGTTTCAGGCGCCGACGTGGTCTCTGCAGTATCAGAACTATTATCACATCCGGCAATAAAGGCGGCGGCAGATAACATGGCTACCAGACTGATTTTGGATACATTCTTCAAAACTTCACCTCATCAAATGAAAATGGAATTTGTTTCACGATTTTACTTTAATTTAACGGCCCGGATAAGCTGAACATCATCTGAACCGTCCCGGGTGAGCCTTCCCTGTTGCAGACGCGTGCACTAACTGAATGAATAACAGCACCGCCCCGGACACTTCATGCAAGCCAATCAAACAAAATTCCGATCATTGCACCAATATAGCGCATGTGGTTTTGGTCTTCTGGATTTATGCATCATTTGTGTGCCTGGGCATACATTTATTCGCCAATAAAAACTGGCACGACTATTGCTTTTACAAGGCCATGGACAACCGGTCCTTAAAACAAATGTTATTTCTGGGAGAACATTGTGAAACTGATCACTGCCATTATCAAGCCATTCAAACTGGATGAGGTCCGTGCCGGCCTGGCCGACATCGGCATTCAAGGGCTGACAATTACAGAAGTCAAGGGGTTTGGCCGGCAGAAAGGTCATACAGAGTTATACCGCGGCGCCGAATACGTCGTGGACTTCCTGCCCAAAATCAAGCTGGAGACCGCCGTTTCCGACGAGCAGGTGGAACAGGCAATTGAAACCATCTGCCAGTCAGGCTCCACCGGCAAGATCGGTGACGGGAAAATTTTCGTGTCTGACCTGGAACAAGTCATCCGGATTCGCACCGGCGAAACCGGCAATGCGGCGCTTTAAGCTCGTCGCCCCTATCACCCGTATTGAAAGGAAATTAAAATGCAAAGCGCCGATTTAGTCTGGGTAAGCGTGTCCACCATTCTCGTACTGTTTATGGTTGTCCCTGGTCTTGCCATGTTTTACGGTGGTCTGGTTCGCAGCAAGAACATTCTCTCGCTCATGAGCCAGGTTCTGGTTACCTTCGCCCTGATCGCCATTCTGTGGTTTGTCTACGGCTATTCTCTCGCCTTCTCCGGCGGAAATGCGCTCTTTGGCGATCTGTCCAAGGCTTTTCTTTCGGGCGTACTTGACCTGCCAACCGACACCTATGCGTTGTCTGGCACCATCCCCGAACTGACTTTTGTTGCCTTTCAGGCCACCTTCGCCGGTATTACCTGCGCCCTGATTGTGGGTGGCTTTGCCGAGCGCATCAAGTTCTCTGCCGTACTTATTTTCATGGCTATCTGGTTCACCTTTTCCTACATCCCCATTGCTCACATGATCTGGGCCGAGAAAGGTCTGCTGTTTGGTGACGCACTGGATTTTGCGGGCGGTACCGTGGTTCATATCAACGCCGGTGTAGCCGCACTCGTCGCTGCCTATGTCGTCGGACCACGCATCGGTTATGGCAAGGAAGCCATGCAGCCGCATAACCTGCCGATGACCATGATCGGTGCGGCCATGCTGTGGGTAGGCTGGTTCGGTTTCAACGGCGGCTCATCGCTGGGCGCCAACAACCAGGCCGCGCTGGCAGTATTCAACACCCTGCTTGCTACTGCGGCCGCCATTGTCGTGTGGGTGCTGGTTGAGTGGAAATTCAAGGGTCAGCCTTCCCTGCTGGGTGGTGCCTCTGGTGCCGTTGCCGGTCTGGTCGGTATCACACCTGCTGCCGGCCTGGTCGATCCGATGGGCGCGCTGATCATCGGCGCCATTACCAGCCTGTTCTGCGTCTGGGGTGTAAACGGCCTGAAACGCCTGCTTAAAGCTGATGATTCACTGGACGTTTTTGGTGTACACGGTGTCGGCGGTATCGTTGGTGGTATCCTGACTGGCTTCTTCAACGCTAAAGCAATGGGCGGTCCCGGCCTGGATTCAGCCGGTATGATTCCCGGACAACTGTTCAATCAGATCGAAGGTATTGTCATTGCGATTATCTGGAGTGCCGTTGTCAGCTTCATCGCGCTCAAGATAGCAGGTCTGGTTACTGGTGGCTTGCGTGTCGATAAAGACGAAGAACGCCAGGGTCTGGATATCAGCTCTCACGGCGAACAGGGCTATCACAACTGAATTAACGGATGATCCCTACTGAGCAATTTGAAAAAGGACACGACGGTGTCCTTTTTCTTTGCATCAATGGCGCCGTGTATTGTTGAAAAACGATACCTGAATGATTACAGGCGCAACGACAATATGCTGTTCGATTTATTTACCGGAGCAGGCAATGCGGACATGCGCTATGGAGATGCGCTATGGACACGCGATATAGACATGCGCTATGGACTTACGATATGCAGGAGCGGCCAGCACCGGCCTGTCAAATACCGAGGCTGTTCAAATCGATCGACTCGGCACGATTGAGCGCAGATGCGATCTTGGTGCGCAAGGCATTGGTGTGCGAGGTTCTGACCAGTTTTTTAACATCCAGCAATTGCTGCGGGTGCATGGAAAATTCATTCAGACCCAGACCCAGCAGCAGTTTGGTATAGCGCGCGTCGCCAGCCATTTCACCGCATATGGCCACGCACTTGCCCACGCGTTCGCCCGCCTGGATGGTCTGCGAAATTAACCGCAACACAGCGGGGTGCAAAGGATCATACAGATCAGACACCTCATTATCAACGCGATCTATCGCCAGGGTGTACTGAATCAGGTCATTGGTACCAATGGAAACAAAATCCAGCGCTTTAAGAAACGGTTCGATCGCAATGGCAATGGCCGGAATTTCAACCATGGCCCCCAGTTCAATATTGTCGCTATAGGGCATGCCGGCCGCATCCAGCTCTTTTTTTGCCGACTCAAGCGCATCGCGTACAGCCAGCAGCTCGTGCATATGCGATAACATGGGAATCAGAATTCTGAGGCGGCCATACACCGACGCGCGCAACAGCGCACGCAACTGGGTTGCAAAAAGGTCCGGACGCGACAGGCAATAACGCACCGCACGCAGGCCCAGCGCCGGATTGACCGCTACTGTTGCCTCGCCATCCAGGGTTTTGTCTGACCCCAGATCCAGGGTGCGAATGGTCACAGGCTTATCGGGCATGGCACGCAACACATGCGCATAGGCCTCGAACTGCTCTTCTTCGCTTGGCAAAATTTGCCGACCCATAAACAGAAACTCACTGCGAAACAGCCCGATTCCATCGGCGCCCATATCCAGCGCCTGGGACACTTCATGCGGCAGTTCGATATTCGCTTCCAGACGAACGCGTTTACCATCCAGCGTAATGGCAGGCTCGTCCTTGGACAGAATCAGCTCTGCCCGTTCCTGAATAAAGGCTTCCTGCTTACGCTGATAGAAATCCAGAATCTCCGGTGTCGGATTAACGTACACCAACCCGTTCTCGCCATCCACAATCAGCATATCCCGATCATGTACAAGACTGCGCACATTGCCCAGACCAACAACAGCGGGCACATTCATGCTGCGTGCGACGATGGCCGTATGCGATGTTGGGCCGCCCAGATCGGTCACAAAGGCTGCAAACCGTCCGCCACGCAACTTCAGCATGTCTCCCGGAGAAATATCATGAGCAACCACAATCAGCGAGTTGATGTCCATTTCGCTTGACATATCAGGCAGCATAAACTCACCTGATCCGGCCAGAATGCGGATCACCCGTTCGATGACCTGATGAACATCGGCAACGCGCTCACGGATATAGTCGTCATCCATGACCGCAAACTGCTCGGCCACAATCTGACCCTGGGTGCTCAGCGCCCACTCGGCGTTATATTGACGGGTTGCTATTAATTCCTTGGTTTGTGCAGCCAGTTCCGGGTCAGACACCAGCAGACTGTGAACCGTGAGTAGCGGAACCAGTTCCTTTGGTGCATCGGCAGGCAGTGTGTCTATCGTGTGCTGAAGCATGTCGTAGACAATCTTCAGCGCATGATCCAGCCGGGCACATTCAGCCGGCACATCTTCAGATGCAATGCGGTAATGGCTCACTTCCAGCGTCGCTGCGCCCATCACCACCGCGCGACCTATTGCAAATCCGCGCACAACACCTTTTCCCTGAAGGGTAAAAACAGTACTGGGTTTTATTGGTGTGTGCTCGGTATTTGTCATCGCGTATGGTCTTGTCCCTTGCACTTTTTAAGTGCCTGTTTTTAGGTGCTACAGCTACTCATTGCCGGAATGGCCGGTAGCCTGTGCTTATTCGGGTTCGCCGAACTTATTTTCAAACAGCGCCTGAATCTGCTCAAGCGACTGATCAGCATCATCGCCTTCGGCTTCAATGTTGACGGTAATACCTTTGCCAGCAGCCAGCATCATGACGCCCATGATGCTTTTGGCATTAACCCGCTGGGAGGCACGGGTGATAAAGATTTCGCTTTTGAACTTGCTGGCCAGCTGGGTAAGCTTGGCGGCAGCGCGGGCATGCAGCCCTAATTTATTACTTATTACTATATCAACTGAAGGCATATGAGCGCGGTCTTTATCAGAAGGGTTAATCGTTAGGAGCCAGGTCGACACATTTCATGCCTTTCTTGCCCCCCTCAAAAATGGATTGACATAGCTGCTCCATCGGCTGATCCCGATATCGAACCGCATTGAGCAACATACAGGCATTAGTGCCCGAAAGAATATGGGCCCTGACCCCGGCATCCTGCAACTGGCGCACCACACGAGCGCCAATATTGGCCGGTGTCGCGCCGCCCAGATCCGATAAAATCAGCACTTGCTGGTCCGGACCGAGCATCGCCTTCAATTTATCGATCAGTTCATCCGCTTTCGATTCAGGATCGACATCAGGCTCGATGTCGAAAAATACGTAATTATCTATTTCTCCCAAAACATGCTGAGCACATTCGGACAAAGCCGAAGCCAGGGGCGTATGCGCTATTAGTGCAAGGGTGGTCATTTTTTGTACCTTCAAACTGCGGCAGCTTTTTCGAGCGCAGCAGCAAAATGGTCAGCAACATCAAAATCTGTCTGTTCTGTAATTTCAACAAAGCAGGTCGGGCTGGTTACGTTGATTTCGGTGACATAGTCTCCGATCACGTCCAGGCCAACCAGCAACAGCCCACGTTCCCTCAGTATAGGACCAATCCGGTTGGCGATGGCAAAATCGTGCTCGGAAAGCTTGCGAGCGACACCACGCCCGCCAGCGGCCAGATTACCCCGGGTTTCGCCGGCCAGCGGTATACGGGCCAGCGCATAAGGAACAGGCGTTCCGTCAATCAGCAGAATACGCTTGTCGCCCTGCACGATTTCAGGAATATACTTTTGGGCCATGATGGTTTGCGTCTGATCTACCGTCAGGGTTTCCAGAATGGCATTCACATTCGGGTCGTTTTCCGTGATTCGGAAAATACCGGTACCGCCCATGCCGTCCAGCGGCTTGACGATGATATCGCCATGCAATGCATGAAACGCCTTCAGACGGGACATGGTGCTGGTAATAAGCGTGGGTGCGGTAAATTCAGCAAACTCGGTAATTGCCAATTTCTCGGGATGATTGCGTATGGCACTGCCCGAATTGAATACCCGTGCCCCCTGCCTTTGCGCCGTCTCCAGCAAATGCGTGGAATACAGATACTCCATATCGAACGGTGGATCCTTACGCATCAGCACCGCATCGAAATGGTTCACTTCGGTTTCGACCGCATTCTCTTCCTGCGTCCACCAGCTGTGGGCATGCAAATCCGCCTCCATATCCAGCTGGATAGGCTGCGCACGTACTTTTACCCGACCCAGCTCAACATACAGGTCAGACTGGAGCGCAACGCTGATAACATGGCCACGTTTATGCAAGGCCCGCATCATCGCTACCGAACTGTCCTTATATGCCTTCAGCAAAGGCAGCGGATCAATAATAAAAAGTACATGCATCTGATTTACATCCCACATTGACGACGGAAGCGTATTGGCAGTCCGCGTGTTATTTATCGTCGGCTTTGCCGGTAGTAACAGCCTTGCGCTTAGGCGCCAGGACCATAACCATCTGCCGGCCTTCCAGCTTGGGCATGGCTTCAACCTGCACCAGCTCTGCCATATCGTCACGAACCCGTTCCAGAACACGCATACCCAGTTCCTGGTGTGCCATTTCACGTCCACGGAAGCGCAGGGTTACCTTGGCCTTATCGCCATCCTCAATAAAACGCTTCAGGTTACGCAGCTTAACCTGATAGTCGCCTTCATCGGTCGCCGGGCGGAATTTAACTTCCTTAACCTGAATAATTTTCTGTTTGGCCTTGGCTTCCTGCTGACGCTTTTGTTCCTGATACTTGAACTTGCCGTAATCCATGATACGGCATACGGGCGGTTCCGCGTTCGGCGCGATTTCAACTAAATCAACGCCTTCCTGCTCAGCCAGACGCAAGGCTTCTACTGTTTTAACAATACCCAGTTGTTCGCCGTCTACGCCGATCAGTCGGATTTCCGGAATACGGATTTCGGCGTTGATACGATTGGTTTTTTCGGTTGCGATGTTAAGATCTCCTGAAATGAATAAACTACGCCGAGACATCCTGACGTGTAGCAACGTCATGACGCAGGCGTTCTATAAATGCGTCTACAGACATGGTTCCCAGATCCAGGTTACCGCGGGCACGAACCGCGACAGCACCGCTGTCACGCTCTTTTTCGCCAACAACCAGAATGTAAGGAACCTTCTGCATACTGTTTTCCCTGATTTTACGGGTGATTTTTTCACCGCGCAAATCAGATGAAGCACGGAAACCGTGTTTTTTCAATGTGTCGACCACTTCGGTGGCGTAATCCGAGAAGGATTCGGATATGGTGCACACCACCACCTGCTCGGGAGCCAGCCAGGGAGGCATGGCACCGGCATGGTTCTCGATGAGCATACCAATGAAGCGCTCCAGCGAGCCCAGAATGGCACGATGCAACATGACCGGGGTTTTGCGCTGATCGTGAGCATCGACATACTCCGCGCCAAGCCGCACAGGCATTGAGAAATCGACCTGGATGGTGCCGCATTGCCAGTGACGGCCGATGGCGTCCTTAAGCGTATATTCCACTTTGGGACCGTAAAACGCGCCCTCTCCCGGCGAGATTTCAAACTCACACCCGGAGCTGCGCAGACTTTCCATCAGGGCATGCTCTGCCTTGTCCCAAACCGCATCTTCGCCGATACGCTTTTCAGGGCGGGTAGCCACTTTGTAGAGGACTTCAGTAAAGCCAAAATCCTTGTACACTTTTTGCAACAGTGTTGTGAATTGGGCACACTCGGCCAGCAATTGGTCTTCGGTACAGAAAATATGTCCGTCGTCCTGGGTAAAGCCACGCACCCGCATCATGCCATGCAGGGAACCGGAGGGCTCATTGCGATGACACTGGCCGAACTCCCCATAGCGAATCGGCAATTCCCTGTAGGAATGCAACCCGGCATTATAAATTTGCACGTGTCCGGGGCAGTTCATGGGCTTGAGCCCATAAATGCGGTTCTCGGACTCTGTTGTGAACATATTCTCTTTGTAATTGTCCCAGTGGCCGGTTTTTTTCCACAGGCTCAGGTCCAGAATTTGCGGCGCTTTCACTTCCTGATAGCCGTTATCTCGGTACACGTCGCGCATATACTGCTCGACCTGTTGCCAGATCTGCCAGCCTTTGGGGTGCCAGAAAATCAGCCCCGGCGCCTCGTCCTGAAAGTGGAACAGATCCAGTTCCCGACCCAGCTTGCGGTGGTCACGTTTTTCTGCTTCCTCCAGCATAGTCAGGTATGCGGCCTGCTCATCCTTGGTTGCCCAGGCGGTGCCATAAACACGCTGCAGCATTTCGTTCTTGCTGTCACCGCGCCAGTAGGCGCCGGCGACTTTCATCAGCTTGAATACCCGGAGCTTGCCGGTAGAGGGCACATGCGGGCCACGACAGAGGTCGACAAAGTCCCCTTCCCGGTACAGAGATATTTTCTGATCCTGCGGGATTGAAGCAATGATTTCGGCTTTATAGGCTTCGCCCTGCGCCTTGAAAAAGGCCACCGCATCGTCGCGTGCCCACTCTTCCCGAACCACTTTTTCGTCTTTCCTGGCCAGCTCAGCCATCTTTTTCTCGATTTTTTCCAGATCTTCGGGCGTGAACGGACGTTTGTAGGAAAAGTCGTAATAAAAGCCATTGTCAATAACCGGACCAATGGTGACCTGCGCATCAGGAAACAGGGATTTGACAGCATAGGCCAGCAAGTGAGCGGTCGAATGACGGATAATATCCAGACCGTCTGCGTCTTTGGCCGTCACAATGGCAAGGTCGGCATCCTGGTCGATCACAAAGGAGGTATCCACCAGTTGCGGCTCGTTCCCATTGATTGTCACCTTACCAGCCAGCGCCGCCTTACCCAGGCTGGGCGCGATAGTCGTCGCAATCTCTCCTACCTGAATCGGTTGGGAAAATTCACGCTTGGAACCATCGGGTAAAGTAATTTGAAACATGCTGTTGCCTTGAGTTGAATAAAAAAACGCGACTTCACAAGTCGCGTTCGCTGTTCTTTTAAAAATTACGTTTGGCAAGAATCACGAGCGCGCTGGTAGACCGATACACGTATCGGTGGTTGTCAGGCTCTGGGTTCGTGAAGCGTCGGACATCATCAAAACAGTCTCACCATTTCGTAAAATACCTCGTGATTTTACACCAGCCCCGAGCCTATAGCCAATAAATGGCTACAATTCGCAAAAAATCAAGAGATATCGTACCCTTAAAAGCACAACTGTCGCCCGGCTGACGGTGCAATGATGGCCGGTTTCATTGAAAATGACCTGTTGCAGTATATTAATCTTCACCCTTTTTCGCCTGAGCCATGCTAGGCTTGTGGCCAGATTTCACTATCCGGAGTACCTATGCCTCAATTACGCTGGTTGCGCAACGCATTTGCTTTGCTTGCCTTCATGCTGCTTACCGCCTGCGCCTCACTGGGCGGCAACGACCGCAGCGGACTGGAAATAAGCCAGGATCCGCGGGGCGTGGCAATCGCATCAAAAGACAGCAACCTGTTTTTGCCAGGCTCAGCCACACTGCAGCCGGAATCGGCCCCGTTCTTCGATCGCGTCAGCCAGCTGCTGCGCGACCGCCCGGAACGCAAGGCACTGGTAGACAGCGTATCGGACAATACCGGTTCAGCTGAATACAACCAGGAGTTACAGGAAGTACGCGCCCTGTCTATCATGAAGGCGCTCACCACCCGCGGCATTGATCGCTCCCGCCTGGCATATGTGACCGGCTCCTCTGCAGCACCCACGCCCGGAACCATGCAGCCAGTCGGCGGCGCGGCTCAGCAATCCAAGATCATCATTCTGGGGGCCAGCACGGCAGACATGAATGTGAGCACCATAGAACGGTTTTTCGACGATATTTCCAATTTCGGCAAAAGTCTGTTCAATTGATTCGCACCCTGGCCAGCCACGATATACTTATGCTGTAGCCGCAAGCTGACGGTAACCGAATTGGAGCGGCAGGCATTCTGCCCGGCCTGAAACTGATAACGCCAAATTTATGTCAAAGTCCTTTATCTACAATCTGATCCTGGCCGTTGTCGCGGTCATTGTATTCGTCTTCATTGGTGCTTCCGTCTACGACGCGTTCACACGCAGCCCTGTCAATCGCTCCGCAGACGATGGCGGCACCAGCAGCGTCAGCGGACAGATCGAAACTGCAACGCCCAATGCAACCCAGCCTGCACAACCCACTGCCGCCGGCGACACACCGCCCGCAGCACAGACTCAGCAGCAGGCAGAGGCTGCTTACAACCAGACGAATGATCCGGCCAGCAGCAGCGCAACGCAAAACAGCAGCGGCACAGCCAGCACGACCAACGGCGATTCCACCGGCACCGGTCCCAGTTCGGGTTCCGGTACCGGCACAGCCCAACAGACAGCACCAGCCGCTACCAGCCCCGAATCAGACACAAGCCCAAGAACGACCCGGAACAGCACAAGTCAGCCAGGTGCACCCGCCAACACAGCAGGCGCAGCCAATTCGTCCGGCGCGACTCCCTCAACGGACTTCTCCAATTCAGCCAAGCCGGCAATACGCAGCAACCCGGATCTGCGCGCCGTTATTCCGCCAGTGCCCACTGCACCGCCACGGGCAGAAGGTACGGCACCACCAAATACAACCGACCAGGACATGTATAACGCCACGGATTCGGGTGCAGACGATGGCAGTATTTCCGATAGTTTCCCTGCCCCGGTCTCGAACTTTCCGGCACCCGTAGCACCAGGCGCCTCTGATAACGCACCAAGCGTCAATAGCGACGAGCAGCAACGCCTTCAGCAATTGCGCAATCAGAAAGAACAGTTGCGCCGGGATCTGGGATTCTGATTTGTCAGCGGCAATGTCTACGTTTCGGCACTGCCCGTCAAACAAGGAAAGCAGACAACTGCCACCTGCATACAAAACCCGTTTAATCAGCCCGGCCTGGCCAACAACGTCACCCAGAAACCTCAGAATCGGCATAGGGGGCAGTCATCAGACTGCACCCCTGCCACACCACCCGGCATGCGGGTCCGCACCGGGCGGTTCGAGAAGTTGAGGTCATGAGAGACGAGGCAGACCCAGGTTATCGAACCACGCGATCGTCAGCACACTATTGAGCAGCTTGCCACTGTTGCGCCACCAGCGACGGCTGTTGGCCGCCACGCGGTGTGCTACTGTCACACTAGCACCTAGAGTGCGTAGCTCACGGAACATCGTTTTACCGCGTTTCCACTGTTTGAGCTGGATTGCCCGTAACCGGTGACGTATCCATTCCTCCAGTGTTTGCCAGAGTTTTTGGGATTGCGCCAGCCGGAAGTAGCCCTTCCAACCCAGCATGTAGGCACGCAACCTGTCCACCACATCCTGCATACTGCGTCCGCCCAAGCGGCGCGTCAATTGTCGCACGCGTTGCTTGAACGCCATCACGGCCTTGGTCGCCACTCGGCGCTTGACCACGCCCTTGGGGGCCATCCAGAAGCTGTAACCCAGGAATTTGCGACCCGTAAATACACTGGCAACCGCGCTTTTGGTTTCATTGACCTTCAGGCGTAGTCTAGCGTATAACTGTCGCAGCAGGTTCATTACCCGTTCACCGGCACGGCGACTGCGAACGTAGACGTTGCAATCGTCAGCGTAGCGAACGAAGCAATGACCCCTGCGTTCCAGCTCCTTGTCCACCTCATCGAGCATCACGTTGGCCAGCAACGGCGAGAGCGGTCCGCCTTGCGGCGTGCCCTCGTGCCGCTCGATCACCACACCGCTATCCATAATGCCGCTATTCAGATACGCACGGATCAGCCGGATCACGCCGGCATCAGCAATGCGTTTCTGTAAGCGATTAATCAGGATGTCGTGGTTGACCCGGTCGAAGAACTTCTCCAGATCCACGTCCACCACGATACGGCGGCCGGACTGCACATACGACTGAGCGGCAAGCACCGCATCATGCGCCCGCCTGCCCGGTCTGAAGCCGTAGCTGTGTTCGCTGAAGGTGGGGTCAAGGATGGGTTGCAGCACTTGCAGTAGTGCTTGCTGGATCAGGCGATCCGTTACCGTCGGAATACCCAGCTCGCGCTGGCTACCGTCAGGCTTGGGTATCATTACCCGTCGTACCGGGCTGGGCCGGTACTTACCTGTCAGCAACGCCTCCCGGATGGCAGGCCAGGCGCTCACCAGGTGGTGGGCAGTCTGATCAATGTCCAGACCATCCACCCCGGCTGCTCCTTTATTGGCTCGCACCCGCTTGAACGCGGCTTGCAGGTTCTCTCTTGTCAGCGCCGCTTGCAGCAGCGCTGACCCCGTATCCTCATTGCCATATCGCGGACTCCTTGTTTCCTCGCTGACAGGATCACCGGCGGCTTCACCGCCAACTACACCCGTCCGCTCCGCTGGGGCAGTCATCTGAGGCACTACAAGTTGTATCGACATGTCGAGTAATACTCCTTCTCGTTCGGTCCTTCGTCGCTTCGACTCCGAACCTCCCCGATTCGGCTACCACGACTACTATGACCTCTGCTGAGTCCTCGCTCCGGTTCGACACCGTTACCCTTTCAGGATCAAGGCGAGGCTTCCCCAGATAAGAACGCACTCCTTCATCGCACAACCGCTGCATCTACGCCACTTCGCCTTGGTCACGAGAGCTTTGCGGTTTATGGCCCGCTCGCCCTGCTTGGCAGCGCCTTCTATGCAGTTCTTGTCCATCGGCTCGCGATTTACGCTTCACGCTTCCTTCCCACGCTCGGTCACCCTCACGCAGTTGCGCTTCACTTCGCTCGTTGTGACCAACTCGCGGCGGGACTCGCACCCGCAGGAGTACGCCCATGCTGGGCGTACAATATAGAAAGCCCGGTACATCACCGGGCTTTTTGCTTCTGTGCCGTTTCCCTTGCTGAACAAAGCCGCTCAGCCAGGGAAACAGTTTATCAGTGGGTATGATCAGTGTTTTACCGATTTAACCGTATCCACTGCCGGCTTGGCCGCTGCAACGGCTGCCTCTTCTGCCAGTTTGGCGATTTCCGCCTCCGACAATGGCGTAAGCGGTCGTTCCAATGCAACTTCCAGCACCCGATCAATCCATTTTACCGGAATGATTTCCAGGTGGTTTTTCACATTATCGGGAATTTCCGTCAGATCCTTGACGTTCTCTTCAGGGATCAGCACGGTTTTAATTCCACCCCGGTGAGCGGCCAGCAGCTTTTCTTTCAGACCACCAATCGCCAGGACCTCGCCTCGCAGGGTAATTTCCCCTGTCATGGCTACATCTGCCCTTACCGGGATACCCGATAGCGCTGAAACCAATGCCGTCGTAATGGCAATACCGGCAGACGGACCGTCTTTAGGTGTTGCACCTTCAGGAACGTGGATGTGGATATCCTTTTTCTCGAAGATACTATCGGCAAAGCCCAGTGCATGTGCTCTTGAACGCACCACGGTGCGTGCGGCCTGCATGGACTCTTTCATCACATCGCCCAGCAGCCCGGTGTGCTGAATATTGCCCTTACCGGAAACCACAGCCACCTCAATGGTCAGCAAATCGCCACCCACTTCGGTCCAGGCCAGCCCTGTTACCTGACCAACCTGATTGTCTTTTTCAGCCATACCGAAAGAGTACTTGCGCACGCCCAGATAGTGACTCAGGTTGTCGGCCGTCACGTGAATCGCTTCAGCCGCAGCCGCTTTGCCTTTGCCGGCCGGCTTGGCTGCCGCGGTGGTATTGCTCAGCAGTTCCTTGATGACTTTGCGACAAATTTTGCTGACTTCGCGCTCCAATGCCCGCACCCCGGCTTCCCGGGTGTAATAGCGCACGATATCGCGCAACGCAGACTCTTCGACTACCAATTCGCCATCACGCACGCCATTGTTCTTCATGAGCTTGGGCAGCAAGTGGTCCATGGCAATATGCACTTTTTCGTCTTCGGTGTAACCCGACAGGCGAATCACTTCCATCCGGTCCAGCAATGCTGGTGGGATATTCAGTGTATTGCTGGTAGCCACGAACATCACATCGGACAAATCGTAGTCAACCTCAACGTAATGATCCTGGAACGTGTGGTTTTGCTCGGGATCAAGCACCTCGAGTAACGCGGAAGCCGGATCGCCACGGAAATCCATGCCCAGCTTGTCGATTTCGTCAAGCAGGAACAAGGGGTTCCGTACCGCCACGCGATTCATGTTCTGCAGAATTTTGCCTGGCAATGCACCGATATACGTGCGCCGGTGACCACGAATTTCAGCTTCATCACGCACGCCGCCCAGCGCCATGCGCGTGAACTTACGATTGGTTGCCCGTGCAATGGATTGCCCCAGCGAGGTTTTACCCACCCCTGGAGGCCCGACCAGGCACAGAATAGGCGCCTTGACCTTATCCACGCGCTGTTGCACAGCCAGATACTCAAGGATACGTTCCTTGACCTTTTCCAGGCCATAGTGATCGTTATCCAGCACTTTCTGCGCGTTGATCAGCGAATTGTTGATCCGGCTTTTTTTCTTCCATGGCAGGCCGATGACCGTGTCGATATAGTTGCGGACCACGGTCGCCTCGGCAGACATGGGCGACATCAGTTTGAGCTTCTTAAGCTCACTGTCGACCTTCTTGCGGGCTTCCTTGGGCAGTTGCGCCGCTTCGATTTTCTTTTCGAGCTCTTCAATATCCGCGCCCTCTTCGCCTTCGCCCAGTTCTTTCTGAATCGCTTTGACCTGCTCGTTCAGATAGTAATCGCGCTGGCTTTTCTCCATTTGTTTCTTAACACGGCCGCGAATGCGCTTTTCGACCTGGAGAATATCGATTTCAGTTTCGATCTGGGCCAGCAAGGCTTCCAGACGACCTGACGCGTCCAGCTCCTCGAGCAGTTTCTGTTTCTGTTCGAGCTTGAGCGGCAAATGGGAGGAGATCGTATCGGCAAGACGACTGACTTCTTCAATACCATTAAGGGAACTGAGGATTTCAGGCGGAATTTTCTTGTTCAGTTTGACGTACTGGTCGAACTGGGCAATGATGGTGCGACGCAGAGCCTCGACTTCCGAGTTGCGCGTATCGCTCTGTTCAATCGGCAGAATCTGCGCTGAAAAATGCGACTCGGTTTCGATAATGCTTTCTACGCGCGCGCGCTGCTGCCCTTCAACCAGCACTTTGACCGTACCGTCAGGCAGTTTGAGCATTTGCAAAATAGACGCTACGCAGCCGATTTCGTACATATCATCGGGACCGGGCTCGTCCTTGCTGGCGGATTTTTGTGCAACAAGCATAATCTGCTTGTCACTTTCCATCGCCAGCTCCAGCGCACGAATGGAGCGGTGCCTGCCGACGAATAGCGGAATGACCATATGTGGGAACACGACCACGTCGCGCAGGGGCAACAATGGCAATTGTGTTGATTCTGCCGGCAAAATCTGACTCGCTGACATAAGCTGATTCCTTGAAAAACGTTGTACTTCTACAGTAATTATGCTGTAGATGGAGCCTCTGGGGGCAATTTCAAGGTCGCCTGGATTAAATACCGGCGGTTTTTATGCAAGTCGCGCTGTGATTGCTGCAGAGGGAAACAAATCCCTCTGCACGCATTCAGGCACGGCCTGTCCAGGCTAACCTGACCCCGTCAGGCAGCAGCATCTTTGAGCTTTTTCTCTTTGGTTTCCGTTGCCGTGCTTTCTTTGTCTTCAGCAAAAACCAGCATCGGGGAACCGGATCCTTCAATAGCAGATTCGTCCAGCACCACTTTCACGACGTTGCTCTGAGACGGCAAATCGAACATGGTGTCCATCAGCGATGCCTCGATAATGGAACGCAGGCCACGCGCACCGGTTTTGCGTTTCAGGGCCCGGTGAGCAATGGCTGACAATGCGGCCGGACGGACTTCCAGCTCCACATCTTCCATGGCAAACAGCTTTTGATACTGTTTGACCAGCGCATTCTTCGGTTCGGTCAGAATCGTTACCAGCGCGGCTTCATCCAGTTCTTCCAGTGTCGCTACAACCGGCAGGCGGCCTACCAGCTCAGGAATCAGACCGAACTTGATAATGTCTTCAGGTTCGACTTCAGAAAAGACTTCGCCCACGCCTCTGGCGGATTTACCCTGTACCGAAGCACCAAAGCCAATGCCGGATTTCTCGGTACGATTGCGAATGACTTTATCCAGACCATCGAATGCGCCACCGACGATAAACAGAATGTTGGTGGTATCGACTTGTACAAAATCCTGATTCGGGTGCTTGCGTCCGCCCTGCGGGGGCACCGACGCAACTGTACCTTCGATCAGCTTGAGCAAAGCCTGCTGCACGCCCTCGCCCGATACGTCGCGTGTAATGGAGGGATTATCGGACTTGCGTGAAATTTTGTCGATTTCGTCAATATAAACAATGGCGCGCTGTGCCTTGTCCACATCGTAATTGCAATTTTGCAGCAGCTTTTGCACGATGTTTTCAACGTCTTCACCCACATAGCCGGCTTCGGTCAGGGTGGTTGCGTCTGCCATGACAAACGGTACATCCAGCATACGGGCCAGCGTCTGGGCAAGAAGCGTTTTGCCCGATCCGGTGGGTCCGATCAGCAAAATATTGCTTTTGGCAAGTTCAATATCGTCTTTCTTGTTCAGGTCACTGTGACGTATACGTTTGTAATGGTTGTACACGGCGACCGCCAGGTTGCGTTTGGGCTGATCCTGGCCAATGACATATTGATCAAGAAAAGACTTGATTTCGGCAGGTGAAGGCAATTCGGTCTTGATGGCTTCACGCGCTTCATCCTGAGCACTGTCATGAATGATTTCGTTGCACAGCTCGATACATTCATCACAAATGAATATATTTCCAGGACCCGAGATCAGCTTCTTGACCTCGTTCTGATGCTTGTTGCAGAACGAGCAATGCAGGTTTTTGCCGTCGGTAGAACTTGGTTTATCTGCCATATCTGTAATTTGAGTAATCTGATAAAAACAGGTCGACCCTCGTTAAAAGGTCGACCTGCACGAAACCTTTGAAAACAGTATATCAAATACTATGCAACGTCTGCCCGCGTAGCCAGAACTTTGTCAATTAATCCGTAAGTCTGGGCATCTTCGGGCGCCATATAATTATCACGCTCGGTATGCTCGCGGATCCGTTCAATAGGCTGACCAGTATTTTTCGCAAGAATCTGATTGAGCCGCTCGCGCAGGCTCAGAATTTCCTTGGCCTGAATTTCAATATCAGTAGCCTGGCCCTGCGCACCACCCAGTGGCTGGTGAATCATGATGCGCGAATTGGGCAGACTGAAGCGTTTGCCCTTGGCACCTGAGCTGAGCAGGAAAGCACCCATGCTGGCAGCAAAACCGGTACACATCGTAGATACGTCGGGTTTGATGAACTGCATGGTGTCATAAATGCCCAGCCCGGCATAAACGCCGCCGCCTGGCGAATTGATATACAGGGAAATATCCTTGTCCGGATTTTCCGATTCAAGGAACAACATTTGTGCCACGATAAGGTTGGCTGTCTGGTCGTTTACCTGCCCGACCAGAAAGACAACCCGCTCCTTGAGCAGGCGCGAGTATATGTCGTAAGACCGCTCTCCGCGCCCGGATTGTTCAATAACCATTGGAATATAGCCCAGTGCGGAGGGGCGCACTGAGTCGTCTCCGTGGACAGACGCGTAAAAGTCGGTAAAACGATTCATCATACAGTTCCCATTAATTCTTCAAAAGGCACTTTTTCTTCAGTAACCTTGGCTTTTGACAAGATATGGTCAACAACGTTATCTTCAAGTACCACAGATTCAATTTCTGCACGACGCTCACGGTCAGTCAGATAGTACGTAACAACCTGTTCAGGTTTTTCGTAGTTCTGTGCAAACTCTTCAATACGTGCACGCACCTGCTCCGGTGTAACCTGCAGCTTGGCGCTGTCAACCAGTTCGGCTACCAGCAGGCCCAGACGCACCCGGCGCTCTGAATCGGATTTGAACGCATCGGCAGGAATATCCATTGTATCGGCATTGGGCATACCGCGCTGCTTCAGATCTTCACGGGCAGCCGCAATACGTGCCTGCACATCGTTATCGACCAGAGATGTAGGTACGTCGAAGCTGGCGGATTTGGCCAGCGCGTCCATGACACTGTTTTTTGTGCGGGCTTGCGTGCGGTTTTTTACTTCGCGCTCGATATTGCTGCGCACTTCAGACAGTAGTTTCTCTGTGTCGCCTTCAGGCTGACCCAGTGACTTGGCAAATTCGCTATCCACTTCAGGCAGTACGGGCACGGCTACTTCTTTTACTGTAATCGTAAATTCAGCGGTTTTGCCGGCTACATCCTTACCAGGATAGTCTTCAGGGAATGTCAGTGAGAATGTTTTTTCTTCGCCTGCTTTCAGACCACTGGCAGCCTCTTCGAACTCGGGCAGCATACGGCCCTGGCCCAGCTGGAACGGGAAGTCTTCAGCCTTGCCACCCTCGAACTCTACACCGTCGATCTTGCCGACAAAATCAACCGTAACACGATCGTCTTTAGCCGCAGCGCGTTCTGCATCGGCGGTGAATGTGGCGCGTTGCTTGCGCAGAATATCGATGGTGTTATTTACTTCCTGCTCGCCTACTTCCGCATTGAAACGCGTGACTTCCAGGGCAGACAGATCGGGAACGGAGACTTCCGGATAAACTTCAAATTTTGCAGCAAAGCTTAACTGACCTTCTGCAGAATTGTCTTCTGCCGGTTCGATCGACGGCGCGCCGGCAACGCGCAGTTTGGCTTCACGAATGGCTTCGTCAAACAACTGACCTACTTTCTGATTGATCACGTCGTAACGAACGCCGGGACCGTGGCTGCGTTCAATGACAGAAATCGGTGCTTTCCCGGGACGAAAACCCTGCACTTTGGCAGTGCGGGCAACGCGAGCGAGTTGGGTTTTGACTTCTTTTTCGACGTCGTCAATGGAAATAACCAGATTAACCTTACGTTCCAGACCTTCTAGAGTTTCAACCGTTGGCTGCATTCGTGGACCTTACTTATGAAATAATTTAAGAATAACCTCGTATTCTACCCAAAAAACCAAAAAACATGCTTTGCGGCCAGCGTTTGAAAAAATTATGGACGCCATGTAGGCCGCTTTTTTGGTATATTTTAATTTAGCCCGATACCCGTTTATCCGAATGAGAAACCAAACTGGTGTAATTTAGTAAGCCTTGGTAAAACGAGTGCAGCTGCATCCGTTGCATTTGGTGTGTTATTTCAGTATATCGAAGGAGTTTACGATGTCCGACCCAATTCAAGCGCCTGACAGTGACCGTCAAGCCCCCCCTGTGTCCGAGCCCGCGCAGGCCACCCATAGCGATACCCCGGCTGGCAAGCCTCCCGGCAAGTCATTGTTCAGCAACGGCGGATTTGTCATTGGCCTGATTATTTTCGGCCTATTCACGGCGCTCATTACCTGGTCAGTCAGTTTTTCTGCCATGTTTTTTGGCGCTATCGGCTCCATGCTGTCAGTGGCAACCTGCTTTCTGGACCACGAACACCTGCGCTTTTCCCGTGCCGATCGCAATTGCAAGCTGGACGATGAAAACTGGGCCTATCTGGTCATCCGCGCAGTATTCGGCATGATTTTTGGTACGGCAGCCTACGTCTTCACCTTTCAAAGCGTGCTGGCCGATACCCACTGGGCTGCGGTCGCGACCATCGCAGCATTCTCTGGTTTTGTGTTCGATTACCTGCTGTTCAAACTCGGCAAATCGCGGAAATAATCCGCCTGGCCTGTTAATACCCTGAGCGGTTAACAAACGACTCAGGCACACAATCCCAGCTATATACATGAAGGTTCACGGTCTGGTTTCCACCGTGAACCTTTTTCATTGGCGGTCCTGCCCTTGCACGGCATGTGGCCACTGAACCATCTTTCATGACATCCCATGTCGATGCACCAACGCACCGATATCATGCATTTGCGTCCTTCTTTGGTTTTTCACGCACCAATATAGACAATTTACAAACCAGGTTCAGGCAGCACCCTGAACAAACCGCCGCCCCTGCACCTTTTTATTCTCCACCATGCTCCGTGAATGTGCCTGCCCGCCGTGATCCACACCGGGACGCGCAATCTGCCATGCCCGTTGCCGCCAACCGGCTTGTGTGCACTGCTATACCACGGCCTGCGCATATTGGCACAACTATTGCTTAAGCCCTATCGCTTACTCACAAATGCAATTTGCCTTTATTCATTCCGGAGCTGATAAATGAAACGTCGCAATGTTCTTAAAACCATGGTGTGCAGTCTTGCTTTAGCATTTGGCTCTGGCGCGCTCAACAGCAGTTGGGCCCAGGGTCAGATTGATCCATCCAAACCACCCATCAAAGTTGGCATCCTGCATTCGTTGTCCGGCACGATGGCCATTTCTGAAACAGTACTGAAAAACGTCGCGCTGATGGAAATCGACGCGATCAATAAAGAAGGCGGTATTCTTGGCCGCAAGGTAGAGGCTGTAGTTGTTGACCCCGCTTCTAACTGGCCGCTGTTCGCAGAAAAAGCGCGTGAACTGCTCAGTCAGGAAAAAGTAGCTGCGGTCTTCGGTTGCTGGACATCGGTCTCGCGCAAGTCGGTGCTGCCGGTTTTTGAAGAGCTGAACGGCCTGTTGTTCTACCCGGTACAGTATGAAGGCGAAGAGATGTCGCGCAATATCTTCTATACCGGCGCGGCGCCCAACCAGCAGGCCATTCCCGCTGTTGAGTATTTGATGAGTGAAGAAGGCGGTGGCTACACGCGTTTCTTCCTGCTTGGCACAGACTATGTATACCCACGCACCACCAACAAAATTCTGCGTGGCTTCCTGCATAGCAAAGGCGTCGCGGACAGTGACATACAAGAGGTGTACACACCTTTCGGGCACAGCGATTATCAGACCATCGTAAATGATATCAAGCGTTTCTCTGCCGGCGGCAAAGCGGCAGTGATCTCCACCATCAACGGCGACTCCAATGTGCCATTCTATAAAGAGCTCGGCAACGCCGGCATCAAGGCAATTGATACGCCTGTCGTCGCCTTCTCCGTTGGCGAAGAGGAACTGCGTGGCATTGACACCAAGCCTCTGGTCGGTCATCTGGCAGCCTGGAATTACTTTATGTCTCTGGACAATCCGGTGAATGCCGCCTTCAAAAAGCAATGGGCTGATTACGCGGCAGCAAACAAGCTGCCGGGTGCAGACAAGCCGCTGACCAACGATCCGATGGAAGCCACTGTCGTGGGATTGAAAATGTGGAAAGCCGCTGTTGAAAAAGCCGGCAAAACAGACGTTGACGCGGTACGCGCCGCCATGATTGGGCAGAAAGTGGCCGCCCCGGACGGCTTTGAGATGGAAATGGGCAGCAATCATCATTTATACAAACCGGTCATGGTGGGTGAAATCCGCCCTGATGGCCAGTTTGACATTGTCTGGCATACCGAAAAGCCAGTGCGTGCACAGCCGTGGAGTCCGTTTATTGCCGGCAACGAAAAAAAGCCGGATGAAGTGAAATAAATGCGTGGAACGACCGTGCCCAACGGGCCGGTCATGCAATCTGCAGCAAAAAAATGGAAAGATACGCATGAGAATTACCCCTTCCCTCGTTAAGGACTGGATTGCGCAACTGGCCCTGATAGCCGGCGTTCTGCTTCTGTCTGTCGCTCCGGCCCATGCGGGCCCGTTAACACCTGCAGATTTGAGTCCGCTTATTTCCGGCGCCTATGGGGAGCGCAAAGAAGCCATTGAAAAACTGGTGAATGCCGATCCTGCCATTGCGCAGCCGCTGCTGCAAAGCCTGTCGCAAGGCACCTTATTGGGCCTTCCCGATGGTCGGGTCGTGATCAAGTCCGATCAGGGGTACACCGACCCCTTAACGGGCGATGCCGTGGCGGCCCCCACGGGTCCCACTCGTCAACCCGTACTGAACAATGCGCTGCGTCGCGTGATCCAGAATGCACTGGCTTCAATGAGTCTGTTTGCCGAGGATAAAGCTACCCGCCGCATGGCCATTGATAACATGTTGAGTCGCCCGGACAGCCTGTCGGCGCAGCAACTGGAACAGGCCATCAAGACAGAAACCGATACAGCACTGAAACAAAAACTCGATACCCTGCATGCCTTTGCAGTGGCTGCCGATAGCAAGGCGACGCCCGAACAGCGACTGCCGGCCGTGCAATTGCTGGCATCGGTGAATCTGTCTTATGCACGCACCGTATTAAACAACATTATTTCCGAAGACAATGATCCCGCAAATGCGCTCTCCGTCGCTGCCACTGAGTCGCTATCGCAAATTGATGCACGGGCACGCAATTCGGCGCTTGCCAACAATGCCTTCACAGGCCTGAGCCTGGGTAGTGTCCTGGTGCTGGCGGCACTGGGACTGGCGGTGATCTACGGCCTGATCGGTGTTATCAATATGGCGCATGGCGAATTTCTCATGCTTGGTGCCTACGCCACCTATTTAACGCAACGCGCCTTTCAGACGTGGATGCCCCAGTGGTTTGACTACTACCTGCTTGCCGCCCTGCCCGTTGCGTTTCTGACGGCCGCAGCGGTGGGCATCGTGATCGAATGGCTGATTATTCGTCATCTGTATGGGCGGCCGCTGGAAAGCCTGCTGGCCACCTTCGGCGTGAGCCTGCTGATGATGCAGACTGTACGACTGATCTTTGGCGCACAAAATGTAGACGTGACCAACCCCGGCTGGATGAGTGGTTCCTTTGCGCCGCTTGCAGCGTGGCTGCCGGCTTTCGTGGTGCCTTACAACCGACTCATTATTCTCGCGTTCTCAATTGCAGTTGTGATTTGCCTGTATCTGGTCCTGAATCGCACACGACTGGGATTGTTTATCCGGGCATGTACCCAGAATCGCACGATGGCTGCTTGCGTAGGCATCCGGACCCGCAAAGTTGATGCCAGTGCCTTCGCGCTGGGAACAGGTATCGCCGGCCTGGGCGGTGTTGCATTATCACAGATCGGCAATGTGGGACCAGATCTGGGCCAGGCCTATGTAATCGACTCATTTATGGCTGTCGTGCTCGGTGGTGTCGGCCAGCTTATCGGCACCGTACTGGGCGCTTTCGGCCTGGGCGTGCTAAGCAAGCTCGGGGAGCCTTTGCTTGGGCCGGTGCTGGTGAAGATTGTCATCCTGCTGCTGATTGTCGCCTTTATTCAAAAACGTCCCCAGGGCCTGTTTGCCCAGAAAGGCCGCAGCGCGGTGGAGGCTTAACGATCATGACACAATCATTCCAATTAACGATTCCTGAACGGGCGCCGCTATTTTCGCGCGTCGGCTGGCTGACATTATGCGCAGTCGTGATCGGTGTATTCCTGTTCACTCTGCTAGGCACCCAATGGGCTGCCCCCGACAGTGCCCTGCATATCAGCGACTATACCCTCACACTGGTTGGCAAGATGCTTTGCTATGCCATCGTAGCGATGTCCCTGAATCTCGTTTGGGGTTACTGCGGTATCCTCAGTCTGGGGCATGGCCTGTATTTTGCGCTGGGAGGCTACGCCATGGGCATGTATCTGGTGCAGGCGCCCGTACCCGGCCAGGAAACAGCAGGGATGCCCGCCTTTACCTTTCTGCTTAACTGGACCGAACTGCCCTGGTACTGGACTGGTACCCAGAATCTGTTCTGGGTCATTGCGCTGGCGGCGCTGGTGCCCGGCATTGTGGCCTTCATCTTTGGTTATTTCGCCTTCCGGTCTCGCATCAAGGGCGTGTATCTGTCCATCATGACGCAGGCGGTAACCTACGCAGCCATGCTCCTGTTCTTTCGCAACGAAACCGGATTCGGTGGCAACAACGGCTTTACCGATTTCAAGTCTATTGCCGGCTATTCCATCACCTCCACAGACACACGTACCGTGCTTTTTCTCATCAGTTTTGTCATGCTCATCCTGGTATTTGTGCTGGTCCAATGGATCATGAAATCCCGCTTCGGTAAAGTGATCACAGCGATCCGCGATAGTGAAAGCCGCGTCATGTTCATCGGATTCAATCCCTTGCAATACAAACTGGCGATCTGGACACTATCGGCCGCCCTATGCGGGATTGCAGGCGCCTTATATGCGCCGCTGGTGGGTATTATCAATCCGGGTGAAATGTCGCCAGTCAATTCAATTGAAATGGTGATCTGGGTAGCCGTCGGCGGTCGCGGGTCACTGGTCGGCAGCATCCTGGGCGTATTCACGGTCAATGGCGCAAAAACGTTTTTTACCGCCTTCCTGCCGGAATACTGGCTATACATTCTGGGTGGGCTGTTTGTTGTGGTAACCCTGTTTATGCCCAAAGGACTGATCGGCCTGTTTGCACGCCGCCCACGGTCGCCAAAAGCAGAGTCGACCCCTGCGACTGCCTCGGATGCCATATGACTGATATTCATGCTGATACCGCCGGCGCGGGCGGTCCAATCACCCATCTGGCACATTTTGCCGAGCCCGGAAAAATCGATACCACTCACGGCGTTGTGCTCTATGTCGAAAACCTGACAGTGAGATTTGATGCTTTTCGCGCCATCAATGACTTGTCCCTGTACATCAGGGAAGGTGAATTGCGTTGCATTATCGGCCCCAATGGCGCCGGGAAAACCACCTTGATGGATGTCATTACCGGCAAGACCGGTCATCGTAACGCCACGATAGAAGGTGAAGTCTATTTGGGCCAGACGCTGAATTTGCTGACCATGCAGGAACCGCAGATTGCACAATTGGGCATAGGCAGAAAATTCCAGAAGCCGTCGGTGTTCGAGAGCCAGCCCGTATGGGAAAACCTGTATCTGGCCGATGCCGGTGACCGGCGCTGGCACGCGGCATTAAATGCACGCATCACTGCAGATGTACGTGAGCGTATTGAAAATACGCTAAGCACGATGAAGCTGGAAAGTGTTGCCTATCGTGCTGCGGGCGAGCTATCACACGGCCAGAAACAGCGCCTGGAGATTGGCATGCTGCTGATGCAAAAACCGGCATTACTGTTGCTGGATGAACCGGTAGCCGGTATGACAGATCGGGAAACTGCTGAGCTTGCGGAAATCCTGCAGGGCATTCGCGGCACCTGCTCCATTGTCGTGGTGGAACATGATATGGGCTTTGTTTCAAGCCTGGCTGGCGATCAGGGTACTGTGACCGTCCTGGCTGCCGGCACCGTACTGGCTCAGGGCACCATGCAGCAGGTACAGCAGGATCCGCAAGTTATTGAATCCTATCTCGGCCGCTAATCAAGGAACACGCATCATGCAGCTCAGCGTACAAAACGTCAATCAATACTATGGCGGCAGCCATATTCTCCGTGATATTTCATTTGAAATAAAGGCCAATGCCCTGACCGCCCTGCTCGGTCGCAACGGCGCCGGCAAAACCACTTTGTTGCGTAGTCTGCTTGGCGTTGTACCTATTCGTGACGGACAGATTCGCTATGCCGGCAAGGATATCAGTCAAATGGGAACAGCCAGCCGGATTGCACAAGGCATCGGCTATGTGCCCCAGGGTCGTGAGATTTTTCCACGCCTAAGTGTTAAAGAAAACCTGCTGGTCGGCGCCGCTACACTCAAACAGCCCAAAGGCATTCCGGCATATATCTATCAACTTTTCCCTGTGCTTAAGGAAATGGAACACCGTAACGGCGGCGATCTTTCGGGTGGGCAGCAACAACAGCTGGCCATTGGCCGCGCACTCATGGGGCAGCCAAAGTTGCTGATTCTGGATGAACCCACTGAAGGGATCCAGCCCAATATCATCCAGCATATCGGACGCACCCTCAAATCGCTGGTGACCGATCATGGCATCACTGTGCTGCTGGTTGAACAATATCTTGATTTCGTCAAAAGCATCGCCGACGACTACCTGGTCATGAACCGAGGCGTCATTATTGCCAGCGGCAAAGGCGCCAATATCGATGCTGATGGCATCGAACGCCACATCAGCGTGTAGCCTGCGTTATGTCAGTTGTTATGGAAACGGAACAGTGGACGGCAGATCTGGCGCTGGCATTTTCGCGCCAGTCCACCGGGCGCAGTGCCCTGACCCGCAATATTCACAGCGGCCCATTGCTGGTGCAGAAACCGCTGTACCCGGAAGGGCCGGCAGTGTGCCATGCGACGCTATTGCATCCGCCATCAGGTATTGCCGGTGGCGACGAGCTGAACATTGCCGTCACCGTCCATGAAGCGGCCCATGCGGTACTCACAACGCCCGGCGCGACGCGCTGGTACAAAGCCAACGGCAAACCGGCAAACCAGACGGTAACACTAAGCGTGGAAGCGACGGCCAGACTGGATTGGCTGCCACTGGAAAATCTGATCTTTGAACAGGCTCAGGCCAGCAACGACACCCATATCCACCTCTCCGCCGGGGCGCAGGCTATCGGCTGGGACAGCTACCAGCTGGGCAGCGTCGCGGCGCAGGGACACTGGCTGGCGGGCAGAATAAGCATTCACTCCAGCCTGCACTACGATGGCAAACTGGTCTGGACAGAAGCGGGCCAGGTTGACGCACAGCATCCCATTCGGCATCGAGGCCCCGGTCTTGCCGGTTTTCCGATCATGGCCACTGTCTGGAGCGTGGGTCCCGCTATTGGTACCGATCACATGGAGCGACTCACCGGCAGTCTGCCGTGGACCGACAGCCTGCGCGCGGGCGCCAGCCAGATGTCACTCGACGCAAGCACCAGCCTGATTGTGGTGCGCCTGCTGGGTACGCATGCTGAAGCAGTCAGACATTTAATGATTGCGTGCTGGCAGCAGTTGCGCCCCCTGCATCTGGGCGTTGCTGCACGCCCTCTAAGGCTCTGGTCCACCTGACCGGATCAGCCGACACGACTATTTCACAATGCAATTGCGGAGAACAACATGGATCTGACCCCAAGAGAAAAAGACAAGCTGCTGGTCTTTACCGCAGCGCTGCTGGCAGAGCGCCGTCGCAGCCGGGGCCTCAAACTCAATTACCCCGAATCGGTCGCCCTCATCAGCGCCACACTGCTGGAAGGCGCCCGCGACGGTAAGACCGTTGCACAACTTATGTATGAAGGCACGCAAGTGCTGACACGCGACGAAGTGATGGAAGGTGTGCCGGAAATGATTCCGGACATCCAGATTGAAGCCACTTTCGAGGACGGCACCAAACTGGTCACTGTCCATCATCCCATTGTCTGAATACGAACCGCAGCACTCTGTCACGAGCCTGCCCCTGAACCTGATTTTTGATACGAAGGAAAACGCCATGTTTCATCTCCCTACCCTCCCTCAGCACAAAAAGTGGGCAGCGCTTGCGTTGCTGAGTCTGGCGCAGCCGGTGCTGGCTCATCCAGGCCATCCTGAACACACCGATACTCTGTCCATGCTGGCAGACGGGCTGCTGCATCCGCTCACCGGTCCCGATCATCTGCTGGCCATGCTCGCCGTGGGCGTCTGGAGTGCCCTGGTGTACCCGTCTATCAAGCGCGCCACTGCCCTCCCTCTGGCGTTTTCAACCATCCTTCTGCTCGGTGCACTGCTGGGCATGGCGGGCCTATCCATTCCGCTGGTTGAACCGCTGATTATGGCTTCGCTACTGGTGCTGGGCCTGATGCTCGCCGGCATGGCCAAACTGCCGCTTCCCCTGGGTGCCGCACTGGTCGCAGTCTTTGCTTTCTTTCACGGTGCCGCACATGGAATGGAACTGCCCGAGGGCGGAGCGGCCTTTCTGTTTGTTCTGGGCTTTATGGTGTCCACCCTGCTGATTCACTGCATCGGTATGGTTGCCGGCGCGATACTGACTCAGCGTCATGCCTGGCCGGCCAGGCTGGCCGGTGCGGGTATTGCTTCATACGGAGCGATATTGATGCTGGCCGGTCACTAAGCGTGGAGATACATCATGATTCCTGGTGAAATTATCGCCGCTGATGGCGACATAGAAATCAACACGGGACGCGCCACCCTTGTTCTGGAAGTAACCAACACCGGCGATCGCCCGGTTCAGGTTGGATCACATTACCATTTTGCCGAAACCAATGCGGCGCTGCTGTTTGACCGCCAGCGGGCCCGGGGGTATCGCTTAAATATTGTTGCCGGAACTGCCGTGCGCTTCGAGCCGGGTCAGGTCCGTACCGTGCAACTGGTTGCCCTGGCGGGTGACCGGCGCGTCTTCGGCTTTACGGGTAGCGTCATGGGAGCGCTGGAATGACAAGCATATCAAGACAGGCCTATGCCGAAATTTTTGGTCCTACGGTTGCCAACGACGTGGCCGATCGCGTCCGGCTTGCAGATACAGGGCTGATTGTGGAAGTGGAACAGGACTTCACCATCTTCGGTGAAGAAGTCAAATTTGGTGGTGGTAAAGTCATTCGCGACGGCATGGGACAAAGCCAGCGCTGTACGGCAGACTGCGCCGATACCGTCATCACCAACGCACTGATCATTGATGCTGTCACCGGTATTGTCAAAGCGGATATCGGCATCAAAAACGGCCATATCACGGGTATCGGCAAAGCCGGCAACCCTGACATCCAGCCCGGCGTTACCATCGTTATCGGCCCCGGTACCGAAATTATTGCTGCCGAAGGCTTTATCGTTACCGCTGGCGGCATCGATACCCACATTCACTTTATCTGCCCGCAACAGATCGAAGAGGCAATCTCGTCGGGTATCACAACCATGATTGGCGGCGGCACCGGCCCCGCTACCGGCACGTTCGCGACCACCTGCACCCCGGGACCGTGGCATATCCATGCCATGCTTGGCGCCACCGATGCCTTTGCGATGAATATCGGGCTGCTTGGCAAAGGCAATGCCAGCGCTGCAGAACCGCTACTGGAACAGATACAGGCCGGTGCGCTTGGCCTGAAACTGCATGAAGACTGGGGCACCACCCCACAAGCCATTGATACGTGTCTGAGTGTGGCCGACCAAACCGATACGCAAGTAGCCATTCACAGCGATACCCTGAACGAATCGGGGTTTGTCGAAGCAACTCTGGCTGCCTTCAAGGGACGCACCATCCATACCTTCCATACCGAAGGCGCGGGCGGCGGTCATGCGCCCGATATTATTCGCGCCGCTGGCATACCCAATGTGCTGCCCGCCTCTACCAACCCCACCATGCCGTTCACCCATAATACGATTGACGAGCATCTGGACATGCTGATGGTTTGCCATCATCTGGATGCATCCATCGCCGAAGATCTGGCCTTTGCCGAAAGCCGCATTCGTCGGGAAACCATCGCGGCAGAAGACATTCTGCACGACCTTGGCGCCTTTTCGATCATGAGTTCCGACTCACAGGCCATGGGACGGGTGGGCGAAGTGATTCTGCGTACCTGGCAGACCGCCGACAAAATGAAGCAACAGCGCGGCAGCCTGGAGCAAGACTCCAGCCGTTCCGACAATAACCGCGTCAAACGCTTCATCGCCAAATACACCATCAATCCGGCGATTGCACATGGCATCGCCCATAAGGTCGGCTCCCTACAAAGCGGCAAACTGGCCGATCTTGTTTTGTGGCGACCCGCATTCTTTGGCGTCAAGCCCAGCCTGATTGTGAAAGGCGGCATGATTGCTCACGCCGTCATGGGCGATCCGAATGCGTCCATCCCTACGCCACAACCGGTGCACTATCGGAAAATGTTCGGCTCCTTCGGACGCGCGCTGAATACATCGCTGGCCTTTGTGTCCCAGGCCGGGCTGGACAACCCGGCCGTGCATGCCCTGGGCCTGCAAAAAACGCTCTGTGCCGTCAGCGGCTGCCGCAATATTGGCAAGCGCGATATGGTGCGCAATGACTGGCTACCCGATATCCGGGTTGATCCGCAAACCTATCAGGTGTTTGCCGATGGCCAGCTCCTGCGTTGCGAACCGGCAAAAACCTTGCCCATGTCGCAGCGCTACTTTCTATTCTGATATTTCACTCATGATCCTGGAGCCTCTTTGAGATGACGCGTACTGTACAGAAAATCCTGCGCCACAGCGGCCTTTCGGGCACGCTGCTCGCCCGTGCACCCGTAGCGCACATGACATTTGAACAGCGACGCCGCAGTCGCCAGCTAGTGACACTGGAAAATGGCGAGCCAATCCGCCTGATCATCACCCGAGGTGAAGTCCTGCAACCGGGTGACGCGCTCGTTGCTGACGATGGCGGCATTATTGCGGTGCAGGCTCAACCGGAGCAACTACTGCGGGTACAGGCCGATACTCCAATAGATCTGGCACGCGCCGCCTATCATCTGGGCAATCGCCATGTCATGCTTGAAGTTGGCGCAGACTATCTGCAATTGGCATACGATCCGGTTCTGGCGCAAATGCTCGATCGCCTGGGTGTTCACACATCCATAGTTGAACAGCCTTTCAATCCGGAAACCGGCGCGTATGGCGGTGGCCATAAACACGGCCATGATGAAACGTTTGAAGAGGACTATTCACTGGCACAGGCCGCATATCATGCTCATGATCTCGACGCTGCGAGTGACCATGATCATCGTCATCATAACCCTCATGATCATCCCCATGATCATCCTGATGCTCATGGCCATGCTCATCAGCTTGCAACCGGTGACCGGCCAGACCATACGCACTCGCCTCACTCGAAACAAGGCCATCACAAACATGTTCACGGTCACATCGACAGTACGCAGAAATCGCAACACAACGATCACAACTGTGAAGAAGGCAGCGCATTGCATCCGTCCCTGAACCCGACGCCTGCACATCCGGGCCGATAACCCATCCATCATGACACCTGCCCAATACGCACAATTGATGCGTCTGTCTTCCCCTGCTCTGCCTGTCGGTGGCTTCAGCTATTCTCAGGGGCTGGAGTCCGCCGTCGAGCTGGGCATCGTAAAAAATGAGGCTGATGCCGGTCAGTGGATCGAAGAGACGCTGCACACGGTGATGACTGGCTGCGACGCTGTTATCTGGATAGTGCTGTCCCGTGCGTGGCGCCTGCAGGATTTCAATGTCATCCGCCAGTGGAACCAGTGGTATTACGCCAGTCGCGAAACGGCCGAAGCCCGCGCCGAAACCACTCAGATGGGTATTTCGCTGATCAACCTAATCGGTGCCCTGCAATGGGCCTCCGGAAACGAATATACCCTGCTCACGAAACTGGACGCCCCCTGCTTTCCGACTGTCCACGCCTGTGCCGTCGCCGCCCTGAAGCTGCCTGAAGAAGCCGGCGTCACTGCTCTGTTATTTGCCTGGGTGGAAAATCAGGTGATGGCAGCAATCAGAACCATTCCACTGGGCCAGACGGCAGGACAACGCCTGCTCTCGGCGCTGATTCCTCAACTGGATCTCGCGGTACGCGCCGCCCAAAACATGGCGAGCCAAACGCCACCCGCCATCCGTACCCTTGCCCCACAGTATGCCGTGGTGGCAGCTCGCCACGAAAGCCAGTTCTCCAGGCTGTTCCGATCATGAGACGCCCGCGCGATGTCTGTTCTTTGTCGACGGTCAAAAACCATGGTTACATGACAGCCAACCCTTCAAACAATCAATCCTGGATCAGGATAAAAGGATATACCCGATGAACACTCCCAACAGAACCAAAACACTGCCGGCACTGCGCGTTGGCATCGGTGGACCCGTGGGGTCGGGCAAAACCACGCTGCTCGAAGTGTTGTGCAAGAAGATGGGCGCAAGTTATGATCTTGTCGCGATTACCAACGACATCTATACCAAGGAAGATCAACGCCTGCTGACCGTATCGGGTGCCCTGCCCCCGGAACGCATTATGGGTGTCGAAACCGGCGGCTGTCCGCATACAGCGATCCGTGAAGATGCCTCTATTAATCTGCGTGCGATTGATCAGATGCTGCAGCGTTTTCCGCAGGCCGACATCGTGTTTATCGAATCCGGTGGAGACAATCTGGCAGCCACCTTCAGCCCGGAACTCTCGGATTTAACGATTTATGTGATTGATGTTGCGGGCGGAGAAAAAATCCCCCGCAAGGGCGGCCCCGGCATCACCAAATCTGATCTGCTGATTATCAACAAAACCGACCTGGCGCCGTATGTGGGTGCCTCGCTTGACATCATGCGTCAGGACACCGAACGCATGCGCCAGAATCGGCCATTTGTGATGTGCAATATGAAAACCGGCGATGGAATCGATGCCATCATTCAATTTATTGAAAAAGCCGGCATGCTGGTCTGAATGTCTGCCGGCAAAAACCTGGCGACATAGCCGGCGTGCTGCCTGCATGCCGGCCATTTTCCTGTGCAGCAACGGCTGTCTATTGCGCAGACGGAACCGGGCGTGATGCGCAAAAAGGCAAGACCTGTCCGGCAGGCACCAGATACACGCGCCGCCTGTCCTCCTCGAAATAAGGGGTCAGTTTTTTCAGTTCGGGATAATTATCCATCTGTTTGGCATCAGCCAGCAGCCAGCGCCGATAATCTACAGGCACACATACGGAACGTAAGAAATCAGCGGGCAACAGCAGGTGGCTGGCGCTACCGGGCGCGCCAAAATTGTTGGCATCCCAGAGTTCTTTCTGCCAGTTGTCCTTGGTAGACAGTGCAGGATCATTCCAGTCGCTGACCACGTACAAATCAGGATTGTGACCTGTATAAAATCGAAAATCGAATGGGTAATTATCAAGACTGTAATAGCGATCGTGCGCACCCACCATCGTTTGCGGCGCGCGGTCCATGGCCGTTACGAGGCGACTGCTGCCGGGAAGATGCGCCACAGACAAATAGACCAGTCCCGCAATGCCCAGGGCAACACACGCCAACACTCGCCCCAGAAAATAACGCTGTTGCGCCCTGCCCGCCACATCAGGCTCGGCCAGATTGGTATTTTGCGCTGCTGCGGTAGTTCTATCGCCCGTAAAGATGCCGCGATAAAATTCGGCAAAAAGGAAAGCCAGAGGCGGTAGCACAGGCAGTATATATCCGACCAGCTTGGATTGCGGAATAGAAAAAAAAGCCAGAATCAGCAGGAGCCATACCCACATCAGGCGGCGAACGCCGGCGTCACGCTCCGGCCTCCAGTAATGGCGTGTAAAGATGGCAGACAGCCCTGACCGATACCAGGGAAGCATGCTCGCCAGCAGTACTGCCACATAAAACCAGACGGGCATGACATTGTTGAAGCCGCCTTGGGAAAAACGTTCAAACTGCTGATAGACCAGATAATAATGGAGGAACCCCGGATACCGGCTTTGCATCAAGAACAGCCATGGCAACACCACCAGCAGAAACAGCAGGATGCCCGAAAGGCGCAATAGCACAGGAATCGCCGAAAATCTGCGCTCTGCAAGAAGCCAGATCAGCAATACGCCACCTGGCAGAACAAATCCGATCAGCCCCTTGGCCAGAAAACCCAAACCGGCGAACAGATACATCGCCAGTACCCATTTGGTAGGTGATTCGCCTTGCTGCAGCAGCAGGACAGCGGTGGCACCACACAGAATCGTGCTGGTAATCATGGCCGCCACCAGTAAATCCAGATTGGCATAATGGGCTGCACCGAACATCAGCGGTGTCGCAGCTAAAATAACGGCTGCCACCAGCGCACGCGATGGCAGCACAAACCGCCGCACAAAAACAAAAAGACCGCCAACCATCAACAGCCCCGCCAGGGCGGGTGCCAGCCTGACCGCAAATTCGTTTTCACCAAAGACCGCCATGCTCGCGGCGGTCAGCCAGTAGAACAGGGGCGGCTTGTGAAAATAAGGCATGCCGTTAAGCAGCGGCGTTCCCCACTCGTGGGCATGCAGCATTTCCAGCGCAACGCCAACATAACGTCCTTCGTCGGGGTTAAGCAGCGGCCAAAACCAGTTCCCCAGCACGAACCAGGCCGTCGTGCTCAGCAGCAGCAACGGAAGAACGAAAGGGCTGAGCGCCAGACGCGATAGCCAGTCTGGTGCCCCAATACGAGACAAGGGATCAGGTGTGGCAGCTGTAGTAGAAAACATGAATGCGAACGTAAAGATGAATTGTCACCATGTTACCGATGGAGATATCAAATATTCATCAAATAACGGCACGCGTTTTTTCAACATTCAATAATATTGACTGCCAGCCCGCCTCGCGATGTTTCCTTGTATTTCGACTGCATATCCGCCCCGGTCTGCATCATGGTCCGGATGACTTTATCCAGCGACACATAATGCGTCCCGTCACCCCGCAATGCCATGCGGGCGGCATTGATGGCTTTCACTGCTCCCATCGCATTGCGCTCGATGCAGGGAATCTGCACCATGCCACCCACCGGATCGCACGTCATGCCCAGATTATGCTCCATACCAATTTCAGCGGCATTTTCGGCCTGCGGCACAGTGCCGCCCAATACCGCAGCCAATGCGCCTGCGGCCATGGAACACGCAACGCCCACCTCCCCCTGGCAACCAACCTCGGCCCCGGAAATGGAGGCATTTTCCTTATAAAGAATACCAATGGCGGCTGCGGTGAGCAGAAAATCGATCACCCCCTGCTCATTGGCGCCAGGCACGAAATTCACGTAATAATGCAGAACAGCGGGTATCACCCCTGCTGCTCCATTGGTTGGCGCCGTTACCACCTTGCCGCTGGCTGCATTCTCTTCATTCACGGCCAGGGCATATAAACTCACCCAGTCGAGCATGGCCAGCGGGTCTTTCAGCGCTTCATAAGGCCGGCTGCATAACTGTTCGTGCAACTGTCTGGCGCGCCGCCGTACATTGAGAAACCCCGGCAGATTGCCGGTGGCCGAACAGCCCCGCGTGACACAGGCCTGCATCACTGACCACAAATCCAGGATCTTCTGCCGAACTTCTGCCTCTGGCCGATAATGCTTTTCGTTCTCCATCATCAACTGAGCAATGGTTAACTGATGTCTCTGACATAAATCGAGCAATTGCTGGCCGCAGTTGAAGGGATAGGGAATCGCGATGTCCGGCGTCAGATTCACCCGAACCCGATCGCAATTCATCACGAAGCCGCCGCCAATGGAATAGTATTCTTTCTTCAGGAGCAATTGGCCGGTGGCATCAAAAGCCTTGAAACGCATCCCGTTCGAATGCTGGGGCAATGTTTCGCGCCGATTGAACTTGATATCGGTGCTTACATCAAAGGCAATATCGTGGCGACGAAGCAGCCCGACCGTGCCGCTGGCGCGCACCTGCCCGATCAGGCCCGGCACAATGTCCGGGTCCAGGGGCTCGGGCTGGTAACCATGTAGCCCGATGACCACGGCCATATCACTTTTATGCCCCTTGCCGGTCGCGCCCAAAGACCCGAACATCTCAATATGAAGCCGCCGCGCCTTTTCCAGCAGCCCGCCTTCGTCCAGACGGTTCACAAAACGCAATGCGGCAATCATGGGGCCGACGGTATGGGAACTGGAAGGCCCGATACCCACCTTGAAAATATCAAATACACTCAAGGCCATTTTTTACCTCAACAATATTGGTGAACCAATTAATGGGTCCGATACAACTCATCCACCTTTCTTTCGGATTCACGACTTTTCAATTCTTCCTCGCTGGGCAGCGCCACGTCGTTCAGCAATGGCTTGCCCCAGCTTCCGGTGACATGATAGTTTACCGTGAGTGCACGCTGCAGTGGTGCCTGCAATAGCCATTGCGTGAGGAAAGCACCCACGCCAACTGCCGGATTCACGATGGTTCCTGCCAGTACCGAAGCGCCGCTCACATCCAGCTTAGGCACCACCACCGCCTGAAAATCCAGGCTTTCGGATTTCAGGTCTGTCATTCCCGAGGCCACAATGGCCGATGACGGCCCGTTCAGGCGAAAATCCTCTACAAACAGGCGACCGGCATCCATGCGCATGCGGCTGCGGATCGTGTCAAATGTCAGTCCCGACTGTACCGAGTTGCCCAATGTCGAGCCAAATTTCGGCAACCGTCGAAACGATTGCAAAGATAACAATTCCAGCGCCTTGACCGCGGACGATTGCACA